>NZ_CP016286.1:4413433-4724366 GCF_001679785.1 Rhizobium leguminosarum
TTCGGCGCGAAGCCGGCGCCGATGCCCTGGATTTTGTGCGGGCCGGGATTGCCGCCGGAGAGGATCGGCGAATCGGCCGGCTCGACGGCGATGATCTTGATCTCGGGCTTGCGGCTTTTCAGCACCTGGCCGACGCCGGTGATCGTGCCGCCGGTGCCGATGCCGGAGACGACGATGTCGACCGTGCCGTCGGTATCGTTCCAGATTTCCTCGGCCGTCGTCTTGCGGTGGATCTCGGGATTATCAGGGTTTTCGAACTGCTGCGGAATGACGGCATCGGGAAGGGAGGACGCCAGTTCCTCGGCCTTGGCGATGGCGCCCTTCATGCCCTTGGGACCCTCGGTCAGCACCAGCTCGGCGCCGAGCAGCGCGAGCATCTTGCGGCGCTCGACCGACATCGTCTCCGGCATGGTGAGGATCAGCCGATAACCCTTGGCTGCGGCGGCAAAGGCGAGCGCGATGCCGGTGTTGCCGGAGGTCGGCTCGATCAGCACCGTCTTGCCGGGAGTGATCTTGCCCTGGGCTTCGAGGCCTTCGATCATCGCGACACCGATGCGGTCCTTCACGGATGCGATCGGGTTGAAGAATTCGAGCTTGCCGATCAGGTTCGCGACGACGCCCTTTTCCCGCGCCAGCTTGTCGAAGCGCACGAGCGGCGTGTCGCCGATGGTCTCGGTGATCGAGGAATAGATGCGGCCGCGGCCGGGCTTGTGCGACATGGGTGCCTCCCTTTGAAATCCTGTCTCTGAAATCGAGGAGGAGAATAGGGTCAAAGGCCGGTCTAGGCCAGCCCGTGTTCATCCCGGGGAGGCGGTCCTCGGAGAAAATAACCTTTGAAAACCGGTCCTTGCCGAATGTTTATTTCAGGCGGCCCGCGTGGCGATGAAGGCGGCCGTGCCGGCGAGGATGCCGGCGGCAACCCGGTTCAGCGCCTGCAAGGCCCGCGGCTCTCTCAGCATCGTGCGGGCCCGCGAGGCAAGCAGCATATAGGGCACGAGCACGACGATCAGTACCACGAAGGTGGTGGTCAGCAGGAGCGCATAGTCTCGCAGGCCGATATTGCCGATATCGATCAGCGTCGGCACCAGGGCAACATAGAAGAGCATCGTCTTCGGATTGCCGAGCGTCACCAGCAGGCCGGAGAGGAAGGACATGCCGACATTGGTGGATTTGCGCGCCGCGATATCCTGCGGCAGCAATCCTGCCGTCCAGAGTTTCCAGGCGATGTAACCGAGATAGAGGACGCCGGCGATCTTGATTGATATGAACACCTCGGTGAAGGTTTGCGCCACGAAGGCAAGGCCGAGAATGACCGCTGTCAGATAGGCCATGTCGCCGAGCACCAGGCCGAGACCCATGAAGAAGGTCTCGCGGAAGTTCGAGCCGAGCGCGCGTGCGACGATCGCGGTGATCCCCGGTCCCGGAATGGCCGCGGCGATGAACAGCGCTCCGGCATAGGTCAGCAAGGCGGCAAGGCTCATGATGCGCTCCCTTCTTTTCCCCGCTGTTTTATATCCGGTGCCTGCAACCTTCAATCCGCTGGCGTTGATGGATGCATCACCGGCAGGAATGCTTGGCCCTGCCGGAAAGAATGCCTGCATCTCCCAGGCGTGCTTGCCACGCCCGCCCGGTTCTCAGCTCTCGAGCGCCCGCGGCCGCAGCCACCGCGGCGTCCAGCCGAGATTCATGCCGGCGGCGGCAAGGAGAATGATCGCCGCACCTAATATCTGCATCGGCTGCAGCGCGTGGCCGAAGGCGAGCCGATCGACGAGGATCGCCGCGATCGGATAGATGAAGGACAGGGCGCCGGTGAGATGCGTCGGCAGCCTCTGGATCGCGCCGTAGAGCAGCACATACATCAGCCCGGTATGGACGACGCCGACGGTGACGAGGATCGCCCAGGCGCCGACATCCCCCGGCGGATGGGAAAAGTCGGTCATCGGCGCCAGCATCAGCATGCCGGTTGCGACCTGGATGAGCGCGATCAGATGTGGCGGCGTGCCCTTCAGCCATTTCGCGGCAAGCGCTGCGAGCGCATAGAAGAAGGCAGCACCGAGCGCCATCAGGATGCCGAGGCCGTAGCCGTCGAACGCAGCGCCGCCCGCACCGGGTTTTGCCTGGACGATCGCCACCATGCCGGCGAAGGCGAGCGCCAGCCAGAACAGCTTGGTGGCGGTGATCTTCTCGCCGAGAAAAAGTGCGCCGAGCACCAGCAGCATGAAGGGCTGGGTGTTATAGACGGTCGTCGCGATCGAGATCGTCGCATGCGAATAGGAGGCAAACAGCAGCAGCCAGTTCAAGACGATGGCGACGCCGCCGAAAATGGCGATGCCGAAGGCGCGCAGCGTGATGATGCCGGGCCGCAGCAGCCCGAGAGCGCCGCAGATGACAAGCAAGGTGAGCGCGCCGAACAGGCAGCGCCAGAAGACCACACCGCTGACAGGCTGGCCCGACATGACGACGAACCAGCCGATCGTCCCCGAGATCAGCATCGCTGCCGTCATTTCCGCCGTGCCTCGTCTGATGTCGCTGCCCATAATCGCCTCCATTTCGGTGGCATAAGAATATTGCGGTCGAAGGTGATTTTATATAAAGATAAGAAGGAAAATTATCGGTATCGCCTAATCATGTGAGGGGAATGTCTCGCCGTGGCTAATGATGTGCAATCGCTCGACGAAATCGATCAGGCCATTCTGGAGGCGTTGGCCGGCAATGCGCGGATCTCGCTGAAGGAGTTGGCGCAGCAGGTCGGCCTGTCCTCGCCGAGTGCCGCCGAGCGTCTGCGCCGGCTGGAGGAGCGCGGCGTCATCAAGGCCTTCACCATCGACCTCGATCCCGCCGCCGTCGGTTATCCCCTGCAGGCGATTGTGCGGGTGCGTCCGCTGCCGGGACAGCTGCACGTCGTCGAGCGGATCATTCAGGAGATTCCCGAAATCATCGAATGCGACAAGGTGACGGGTGATGATTGTTTTATCGCCCGCTTGGTCATCCGCTCGATGGCGGATCTCGACGGCATCCTGGATAGGGTCGCCGAAAAGGCGGAGACCAACACCGCGATGATCAAGGCCTCGCCCGTCAAGCGTCGCCTGCCGCCGCTTTCACGAAAAAGGTAGGTATTGGCTGAGCAGGAGCCCTAGAAATTCGCCATCGACGGCGCGCTCGAGGCGGTATCGGCCAATCCGCGGTCGTTAGTTCCCTTCCTTGAGAACTCGTCTCAGGCATTTCTCAAGCTGATCTTTTTTATCGACGACAGATCGGCATTCGCGAATGGCATATGCTGCCGCCATTTCAACGTTGATCCTGAAGCCGGGAATTCTCCCGGGACTGAAAGTCGCGGCGGCTCGGCCAAAAGCATCGGTAAGTCCGATTGATTGCAGCAGAACCCCATAAACGCAGCCTACCGGATTGATGTCGCGGTCGACGATAACATTGATAACCGGGTTCCCTACTTGGCTCTCGTGATAGCATGTCGAGGTGTCTGGCTTGCTTCGAAGCGTGTTTATGTCGTGGACCGCTATTTGGCCCAACTTTGCCAATTTAAGCGCATCACGATCGATGAACACGTTGAGAGTCTGGGTGTTTGGCGGCTGGTTCTGATCGTCGAAAGGTGCATACGGCGTTGCAGGCGAGTGGTCGATGGATCGACTAGCATCGAAATTGATACCGATTTCCGCGTAAGCCCCAATCGCAGAAAACACGCGCAAAAGCTCAATCTGTAAGGATTGAACATCGCTCCTCTCCATACCCTTCACATTGAGGACGATGTTCATTTCGATTGTTTTGTCGATATCGAGAATGGGCGCTGTCGATTTCGAAACCGCAAACGCAACTATTTCTTCCAAAGACAAAGATGAGCGAATCGACTGAAGCTTTGCTGATTCGATCGCAAGCGTCGGTGTCGCGATCAACGCTGTGGCTAGTACCGCAATCAAGCGCCATGGCGCTTTCCTAAATGACATAAGCGCCTCCAACAAACACCGCTCCCGCCGTTCATCAACCGAACTGCTCTAGAATTCCGCCATCGGCGACAGCATCGCCGGAAAATCCGGGGTGGCATCGCCGAGCCCGCGCAGCATCAGCCTCGTGCCGCCTCCCAACGGTTGTGGAGCGCCCTCCCAGCCGAGCTTGTCGGGACGGAAAAGCACCTCGACGGAGGCGGGGGCGATCTGCAGTCCGGCGAGGATCGCTGCAAGCGGCGGGATATCAGCCGCCACGATATCGAGAAGGCTGAAGCGGCCCGCCTCATCGATCTTCCAGGCGATCACCGCCTGTTTGTCTTCCAGGAAGCTGATCCGGACATCGGGATCGAGCTGGGTGTTGATCAGAAACATCGCCGCATTCACCGTGACCGCCAGCGAGGTCGAAACCGGGCTTCGTCTTTTCAGCAGCGCTTGCAGCAGGGCAAGATCATCCGCGTTTGTCGGCAAAAGCGGCCGGGCGGGTGCGGCGGAAGACGACGGGGCGGGTGGCGCTCCCTCGTATCGATGCAGCGGTATCGCGTGGAAACCATAGGGTTCGTAAAGCGACGGCTTGTCGGTATAGAGGATGACGGCTTCAAAGCCCTGCTTCTCGCACCAGTCGAGCGCTTTCACAGTGACGTCGCGATAGAGCCCGCGGCCACTCCATGGCGGCCGCACCGCGCCGGATTGCAGCCCGGCGGCGTGGACGATCCTGCCATTGAGGACGAAGGGCAGCGCAAAGGCTGAAATATTGGCCGCAAGCTCGCCTTCGGCATCAAACCAGCCGAACGGCATGCTGGTGGGATCGGGGCCGCCAAGCTGTTGCAGCGGCCCGATATCGATGCCGAAAATATCCCTAAGCAGGCAGACCAGGGCCGCCCAGCCGGCAGGGTCGCCGAAATAGTCCTGCCGGAAGGTCAGGCCAGCGCTGTCGAGGCGCTCTGCCATCAGACGCCGGTGGAGCCGAAGCCGCCTGCGCCGCGCACCGTCTCGCTGGCCGCGGTGATCTCGGCCACCCGTGCCTGGGTCACCGGCGCGATCACCATCTGGGCGATACGCATGCCGCGCGAGATGACGAAGGGCTCCTCGCCGAGATTGACGAGCAGCACTTTCACTTCGCCGCGATAGTCGCTGTCGACAGTGCCTGGCGAATTCAGGCAGGTGATGCCGTTTTTGAAGGCCAGGCCGGAGCGCGGCCGCACCTGCCCCTCGAAACCTTCGGGGATCTCGAAAATGAAGCCGGTCGGCACCAGCGCCCGCTTGCCGGGCAGAAGCGTCAGTGGTGCTGCCTCGTCGACGGCGGCACGCAGGTCCAAACCGGCCGCTCCCTTGCTTTCATAGGCGGGCAGATCGAGGCCTTCGCCATTGGCTAAGCGGATCAGGTTCAGCGTCGGGCGCGTATCGTGATGAATGGTCATGGCCCATTACTTTGCGCCGGAAGGCCCGAGGTCAATTGCATTGCCGGGCTTTAATCGCTAGATACGCGGCAATTCCACAGGATTCACAAGCATGGCCGAAAGTCTCGCCGAGGCGGTCTCCCGCCGCCGTACATTCGCTATTATCGCCCACCCGGACGCGGGTAAGACGACGCTCACCGAAAAGCTGCTGCTGTTCGGCGGCGCCATTCAGCTTGCCGGCGAAGTCAAGGCGAAGAAGGATCGCATGCAGACGCGCTCCGACTGGATGAAGATCGAGCGCGAACGCGGCATCTCCGTCGTCACCTCGGTGATGACCTTCGAATATAACGATAATGTCTTCAACATCCTCGACACGCCGGGTCACGAGGATTTCGCCGACGACACCTATCGCACGCTGACGGCCGTCGACGCCGCCGTCATGGTCATCGATGCCGCCAAGGGCATCGAGCCGCGCACGCTGAAGCTCTTCGAAGTCTGCCGCATGCGCGATATCCCGATCATCACCTTCATCAACAAGATGGACCGCGAAAGCCGCGATCCCTTCGAGATCCTCGACGAGGTGGAAGAGAAGCTGGCGCTGGATACGGCGCCGATCACCTGGCCGATCGGCCGCTCGAAGACCTTTTGCGGCTCGTATAATATCGCCGCCAACACGGTGCGCGGTTCGGATACCGAAATCGAGGGAACGCCGGTCAACGGCCCGCAAAGCGTGGCGGGCAGGCTGCCGGAAAACGAGCGCCAGGTGTTCGTCGAGGAGACCGAGCTGGCGATCGAGGCCTGCCGTCCGTTCGACCGTCAGGCCTTCCTGGAAGGCCATATGACACCTGTCTTTTTCGGCTCGGCGCTGCGCAATTACGGCGTTCGCGACCTCATCAACGCTCTCGGCGATTTTGCGCCGCCGCCGCGTGACCAGATCGCCGATACCAGGACCGTGCATGCGACCGACGACAAGATGACGGCCTTCGTCTTCAAGATCCAGGCCAACATGGATCCCAACCACCGCGACCGCATCGCCTTTGCCCGCATCTGCTCCGGCAAGCTCGAGCGCGGCATGAAGGCACGACTTGCCCGCACCGGCAAACAGCTCGGCCTGACGGCGCCGCAATTCTTCTTCGCCTCGCAGCGCCAACTCGCCGACACCGCCTATGCCGGCGACGTCGTCGGCATTCCCAACCACGGCACGCTCCGGATCGGCGATACGCTGACCGAAGGTGAATCGCTGGTCTTCCAGGGCGTGCCGAACTTCTCGCCGGAGATCCTGCGCCGCGTGCGTCTGGAAGACGCCATGAAGGCGAAGAAGCTCAAGGAAGCCCTGCAGCAGATGGCCGAAGAAGGCGTCGTCCAGCTGTTTTCGCCGGAAGACGGCTCGCCGGCGATCGTCGGCGTCGTCGGCGCCCTGCAGCTCGACGTCTTGAAGGAGCGGCTGATGGCCGAATACGGCCTGCCGGTCTCCTTCGAAATGTCGCGTTTCTCGGTCTGCCGCTGGATCTCGGCCGATCAGCCGGCCGATCTCGAAAAATTCCTCACCGTCAAACGCGGCGATATCGCCCGCGATCTCGACGGCGATCCGGTCTTCCTCGCCCAGGACGGCTTCTCGCTGCGTTACGAGTCCGAGCGTCATCCGGCAGTCAAGATGGTCGCCATCAAGGAATATCACGCCGCCAAGGCGGCGTGATACTTAAGCCCCGAATGCTGTGGTGAGGCTCGCTGGTAAGCGGTCGCGGCATTGACATTTGCACGTCATCGAGCCCAGTCAGACAACGAAAAAGCCGTTGGGCCGCCTACGGCTATTTTTCCCGCATCGCTCGGCGGAAGTTCTGGGCGATCGGCTCAGCCAGATATGAAAGCACGGTGCGAGCACCCGTCCGGATCATCGTTTCGCTCGACATGCCGGGCATCAGCTTGCGGCCCTCCAGCTTGGCGAGTTCGCTCTTGTCGATCACGACGGTCGCGGCGAAATAAGGTGCACCGCTGCGCTCCTCCACCATCCGGTCAGCCGACACGACCTCCACGACGCCGTCGAGCGGCGGGAGGCTGTAGCGGGCGAAGGCCGGGAAACTGACGCGCGCGAGTTGTCCAGGGGCGATCGTCTCGACGTCCTCCGGCCTGACCATGGCCTCGACCACGAGTTGCTGTCCGAGCGGCACGACGGTCATCAGTGTCTCGCCGGGTTTTACGACGCCGCCCGCCGTGTGGACCTTCAGGTCCATGACGATGCCGTCAACGGGGGCGACGACATTGGTACGGGCAAGCACGTCCTTGGCGGAACGCTCCTCCTGTCTGAGGTCGAACAACTCCGCCTCGACCTTGCTCAACTCCTCGACGGCCTCGTTGAGCCGCACCGTGCCGAGGTTCAAGATTTGCATGTCGATCTCGGCCATGGCACTTTTGGCGCGAGCGATGGCCGCGACGTTGGTGGCGCGCTCCCCCTCGATCTCCCGCTGTTGTCGTCTGAGCATCAGGTTCCGCTCGCGCGTGACCAGCCCACGCTTGATCAGGCTTTCAAGGTCTTTGGTTTCGCCCTCGAGTGCTTCGATCTGCTTGTCCTCGGTGACGATAAGCCCCTCCAGTCCCGTTATCTCTTCCTCGGTCTGGTGACGGCGCTGGCTAAGAATTTCCCGCTCGTCCTTCAAATTGTCGTGCTTCGCGGCGAACACGTCACGCTGTGAGGCCACCGCGTCCTTTGCGGCTTTGTCGGGGTTTGCGAGCAATGCCGGATCAAACGCGATCTCGGCCTTGCCGTCACGCTCAGCCCTGAGACGAGCGGCAAGCGACTCACGCGTTGCTATCCGGTTCTGGATCAGGTCAAGCCTCGCCTTTGCCGGTGTGTTGTCGAGCTGGATGAGGACCTTGCCGGCCTTGACGATATCACCGTTGGCGGCGTGCAGCTCTGCGATGATCCCGCCCTCGAGGTGCTGGATGAGCTTGCGGTCGCCGGCAACCTTGATCACGCCCGGTGCCACGGCGGCGCTATCCAATGGTGCAAGCGTCGCCCAGCCCCCCGCCATGCCGAAGAACAGGAACATGATCGCGAAGCCGGTGAACGTCACGCCGGTGAGACGCAGGGGGACCGGTGCGGCGGGTGGCGAAACGGGTAGGGGAACGACCTTCATATCCTGCATGTCTGTTTTCTTTTCCTGACTTATTTCGCCACTATGGTCGGCATCTGGCTAACCTTGCGGGCGCGCGCGGCGAGCTCATTGAAGACATAGTCGCGTGGACCGAAGAGGTCCTGTTGGCCCCGGTTGAGGATCAATATCTTGTCAACCGTCTCCATGATGTTCGGTCGGTGCGCGATCAGGATGACAGTCGTGCCTGTCGCCTTGACCGTGCTGAGGGCGGCGATCAATGCCTCCTCACCCTCGCGGTCGAGGTTGGAATTGGGCTCGTCCAGGATAATGAGGGCCGGGTCGCCGTAGAGTGCTCGCGCCAACCCGATGCGTTGGCGCTGTCCGCCTGATAGGACCGCGCCGGATTCGCCGATCTCTGTGAGGTAACCCCTCGGCAATCCTTTGATCAGTTCGTGAACTCCCGCCAGCTGTGCGGCCTTGACCACCTTGTCGAAGACCACGGGGCTGAGCTTTGCGAAGCGGCAGATGTTTTCGGAGACGGTACCGGCGAAGAGCTCGATGTCCTGCGGCAGGTAACCGACATAATGACCACGGTCCTCCGCCGCCCATTGGGCAACGTCCATGCCATCAAGCAACGCGCGCCCTCCCGATGGACGCCAGGCACCGGCCAGTATTCGCGCCAGGCTGGTCTTGCCGGCCGCGCTAGGGCCGATCAGCGCCATTGCTTCACCCGGCTCGAGGTGGAAGTTGATCCCTTTCAGGATAGGCTCGCCGCCCTGTCGGGCAAGCACAAGGTTGTCGGCCTCAAACTTACCTTTCGGTCGTGGGAGTGGCAGAACCGATATGGCCTCCGGGTGCTGGCCGGCGACTGCGGCGAGACGCCGGTAAGCGGCACGCGCTCCGACCGTCGCCTTCCATGTGCCGATCGCTTGCTCGACCGGGGACAAGGCGCGACCCATCAGGATCGAGGCGGAGATCATGATCCCGGGGGAAGCTTCGTTGCGAAGGACGAGATAAGCTCCAAGGCCCAGTATGGCCATTTGCAGGGCCAGCCGGTGACAACGCGCCATGGCAGCAATGACGCCGCCACGGTTGGCAGCAAGAACTTGTCCTCTGTTTGCCTCGTCCTGCTGCACCTTCCAGCCCACCAGCAATGGCTTCAACATGCCCATCGCCTGGACAACCTCGGCGTTGCGGATCGCCGCCTCAGCCTGCACATATGCCCGCGACTGTGCGCTTGCTGCCTCGGTCAATGGCTTGCGTGTGAGGTATTCATTGAGCAACGCCAACGCAAACAGCACGATCCCGCCGCAAAGCGCCAACCAACCTAGCCAAGGGTGCATGAAGAATATGGAACCGAAAAACAGCGGAGCCCAAGGCGCGTCAAGGATCGGGAAGATGCTCGGGCTGGTGAAGAAATTCCGGACTTGATCAAGGTCGCGCAGCGGACGGGCGCTGGCCTGGCCGGGCGCTGAGGCGGCATATTCAACTGATGCGGTTAGGAGCACGGGCGCCAACCGCGCGTTCATCCACGATCCGACGGTTGCCAGAAGACGCCCGCGCACCACCTCGAGCGCCGCCATCGTCGCGAGTGCCGCTGCCGCCATCAGCGACAGCATCACCAACGTCTCCAAGCTGTGACTGGACAATACGCGGTGGTAGACTTGGAGCATATAAAACGCCCCGGTCAGCATCAGCACATTGATGCCACCGCTGAACCAGATCATCGGCCGGATGGCCCGTCTGGCCTCTTTCATCACCACCTGTAGGGCAGGGGACTGTTGGTTTGTTTGCATTAATATGTCTCTGTTGTACGAGATAACAAAGCATGCAAAGACAGTCCGGGGGCAGCCTTGGCTGCCCCCGTTGGTCAACTGTCAGGCGACGTCGACAAGGATGTGCTGCATCGCTGTCTGATCGCCATCGGCGTCCGCCACCTGGAAGGCGAAGTCGAGGTTGGCGTTCGGCGTCTCTGTCACGGTCGACGTGAAGCCGATGTCGGTGATCTTCAGCACGTCGTTATCGGTCGCGTCGAAGTTCACCAGACCGCCGGTCGCATTGCTGCCGCCATTGGCGCCGGTTTCCCTCACCAGGTCGATCGCCGTATTGTTGCCGGTGATCCCGTTGCCGGACTGCATGATCTGCGCACCCTGCAGTACGTAGTCTTCGCCGGCGGCGTTGTAGTCGTTCTGCTCGACGATCACGAGGCCGTCATTTTGGTCGAGCGTGAACTCGCTGTTGTAGGCGGCCGGCACCTGACCTGTCTTGTAGATGTCGGCATTCGACACATACATGGCCCGGGTGATCGTCGCGTTGTCGTCTGCGGTGCCTGCGATGTTGTCGGCGCCGTTCTTGTCGATCAGGTTGAGGATCAGCATCAGGTCCTCGCTGTTGCCGATGCCGTCGAACTTGATGGCCATCGAGCCGGCGGTCGCCGTCGGGGTTGTGGCCTCGCTGGCGATGCCGACATTGCTGTTGAAGAACCGCAGCGTCAGCAGTTCGTCTTTCTGGATCGTGTCGCCGGCAACACCGTTGGTGTTCTGCGTCGCAGACACCCAGGTTTCATTGTTGTTGCTGACCATCTCGTGACCGCCCAAGGTAAACGTGGAGTCAGCGGATGACCCCTCGCCATCGTTCGTCAGGCGGAACGGGTTGGATCGGTTGATCGCGTTGCCCGTGAATTGCACGTAGAAGTCTTCATCGTCAGGCGTGTTCGCGTCATCCGCCTGCAAGCGTTCCACCACGATCTGCGGATGGCCGGTATTGCCCGTTGGCTCCTTGGACAGGAGCTGACTGGTGTGGAGAACGTCGAAGCTGAAGCCTTCGAGCGGGTCGGTCAGGTTGACGGCATAGGTGTCGCCGGCCTTGTCGATGACGAGGGTGCCGCCGGCCGTGCCCGCCTGGACGCCGGCTGCCGGATCCTTGTCATAGGTGAAGGTGAAGTTGAACGTCGCGGAGGTGAGGCTCTCCGACGCCAGCGTCACATTCGAGGTGACGAGATTGCCGCCGCCGCCACCGGTGATCGTGCCGGTCAGTCCGATCTGGACGCCGGTCGTCCCGCCATCTTGGTCGACAAAGTCAGAACCGCCACCGGTGTAGAAAGCCGCCGGGTGGACATCCGCCCCAATATTGTAGCCGAAGGCGCCGCTGGCCGAGGCGTTGAGCACGTTGCCCAGGGTTTCGTGCTGGATGCCTGCGAGAGCCGGGTTGCCGTCAAACGGCACTGTAATCGTCGGCCCGTCATCCTTGAAGTAGAGGCTCTGGCCGATATAGCGGGTGGAGGTTGCCTGATCGCCGTCGCCATCGGTGATTGTTGCGGTCAGGGTGATGTCGGAGGCCGCCAGGGTGGTGATGTCGTCCGGGTCGTTGGCATCGGCATGGACGACCGCCCTTGCCTGGTCGAGGGTGATGACGCCGGCAGCGCTGACGCTGACGGTGAAGACGACCGGACCGCCAGCTCCGGCGCGGCCGACCACGCTGCCGCCTTCCAGGAAGAGCAGGACGGATTGGCCGGTTTCGGTATCGGTAAGACCGCTGACATTGTTGTTCGGGTTGATGCCGAGCGCATGGGTGATTCCGTTGCCAATGCCATCGGCCCCCGGGAAGGCGACGAAGTAGGCGCCGAAGTCGGCGCTGACGTTGGTCGTCAGATCGGTATCGTCGACCGTCAGTGGAAACGGGCCGCCTTTTACCCCGATTATCGGCTTGTCATCCTCGAAGTTGAGGTTCTGGCCGATATTGTGGGTGGCTGCGGCGTGATCGCCGTCGCCGTCGGTGATGGTCGCGGTCAGGCTGATCAGGTCGGCGGCGGCCAGAGTGATGCTATCATTCGGGTCGCTGGCATCGGCATGGACCACGGCCCGTGCCTGGTCGAGGCTGACGAGGCCGGCAGCGGTGACGCTGACGGTGAAGACGACCGGGCCTCCGGCTCCGGCGCGGCCAACGACATTGCCGCCTTCGACGAAGAGCAGCACGGACTGGCCGGTTGCGGTGTCGGTGAGGCCGCTGACATTGGTGATCTGGCTGATGCCGAGCGCATAGGTGATGGCGCCGCCGTCGGCCCCCGCATTCGAGGTGAAGAAGGTCGCGAAGTTGCCGCTGGCATTGGTGGTCAGGTTGGTCTCGTCGACCGTCAGTTGCGGCGGGCTGCCGGTTGCCGTGATCGCCGGGCCGTCGTCGTCAAAGTTGATGAAGGAGCCAACCTCTTCGGTGTAAGCGTTGCTTACCTCACCCCCATAATGCACCTCTTTGACATCGAAAAAGTCTTTCTCGGTGTCGATATTCCTGATGGTGAAGCGATCGAATGTTCCGCCAGCTCCGCCTGCGGTCGTGAAGTCGATCGTCACGCCCTCGCCGACATCCTCGAGGATCAGTCCAGTGCCGGCCAGATTGACCGTGATGCCGAGCTCAGCGGCTGTTTTTGTCACACCGTTCAGCTTGAACGTCACGCCGGTGATGTTGATCTCGGCATCGTTGTCGTCAGTGGGGAAGGCAGCGCCTTCTACGTTGTCATCATTGTTATAGGCGTGGATCTCGATGTCGGCGACGGTGCTGGTCGGCGTCGACTGCGAGATCGAGAAGCCGGCGGTGGAGACGTTCTCGAGGTGGGTGCCGTAGTCGGGCGCAGTTGGCGTGTTGGTAAAGTTCTTGCCCGCGCTCTGGGTGCCGCCGGTGATCAGGTCGATCTGGAGCTCACGGCCGAAGCGTACGTCTTGCGATGCGACACCCAGGCCTTGCGTGCTGACGTTGACTTCCGCCTGGACGCCATTGTCGTGAGCCGTGACCAGGATCTTCTGGGGGCTGGCTGCGTCGGCGTCGAGAATATACCAGTTGTTATGTCCGGACGGGGCGTCGCCAAGCTGGCTGAAATTGACCACCGAGGTTCCGCTGACCGAGGCGAACACCTTGTTCGTCAGATCGATGCGGTCGTCCACATTGGTCGCATCCGGATGGAACAACGGCACGTACTGGACCGTGTACAGGTCCGCAGCGGCGCCACTGCCGATCACCGCTAGCGAGAAGGCGAGCGGCCCGGTTTCAACGGGCTCGGTGAGTGGGTTAGAGGTACCGATGACGCCGATCACCACATTTGGACGTGTCGGGTCCTGGAACAGCCAGACATAATTGCCGTCAACCGTGCGAACGCCGCTGTTGACGCCGACCGTGGTGGAGAACGGGGTCCCGGAGGCGCTCTGGGTGAGAACGACCGAGGTGATGGTTTCACCGGCGCTCGCCGAGGCCACGACGAAATTGCTCTGGTAGGCGACTTCCGGTGAGGTCAGCCCGCCGGCAACGTCAAGACCTAACAAATATTGCAGCGTGGTATTGGCGTTGTGCGGCGGTGTGGCAGGGTTGATATCGTCGTCAGTCAGACCGGTGGTCTCGTCGATAATGATGTCCTGGGTCGTGATGTCGAGTGCCATGGAGATTCTCCCTTGGTTTCAATCGCGTTGAGAGGAGGGATCCAAGTCCGGATGCCGAATGCACCCGCCTGGTCCACCTCCTTGCGCATTGATTTTAAGGCGCTCAATGACGACTATTGATTCGTCGATCGAGAGCGCTGGTCCATTCTCAGTTGGAAGGTATTGGGACTAAAGTCCGTAAATACGTTAAGACTAAAGTCCGTACGTATGGCTGAATAATAGCAACTCTGAAGATAAATTCATACAATGTGCAAGACAGAGTTGATAAACTCAGAAAAGGCCGTTTGAAGACTATGTCGACCTATCGCATTCGTGACGCGAATTGCTCCTCAACTCTACCTATACTGCAAATCTGGCTGGCATGCACTTAGCCAGTTCGAGCTACAGAGCGGAGCTATATTGAACTAGATTTGACCTGTTCTATTTGATGGCGGACGAATACATCGCATTTCACACTTTACTGAGTACTGGCGGGGACCTAGGGCGTCGCAGATAGTCACCGAAACGAGGCGGTGGTTGTGATTAGAAAAGGCTAAAGCCGGGCCGGAAGCACGAGCGATCGACGACTTGCAGTCTCGCCGGAAGACGCCTCGCCGGCGATCGTCGGTGCCCTGCAGCTCGACGTGCTGAAGGAGCGGCTGATGGCCGAATACGGCCTGTCTCCTTCGAAATGTCGCATTTCTCCGTCTGCTGCGTATGGGCGGAGCGTTAGCCGGCAAGCCGTTCGGCCAGGAAGTCGACGACGGCGCGCACTGCCGGTAGCTGGCCGCGCCGGTGCGGCATCAGGATCGTCGTCTCGATGCTGCCGGCCGTCCATTCCGGCAGCACCCGCACCAGCCGCCCGTCGGCCAGCGCCTTGCGGCAGACGGATGTCGGCAGGCAGGTAATGCCGAGCCCCGACATGGCCATTTCCATCAAGACATAGGGCTCATCCGCCGCCATGACGGACTGCAGCGTGACGAGGACCTCGTCGCTGCCCGAATTGAGCCGCCATTGGTCCTCCGTCAGGCTGGTCATGATCGTCGCATGCTGTGCCAGCTCCTCCGGCCGGCGCGGTTCGCCGTGGGCATTCACATAATCCGGCGAGGCGAGAATGTAGAAGGGATGGCTGGCGAGCTTCCGCTGCACCAGCGCCGAATCCGGCAGCGGCGTCCGGTGGCTGCGCAGCGCGATGTCGAACCCTTCCTGGACGATATCGACGAAACGGTCCGTCACATGCACGGAGAGCCGGAGCTTCGGATAGCGCACAGCCAGCGCTGGCAGATGCTCCGTCAAGGTAAATTGCGCCGTCGGCACCGAGGCGGTCAGGCGAACGCTGCCGGCGGGTTCGGCCAGATGCCGCCGCACGATGCCCTCGGCCATCTCCGCCTCGATGATCGAGGCCTGGGCATGCTGAAAGAATTCCCGGCCGAGCTCGGTCAGCGCGAAGCTTCGCGACGTGCGCTGGATCAGCCGCACGCCAAGCCGTGCCTCCAGTTCTGCAACCCGCTTGCTCACCGTCGATTTCGGAATGCCGAGATGTCTTGCGGCGGCGGTAAAGCTGCCGCTGTCGACGGCCTGCACGAAAAGATGGAGGTCATTGAGGTTGAAAAGCGCCATCGTCAGCTTCCAGATATGTGGACATTGCGATGCATTTATAGCCTCTACCGCAAGATCGTCCACATCCTCACATTGATCGTGTCCAAACGGGTTCAATTCTGAAAGGAACGATTGATGTCACCCATATTGTTTTACGGCGTACCGGAGGGCTGCTCCTTCGGCTCGATCGTCGCGCTGGAATGGTCCGGCCTGCCTTATCGGCTCTGCCGCGTCGAGATGCCGGAAATAGTCTCCAGCGAAGAATACAAGCGGATCAACATGGTCGGCGAAACGCCGTCGTTGCTGCTCGAAGATGGCAGGGCGATCAGCGAAAGCATGGCGATCTTGCACCATATCGGCGCCCGCGCGATCGGCAGCGGTCTGGGCTTTGCGCAGGGCTCGGCGGATTTCGATCGGCTGAACCAGATGCTCGCCTTTCTCAACACCACCTTCTTCCAGGCCTTCGGCCCGCTCTGGTATGCGATCGAGCATCCGCTGGAGCCGGAAGAGAAGCAGCTCCTCACGGCCTATGGCATCGCCGCGGTCGAAAAGGCGCATCATAGGCTGGAAAATCTGCTTGATGGCCGCGAATGGCTTCTCGGCAACGGCCCGAGCCTGGCGGACGCCTATTTCGTCGGCATCGCCCGCTGGAACGATTTTCACAAGGTCGTCGACCGCCGGCAGTTTCCCGGCCTGCATCGCCTTTATGATCGCATGCAGCAGGAGCCGGCCGTGCGTTTTGCCCATGCCATCGAGCATCGGCAGGAGGCGAAAAGCAGCGGCGGTTTCCGCGGTGAGGTCGATCTGGCCGAGGCGCTCGGCCTGTTGAAACAGGCGGCCTGATCGCCCCAGCCGTCGCGCCCCTGCGGTGCGGCGGTCGATCTGCCGTCAGCCGGCGGCGATGATCTCGATCTCGACCAGCCAGTCGTCGCGCAGCGTTTCGACGATGATCGCCGTGGTCGGCACGGCGCGGCCGCCAAGCGCCCGAAGACGGGCATTCTGGTTCGCTTCCATAAAGGCGCCGTCGCTGAGATAGCTCGTCAGCCGCACGATATTGTCCACCGTCATATCAGCGGACGTGAGGATGGCGCGCAGATTGGACCAGATGAGCTCCAGCTGTCCGTCCAGATCGGCCGCGGCCATTCCCTGTTGATCGAGACCCATCGTACCGCTGACGAAGAGCAGCCGGGATGGATGCCTGACCTCCAGCGCATGGACGTAATCAGGGCTCGCTGCATAGATCCCGTCTGCTGGATTGTGCGCGATCATCTCCATGAGTTTCCCATCCTCCGAATATCCTATTGAAGAATGCCAGTATCGGCGATTATTCTTCGGCAGAAAGCGGAGTTTGCGGAATGGCGAAAAATACAGAGGATCTTCGGCAGGGACGCAGGCAGCAGCCTGTCATCGATGCGTTCGACCGAAGAATATTAGGCGCGCTCGCCGCCGACAGCAGCCAGAGCTATGCCAGGCTTGGCGAAGTGGTCGGTCTGTCGGCGCCGGCCGTGCATGAGCGGGTGCGCCGCCTGAGACAATCCGGTGCCATCAAGGGCGTGCATGCCGCGCTGGATGGCGCAGCCCTCGGCAAGCCGCTGCTTGCCTTCGTGCATGTGGAGGCGGCCGGCTGGGGCAAGAGCGAGCGGCTGATGCAGGTCCTGCAGTTTCCCGAGGTCGAGGAGATGCATTCGGTCGCGGGCGACGCCAGCGTTCTCTTCAAGGTCCGCACCGCCAGCCCGCAGGCCTTGGAAGCTTTTCTCGCCCAGATCCACGCCGTTCCCGGCGTCACCGGCACCCGCAGCTATATTGCGCTTTCCACCTATCTGGAGCGTCCGGTCCAGGCCGGCGTCACCGATAGCTGGCCGGATATGCCTCTGCCGGAATAGAGGCGGGATGTTAAGTCGGCGCTAGAGCCTTTCCGGGTTAGATTGAAGCATTCTGTTGGCTCAAATGGAGTCGGATGGTCGGCCGGCCGGCGCGCGTCGTAGCCAAGCTCTACGGCCAAGCCGGCCGGTCGATCAGCCGGCCCGTTTCAGCCAACCCGAAGGGCCGGGCATCTTTCCGCCAGGATCAAAGGCGATCGGCTCGGACGTACCTTGGGGTATGCCCGTCGCCAATCGCCTTTGCCCTGACGAAAACCTGCTCCGGCAGAATGCTGCAATCTAACCCGGAAAGGCTCTAGCCTAATCCTCGCCCTCGAAGCGCGGAAGCGTTTCGATATTCTCCACCCCGGGCAAGGCTGAGCGGCACCATATCTGTTTCTTCGGCACCAGTTCCTGCCGCTGGTCGATGGTGCCGACGCGGATGCCGAAACCGCCGCCGTCGCCGTCCGTGCGGTAGAGCGGCGATCCGCAATTCGGGCAAAAGAATTGACGGCTGAGACCACCGCTGTCGCCATATTTTGCGTAGCCTCTCGGCTCGCCTGAAGTGAGCGTGAAACTTCCTGGCCGTGCCGGCGCGGTGATGCGATAGGCCGAGCCCGTCAACCGCTGGCAATCGGTGCAATGGCAGATCGAGACCCGCTCCGGGTCGATCTCCGCCTGATAGCGGATCGCGCCGCAGTGGCATCCTCCGGTAATATGCATCGGCAAGTCCCCAAAGCATGTCGCGCAAAACTGTACAGCGGTTTAGCGACAAAGCCATCGCGACGCTTCAGTCCGCCGGCTGACCGGCCAAATGTGTGGCGTAGAAGGCCTTTGCATCCGCCGTGAAGGCGGCCCGCTGTTCAGCTCTTGTATAGAACATATGGCCGCCGCGATAAAGCTTCAGTCCGACACGGCCGCCGGCGAGCGAGGGCGGCAGATGGTCGACCACGTAGCGGCTGACGCCGTAAGGCGTCACCACATCGCTGTAGCCATGCGCAATCAGCAGATGGAATGCCGGGTTTGAGGCGAGCAGCTGCCTGACGTCGTCGGTGGCGCTGGCCTGGAAGCGCGATCCGCCGCCGCGCCCGCCGCCCCATTCCCAGCGCCGGCTGATATCGCGGTCGAGCAGCGAATAGGTCATCTCGGTCCTGAAACCGAGTTCGTTGCGGGCGTAGTCGGCGAAAGCCCCGCCATAGGCGCGGGTGAAGCCGTCAAGGATGGCGTCGTCGCCGCGGTCGTAATCCGATTCCGGATAGGGATCAGGCGCTGCAAAGGAGGCGTCGTACGAGCTCATCACCTCGCCGCTGCCTCCATCTGAATGTTTGACGAAGGAACTGCCGAGGAAGCCGCGGTTGCGGGTGACGATATCCTCGGGAATGCCCGTCAGGCGAGCGATCCTGCCATAGAAGGCGGCGGCATCGGCACCCGTCGGCGGCGGCCCGGCGAGCGTCGTCAGATAGTCGCCGAGCGCGAAGGTCTCTGCCTCCTTCTGCTTCTCTGCGTCAAAGGTCTTGTGCCGGTCGAGTTCGGCCGCCGCCAGCGATGGCAGCTCCAGCGCTGCACCGAGCGCGAACTGATCGGCATTGAACATCAGTTGACCCTCGAGCAAGGGGGAAAGCATCACCGCGCCGGCGACGATAATGCCCTGGCTTTCCTGCAGCGCCGAGGCGACCTTGGCGGCGCGAAAGCCGCCATAACTTTCGCCGAGAAGATATTTCGGTGAGTTGGAACGGTTGTTGTGCGCGACATAGAGCGCGATCGCCTTGGCGATGCTCTCAGCATCGGCACTGACGTTGTAATAATTGGAGGCGTCGTCCGCCTTTGCCGTTCGGCTCCAGCCGGTGCCGATCGGATCGATCAGCACGAGGTCGGTGAAATCGAGCCAGCTTTGCGAGTTGTCGACGAGTTTCGCATTGGCGCCGTCGCGTCCGTCCGGCCCGAAGTCGAGCACCTTCGGCCCGACCAGCCCGAGATGCAGGAAGGCGGAAGCCGCACCCGGCCCGCCGTTGAAGGCAAAGGTCAGAGGCCGGTTCGCCCCGCCATTCCCTGCGACATAAGCGGTGTAGAAGATCGCGCCGGTCTGCGCCCCGTCCTGGCCGAAGAGATCCAGCGTGCCGGCAGTGGCGGTATAGGCAATCTTCCGGCCACCGATCGTCAACGCGTGCTCGGTGACGGAATCGGCCGGCAGCAGTTTCAATACGCCGTCGCGCGCGCCGCTCTGGACATTCGCCCTCGGTGGATCGCTTTCCTGCGCATGGGAAAGGGCAGGCGCCAGCGACGCCATAAATGCGGTGAGCAGAAACAGGGTTCGTATGCGCAAGATGTTTCCTCCGGCGGTCAGGCTGAGATAGCGTAGCATCCGCGGCCGACGACCGGCATCAAGAGATGGTGATGGACAGGTGAGCGAGCGGCTCAGCCGTTCTTTTCGACCGCATGGACATTGATCTCGACCGCCCGGCCGGCCTTCCAGCCATTGATTGCCGCGCCCAGTCCAAGTGCGACGAACAAGGCGGCGCACCAGGAAAAGCTGCCGGTCCAGCCGCGGATGAGGCCGACGATAAGGGGGCCGATGGCGGCGAGCAGGTAACCGACGCATTGCGCCATGCCGGAAAGATGGGCGGCGACATCGGGATCGCGCGAGCGCAGCACGATCGTCGTCATCGCCGCTGCGATCAGCCCGCCCTGGCCGATGCCCTGCAGCACCGCCCACAGCCAGACCGTCGAAAGCGGCGCGAAGAGCAGGCCGAGCAGGGCAATGACGGCAACGCCGCAGAGGCTCGCATTGATCAGCCTCTGGTCGCGGCCGCGCACGGCGATATGCGGCACGATCAGGCAGGATGCCGCCTGCACCATCACCGACAGGGAAACGATCGCCCCGGCGGTGACGCCGTCGAGCCCGCGTTCGCGTAGGATCGGAACCAGCCAGCCGAAGACGCAATAGGCAAGCGCCGATTGCAGCCCCATGAACAGCGTCACCTGCCAGGCGAGCCGGTCGCGCCAGAGGCCTTCGACGCGAAAGCCATTTCGTCTTGCCTGTCTGCCGCTGCGAAGGACCTCAGGCAGCCAGAGCAGGCTGACGGCGAGTGCCGGTAGCGCCCAGACGGCGAGCGCGCCCTCGAGAGAGCCGCCGAGTGCATGCTCGATCGGCAGCGTCAGCCCGGCGGCACTTGCCGCCCCGGCGCAGAGCGCCATCGTATAGAAGCCGGTCATCAGCGCCGCACGCCCGGCGAAGTCCCGCTTCACCAGCCCCGGCAGCAGCACGTTGCCGACGGCAATGCAGGCGCCTGCAAGGGCAGTGCCGATGAAGAGCAGCGGCACGGAAGAAAGCCCGCGCAATGCGGTGCCCAGCGCCAGAAGCAGGAGAACGCCGAGCAGCGTGCGTTCCGTGCCGAGGCGCTGGGCAAGACGAGGCGCAAGCGGCGAGAAGGCTCCAAGGCAGACGACCGGAAGCGTCGTCAGCAGGCTGGCGCCAGGGGCGCTCAGGCCGAATTCCCCACGGATTTCCGGCAGCAGCGCCGAGGCGCTGGAGAAAACCGGGCGCAGGTTGAAGGCGATCAGCACCAGGCTCGCGCCGAGCAGAAAACGACCCGCAGCTCCCCGGACCGGCGTTGCCTGCGGCGGCGGAAGGCTACCGGCCTCGGCGTCGATCAGCAGTTCGTCGGCGGGGTCGAGCGCGCTGGCGGCATCGTTGGCAGGCGTGTTCATGACAGGATCATCCGCTCGAGCGCGGCAAGAACCGGTGCCATGAAGCGGCGCACCGCCGCATCCGCCTTGTCGGGATCGCCGGTTTCGATGGCATCGACGATATCGGCATGCGCCTGCATGTCCGGCTCAGGAATGTCCTTGCCGAGCGTCGCCGCGATGGTGTCGGCGATCGAGGCCGAGAAGAAATCGTAGATCTCGATCATCGCCCGGTTCCCCGAAGCGGCGATGATGGCCTTGTGAAAGGCGAGGTCGCGTTCGATGAAGGCGGCCTGATTGCCGCCGTCGTAATTGCCGCGTTCGGCAAGCAGCCGGCGAAGCCCGGCAACCGTCTCCGGCGTCTTGCGGATCGCCGTCAGCCGGGCGGCCTCGACGTCGAGCGCCAAGCGCGCCTCGAACTGATCACGCAGGCTGGCACGCCGCGCCATCGTCAGTGGCCGGCCGGCATCCGTCGTCGAGCGGACATAGGTGCCCGAACCCTGCCTTGTTTCGAGATAGCCCTGGGAGACGAGAACCCGCACCGCCTCGCGCACCGTGCCGCGGCTGACGGAAAGCATGGCCGACAGCGAGGCTTCATTCGGCAATTTCTCGCCGACCGCCCAGCGTTTGCCGAGAATGTCGCCGCGGATTGCCTCGATCGCCTCATCGGCGAGATTGGTCTTGCTGAGCGCTCGCATCTCACTACTCATAAAGTCATCTGATGACTTTATGAGTAGTGAGATTTCGATCTTTCGTCAACGCCTGGCATCACGACAATAAAAAAGGGCCGCCTCAGCGACCCTTTCCATGAGTTTGGCCTCAAACTGGCCTGGACTGTCTATGCAGCCCCAGGAAGGCGGGATTAGAGCGAGGGCTGCCTCGCCTTCGTCACCTCTTCCATGCCCGTTACGAGGTCCGAAATCTCATTAGACATTGGATCACCTTCCTTTCGTTCTGTTGCTGATGGCTTAAAGTTAGGCTGATTCTTTCGAGATGCAAGCAAAAATGCACGCATGCCCTGCTTTGGGAAACACGGGTGTTCACGAGAGAACACAGTGTTTTGCCGAATTTGAAGAGGCTATACGTCAAGAAACCGTCATGTTTGGCTTGCAAACCGGCCGCGCGTTAAGCTGTTGTTAGCTGCGTCGTTCGACAATTTCAGCATTCCCGCCGATGCGGCGGCGGGTTCCGGAGCAAAGAGCCATGTGTCGCTGGGCAGCCTATCGCGGAGACCCTCTCTATCTGGAGGAACTGGTATCTTCGCCCGCCCATTCCCTGATCGAGCAGTCGCATTGCGCCACCCGCGCCAAGACGGCGACCAATGGCGATGGCTTCGGCATCGCCTGGTATGGTGACAGGCCCGAACCCGGCCGCTACCGCGATATCCTGCCGGCATGGTCGGATTGCAATCTGAAGAGCCTGGCACGGCAGATCCGTTCGCCGCTCTTCCTCGCCCATGTCCGCGCTGCCACAGGCGGCGGCACGCGCCGCGACAACTGCCATCCCTTCACCCATGGCACCTGGTCCTTCATGCATAATGGCCAGATCGCAGGCTTCGAGCGCCTGCGCCGGCCGATGGAGGCGATGCTCGACGACGAGCTGTTCAATGCCCGCGGCGGCACGACCGATTCCGAGCTGATGTTCCTGCTGGCGCTGCAGTTCGGCCTGCGCGAGGCGCCGGTCGCCGCGATGGCGGAAATGGTCGGCTTCGTCGAGGACCTGGCCGAAAGCGTCATCGGTTCGATCCTGCTGCGTTTTACCGCCGCCTTCTCCGACGGCAACACGCTCTATGCAATCCGTTATGCCACAGATCGCAAGGCGCCGACGCTCTACGCCTCTCCCGTCGGCGCCGGCTATTGCCTTGTGTCGGAACCGTTGAACGACGATGTCGATGCCTGGGCCGAAATTCCGGATGGCAGCGCCGTCACCGTCGGCAAAGACGGCATCGACGTCGCCGACTTCCGGCCGGAGAAGCGGAGTGCCGCCAAACCGCAACGGGTGGCTATTCCTGCCTAAACGCTCGGCGTCAGCCGAGCCGATAGCGATCAGCGGAGCTGCTTGGCGATCAGTGCCGCGAGCCTTTCGGCAACCTCTTCCTTCGTCAGGTCAGGCCATTGCTCGACGCCGTCGCGGCGAATGAGTTTGACCCTGTTGCGGCTGCCGCCCATGATGCCGGTCGCAGGAGAGACGTCATTGGCGACGATCATGTCGGCGCCCTTTCTCTCGAGTTTCGCCTTCGCATTGCTTTCGACGTCCTGCGTCTCGGCGGCAAAGCCGATCACCAGCTTCGGCCGCATCGTGTGATGGCCAACAGTTTTCAGGATGTCCGGATTCTCGGTCAACGCCAGCGTCGGAATGGATTCGCCCGGATGTTTCTTCAGCTTCTGGTCGGCCGCCGAGGCGACGCGCCAGTCCGCCACCGCCGCGACCATCACCGCGATGTCTGCCGGCAGCGCCGCAAGCACGGCGTCGCGCATTTCCTCGGCCCGCTCGACATGCACGACATTGACGCCGACGGGATCGGTGATCGTCACCGGCCCCGACACGAGGGTCACCTCCGCCCCGAGCTTTGCCAGGGCCGCGGCGATCGCATGCCCCTGCCGGCCGGAGGAGCGGTTGGCGATATAGCGCACAGGATCGATCGGTTCGTGCGTCGGTCCTGAGGTGACGATCGCCTTGCGTCCCTTGAGCGGCTTTTCTCCATCGTCGAGCATGGTTTCGGCCGCAGCGACGATCTCCAGCGGCTCCGCCATCCGGCCGAGCCCGGCCTCCCGGCTTTCCGCCATCTCGCCGGCCATCGGCCCGACGAAGCGGATGCCGTCGGCTCTGAGCATCGCGGCATTCCGACGCGTCGCCGGATGCGCCCACATGGCGGGGTTCATCGCCGGTGCGGCCAGCACCGGCCTGTTCGTCGCCAGAAGCACGGTCGAGGCGAGATCGTCGGCAAGCCCGTTCGCCATCTTCGCCATCAGATCGGCGGTTGCAGGGGCGATCAGCACAAGGTCGCAGTCGCGCGCCAGCCGGATATGGCCGACATCCTGTTCGTCCTGGCGCGAAAACAGATCGAGGAACACATGGTCCGCCGCCAGCGCACCGACGGCAAGCGGCGTGACGAATTCCTGCGCACCCTTGGTCATGACGGGGCGCACGCTCGCGCCGCGCTCGCGCAGCCGGCGGATCAGATCCAGGCTTTTATAGGCCGCGATGCCGCCCGAGATGATGAGGAGGATGCGTTTGCCGCTGAGAGCCATGGCCTTCTTCCCGTTGCCTTTTCTGACCGCCCTCGACCCTAAGCCTTTGGCGAAGAACATGCAATCGCGCGGATCTGCGCGACGTTCCCACGGGTCGGGGAAGGCCCCCAACCCGCAGCGAATAATCGTGCCGCGCCGTCTCAGGTGCGGGTGATCGAAGCGCCGCCATCGACCAGCGATGCCGTGCCGGTGACGAAGCTCGCATCGTCGGAGGCGAGATAGAGAACCAATCGGGCGAGTTCTTCGGGTGTCGCGACACGCTTCAGCGATCCGCCCTATTGGGATCCGGTGGGTTAATTCATGAGTTCAGCAAGCTGATCAGGTTCTCGGTGACCGGTGAGCGATGTGTTTTCAGCATTGCCAGCGCCAGGCGCGCCACGGCCGGCGGCCCTTCGATCGGCCGGTAGGCCACACCTTCGAGCTTGATCTGCGAAATCGAGGCCGGCACGATCGAGACGCCGAGATCGGCCGCCACCAGATTGACGACCGAGGAAATCTGCGGCGCCTCCTGCGCCACGGTCAGCTCGAATCCCGCCTTGCGGCAGGCGAGCACGACATCGTCGTAGAGGCTCAGGCCCACGAGCCGCGGAAAGAGGATGAAGGGTTCGTCCGCCAGCGCCGCAAGCGGTAGCTTGTTGCGCCGTGCCAGGGGATGGCTGGCGGGCAGGGCGATCACCATCGGCTCATCCGGCAACCGCCGCAGCCGGATACCGGCGGGATCGTCAAGGCTGGGGCGCATGAAGGTGGCGTCGAGCTCTCCGCGTTCGAGCTTCTGCATCAGCGCCAGCGTATTCATTTCCGTCAGCGACAGCTGCACCTCCGGCCAGCGTGCGCGAAAGCGGCGGATCGTCGTGCTGACGACGGGATTGAAGGCGGAGGAAGCGGTGAAACCGAGCGACAGCCGGCCCGTCTCGCCGCGATTGGCGCTTTGCGCCGCAAGCTTCGCCTTTTCCGCTGCCGCCAGCGACGCCTTTGCCTCGCCGAGGAAGGCCGCGCCCGCTGCCGTCAATTCGGCCCCATGCGGCACGCGGTGAAACAGCGCAGCACCCACTTCCCTTTCCAGGTCGCGGATCTGCTGGCTGAGCGGCGGCTGCCCTATGCCGAGCTTGCCGGCGGCACGGGTGAAATTGCCTTCCTCCGCCACTGCCAGGAAATATCTCAGGTGCCGCAACTCCATCGTCATCTTCAAAACCTATCGAAATCGCCAGTTTCATATATTGGACAAATGGAGTGGCGTTGACTAGATCGGAGGCTGGAAGGATGAGATATGCCGACGTCAGCGCATGCAATGAAGACCGCCGAGACAGCCGCAATTCCAGGGCAGAAGCAATACCTGACCCGCGGAAGCGGCGCCTATCGCCGCGCCAGCCTGGCGCTCTTTCTGTCTGGCTTCTCCACCTTCTCGCTGCTCTATTGCGTGCAGCCGCTGCTGCCGATCTTTTCGCAGCAATTCTCCGTCAGTCCGGCCGAAAGCTCGCTGTCGCTCTCGCTCTCCACCGGCTTCCTGGCGGTTGCCATCGTCTGCGCCGCTGCCGTCTCGGAAGGCCTTGGTCGCCGCAGCCTGATGTCGATATCGCTGGTCGGCGCGGCATTGCTGACCATCGCCACGGCCTTTGCCCCGAACTGGCACCTTCTGCTCGTCATCCGCGCTCTCCAAGGCCTCGTTCTCGGCGGCGTGCCGGCTGTCGCCATGGCCTACCTCGCCGAGGAAATCGATCCGCGCGGCCTCGGCGCCACCATGGGCCTCTATGTTGGCGGCACGGCTTTTGGCGGCATGTCCGGCCGCGTGCTGACCGGCATCTTCGCCGAATATCTCACCTGGCGTCCGGCGCTCTTCATCATCGGCGCCATCGGCCTTGCCGCCGCAATCGGCTTCATCGCCCTTTTGCCGCCATCACGCAATTTCGTCCGCCGGCCGGGCTTCGATCCGCGCTTTCATGCAAAAGCCTGGCTCGGCCATCTCCGCAATCCGGCGCTGCCCTTCATCTTCGCCATCGCCTTCCTGGCGATGGGCTCCTTCGTGACGATCTATAACTATGCCGGTTTCCGCCTCGTGGCGCCGCCCTACGGCCTCAACCAGACCGAACTCGGGTTGATCTTCACCGTCTATCTCTTCGGCATCGGCGCCTCTTCGATCGGCGGTCTGCTGGGAGACCGGATCGGGCACTTTTCCGTGCTTCTCTTCGGTCTGGCGCTCACCGCCGCCGGCAGCGCGCTGACGCTCGCAGCCTCGCTCCCGGCCATCATCCTCGGTATAACAGTGCTGACGACCGGCTTCTTCATGAGCCATTCCATCGCCAGCGGCCTTGTCGGCAAGCTTGCGCATGGCACCAAAGGGCACGCCTCGTCGCTCTATATGCTCGCCTATTATGTCGGCTCCAGCCTCATGGGTTCGGCGGGCGGCTGGTTCTTCGCGGTTGAAGGCTGGGTCGCCGTCGTTATCTTCACGCTTGCCATGCTGGCGCTGGCCTTTGTCTCCGCCTGTTTTGCCCAGTACCTCGCGAGGAGAAAAGCATGATCCGCATAGTCCATCTCGACCATCTCGTGCTGACCGTCACCGATATCGCCACCACCTGCGATTTCTATTCCCGCATCCTCGGCATGTCGGTCGAAACCTTCGCGGAAGGCCGAAAGGCGCTGAAATTCGGCCGGCAGAAGATCAACCTGCACCAGGCCGGTCGCGAATTCGATCCCAAGGCAAGGCAACCCACACCCGGCTCCGGCGACCTCTGTTTCATCGCCGAGACCCCACTTGCCGAAGTCATCGCTGATCTAAAGGCCGCGGGCGTTGCGATCGAAGAGGGCCCGGTCGAACGCACCGGCGCGACAGGAGGTTTGCGCTCGGTCTATTTCAGGGACCCCGACGGCAACCTTCTCGAAGTCTCCAATCCGATCACCTGAGGTGGCGAAGCCAAAGTGTGGCGCATCGAATTGGATCTAAGCCGCGCGCTTATCTTTTATTTGATGCCTGTCGCGGTCCCAAAACCGCTGCGCATTTTTGGATGTCTGGATCACTCCTGCCCAGCAGGCTGTTCTTCCACCGCTGTTGCAAAATCGGGATCGACCGGACCGGCCACGTCGGCAAGCCAGTCCCAATCATCGGAAATCGGCTCGAGAATGATCGTACGCCCCTGCCGTCGAATGGCGACGCTGTGGCCGTCGAAACAGAATTCCTTGGGCAGCAGGACGGCTTGAGAGCGCCCCGACCAGAAGATCTTTGCTGTTTCCATGTCATGGCTCCCGATGAGATGTGACAACGATATACAGCAATTTTTGATCAACCAAGCCGGATATAGGGCACGTCCTTCTTCGCCACCTCGTCCAGCGCCTCCTCGTAACCGGCATCGGCGTAACGCATGACGCCGAGCGCCGTATCGTTGGTCAGCGCATGGTCGAGCCGTTCGTCGGCGCCATCCGTGCCGTCCGCGATGACGGTGACGCCGCAGCTCGTCATGTAGCCGGCATAGCCGCCGCCGCCGGAATGGACGGCGACGAGATCAGCCATCGACGAGCAGAGCATCATCGCATCGATCAGCGGCCAGTCGGCGATCGCATCCGAGCCGTCCTTCATCCCCTCGGTCATGATATTCGGATGCGCCATGGCGCCGGCATCGAGATGGTCGCGCGAGAAGGCGACCGGGCCCTTGAGTTCGCCGCTTGCAACCAGCGCATTGACGCGGCGGGCGAGTGCCGTGCGTTCGCCATGGCCGAGCCAGGCGATGCGGGCCGGCAGCCCCTCAAATGGCACATGCTCGCGCGCCAGCCGGATCCAGTTGGTGATGATCTTGTTGTCGGGGAACATCTCGAGCAGCAGGTCGTCAATGCGAGCGATATCGCTCTCTTCGCCCGATAGCGCCATCCAGCGGAATGGGCCGATTGCCCGGGCAAACAGCGGCCTGAGATAGGCTTCGGTGAAAATCGGAATGTCGAAGGCATTGGCGACGCCGCCCTCTTTGGCCTGCGTTCGGATCAGGTTGCCGTTGTCGAAGACTTCCGAGCCACGCTTCTGGAATTCCAGCATCGCCGTCACATGCTCGACGATCGAGGCCCGGCTTGCCGCCATCAATTGCCCTTGGCCATCGTCACGCAGGCCCTTGACCTGCTCGAGGCTCATGCCCTTCGGCACGTAGCCATAGACGAGGTCATGCGCCGAGGTCTGGTCGGTGACGATATCAGGCACGATGCCGCGCCGGGCAATTTCCGGATAGACCTCCGCCGCATTGCCGACGAGGCCGACAGAAAGCGCCCGCTTGTCCTTCACCGCCGCATCGATCATCTGAAGGGCGGTGTCGAGATCGGGCGCGATTTCCTGGAGATAACCGATCTGCTGGCGCTTGCGGGCCCGCTCCGGATCAATGTCGACGCAGAGGATCGCAGCGCCTGCCATGCGGCCGGCAAGCGGCTGCGCTCCGCCCATGCCGCCGAGGCCGGCCGTCAGCACGAACCGGCCGAGAAGGTCGCCGCCGAAGCGCCGCTCGGCGATGCGCATGAATATCTCATACGTGCCCTGGATGACGCCCTGGCTGCCGATATATTGCCAGGCGCCGGCCGTCAGCCCGCCCCAGCAGATCAGTCCCTTGCGCTGCAGCTCGTAGAACACTTCGGCCTTTGCCCATTGCCCGACGATATTGCAGTTCGCCATGATGACCAGCGGCGCCTTGGCATGCGTTCGAACGAGACCGATCGGCTTGCCGGACTGGATGAGCAGCGTCTGGTCCTCTTCCATCTCGGTCAGCGCCTTGACGATGCCCCTGTGCGCCGCCCAGTTGCGGGCCGCCTTGCCGAGCGCGGCATAGACGATCAGGTTGTCAGGATCCTCGCCGACGGAGAGCACGTTTTCGAGCAGCCGGAGCAGCGCCTCCTGCCGCCAGCCTTTGGCGCGCAGTTCCGGTCCGCCGGGAATCGGAAATTTCGGATGACGTGGATTGGCCTTCGGCATCGTGGGTTCCTCGTTTTGCTCTGCCTCGTTCGTTATTTGCTGGGCAGCGATTCCACATAGGCAAGTGCCGCATCGATCAAGCGCCGTCTCAGGGAATCGTCGCCATAAACCTCGGCACCGCCTCGCACCCAGCCATGCATGACACGTTCGCCCGACAGCATCTGGATCACGCCCGGCAGCGCCAGCGCCCAGCCGTCATTGCCCTTGCCGAGGCGGATCAGCATGCCGTCATGGCGCGCGCAGCAGAGAAGATTGCCGTTCAGCATGAAGGCTCGGCCGCCGAACATGGGTTTTTCGGCAAGGCCCGGCCGATCGCCGAGTTCCTCGCGCATCAGTTCTTCGAGGCCGGGATCTCGCGCCATGGCTCAGGCTTTCGTCGCCAGTGCATAGCGTGCGATCTCGATCCCCATCGCCTTTTCGACGACGGGATAGACGGTCGGATCGAGCACGCTTGCCGACAGCGGAATGATCTCCATCGGCACATGCAGGATGAAGACATGCATACCCTCCTTGAGCTGGCCGACGCTGAGCGGCTCGCCCTCCGGTGAAAGCGTGGTGATCACGGCGGGGAAGGTCGCAAGCCTTTTGCCATCCGCACCGTCCACCGCCATATATTCGTTCATCACATGCAGCGTCACCGATTTTTCGCCCGCGCCGACGGTGATCGTGCCGATGTCGAAGGCTTCCTTGGTGTAGACGACGTCCTTGCGGGTGATGACGCCTTCGGCAAGGATATGCCCGCCCGTTGTCTTGCAGATAGCGTCGATGACGGCAGATCCGCCGCGCTTCTCCGCCGCGATGATCGCCTCGCCGAGCGCAAGCGCCATCGAGATGCCGCCGAGCGCCGCATGGGTGCGGACATAGGAGGCCCGGAGCGGATTGCGGCAGCTGGCGATGAAGCCGCCGGATTGGTCGGCGGCGGCGCGCAGCACCGGCGAGATCTTCGCCGTCGCCCCCTTCACCACCAGCTCGATGTAACGGTTCTCGGCGCGATTGCCGCCGACGGCGGTCTGGATCATCTGCTCGGGCGAACCGGCCATGCCGATCGAGCCCATGTCGCCCGTCGGGTGCGCGCGAATATCGCCGACCGCGTCGACCACCTTGGTGCCGAGGATTGCTGACGGCAGCCAGCCGTTCAGCGTCGAGGATTTGCCGTTCTGGCCGATGATCAGCCCGGAAAGTTTTTCGCCGAGCGCCTCCTGCAGCAATTGCACCGCCTTCACATAGTCGATGCCTTGCATTTCCCAGGGGGTCGTGGAGGCCGGTGCGCCGATCGCGGCTGCGGTGGCGATCCACTCTCCGTCCCGCAATTCGTCGATCGAGACCAGCTCGGGCTTGCCGACATTGACGGCGGCAAGCCCAAGCATCCGCCCGTGATCGGCCCAGCCGCCGCCGCCGGCGGCATAGACGGAGCCGCCCTTGACCGCAGCTTCCACGTCCTTCTCAACGAGTATGCGTCCCATTCGCCTTCTCCTGATTCAAGCTTTTGTCCATCTCGCGCACCGCCTCGAAAAGCACGGCCGCTCCGAGCGCGATATCGTCGTTTTCAGCCCATTCGTCAGCCGAATGGCTGCGGCCGTCCCGGCAGGGCACAAAGATCATCGCCGCCGGCGCCACCTTGGCGATCCAGGCCGTATCGTGTCCCGCGCCGGAGGCCATGCGCCGATGCTTCGCGCCGACACGTTCGCAGGCAGCCTCCAAGATCGAAAGCAGCCCAGGATCGCCAGGCGTCGGCTGATTGTCGGAAACCCGGTTCGGCATTTTGATCGTCACGCCATAGGCCCCCGCCAGCTTTTCGACATGGCCGTCGAGCCAGCGGCAGAACGCCTCCATGTCGGCGCGGATTTCGGCACGGCCATCGATCAGCAGCACCACCTTTGACGGCACGACATTGGCCGCATTCGGCTCGATCCTGAATTCCCCGACCGTCGCCGCGAAATGCCCTGGCGTTTTGGCAAGTTCGGCCGCGGCATTGCGGATATCGAGCACCAGCTGTGACGCCGCCACCAGCGCATCTGCCCGCCGGTCCATCGGCGTCGTGCCGGCATGGTCGGCCCGCCCATCGACGGTGATCTCGATCCGGGTGATGCCCGAGATCGCGGTGACGATGCCGATATCCTCTTTTTCAGCTTCGAGCACCGGGCCTTGTTCGATATGAAGCTCCAGAAAGCCCGCTATATCGGGCCTGTTCTGCTGCATCAGCACATCGGGTCTGCCGCCGACCTGGGCGATGCCTTCGGCCAGGTCGCGCCCGTCGCTGACGCGCGAAAGCCAGGCCTCCGGCAGTTGGCCGGTCATGCCGCGGCTGCCAATGCAGGACACGCCGAAGATGCTGACCTCCTCGGCGAGGAAATCGACGATTTCGAGATCGTGATCGAGCTCGATATTCTGGTCAACAAGCGCCCGCGCCACCTCCAGCGCCGAGATGACGCCGGCAATACCGTCGAAGCGGCCGCCATCCGGCACCGTGTCGGAATGCGAGCCGACCATGATCGTGCCGAGCCACGGTTTCCGGCCTGTCCGCCGGCCGATCAGATTGCCGGCGGCATCGATCCGCGTTTCCAGCCCCGCCGCCTTCATCCGCGCTTCGATATAGGCTCGGCCGTCGAGAAAGAGCGGCGAGAAAGCCCGCCGCGTCCAGGGATGCCCCGGCTCGGTGATCCCGGCCAGCGTATCGATATCGTCAGCGATCCGGCTGGCATTGACGGGAAGATTGCGGCTCATGCTTCAGCCCCCGCAATGACTTGGCGCGGCAGCGGCCGCACGAAGTGGCCGGTGCCGGGTTTGGCCAGCACCTTGGCGCCCTCGGCGATCTTTTCGCCCCTGAGGTAGGTGGCGGAAACGGTCCAGGGCAGGCGGATGCCGTTATAGGGGCTCCAGCCGACGACGTTGTTGCCGCTCGCGGCGGCGTCATAGACACTGTCGCGCGGCTCGAGCACGACGATATCGGCATCCTTGCCCGGGGTCAGCGCGCCCTTGATATGGTCGAGCCGGAAATGCTTCGCCGGGTTCTCCGCCATCAGCCTGGCTGCCCATGTCAGCGGAATGCCGCGTTCGACGGCACCTTTGACGAAAAGCGGCACCATCACCTCGAGACCGGGAACGCCGGAGGCATTGGCGAGCATGTCGGGATTGGTCTTGCGGTTTTCCGACCAGCTGACGTGATCGGTCGAGACCAGCCAGACATCGCCGTCGGCCACCTTCCGCCAGAGCGTCTCCACCTCGGCGCGCGACCGCACGGGTGGATTGATCTTCGCCTTGCCGCCGAGGCGCTTCACGTCGTTTTCCTCGTCGAGCGTCAGGTAGTGGATGCAGCATTCCACAGTCGCCGCAAAGCCGTCGCGGCGATAGGCGCGCGCGATATCGTAGCCGCGCCCGAGCGAGCAGTGCACCACATGCGCCGGGCAACCGGTATGAGCGCCGGTCTCGAAGATCGTGTGCATCGCCAGCAGTTCGGTGATCGGCGGCCGCGACAGGCCGTGCGCCCGCCAGTCGGCGATGCCGCTCGCCTTCACCTGCTCCATGTAAGTGCGCACCGCCTCGTCGTCTTCATTGTGCACGCCCGCCGTCAGTCCCGTCGGCGCGATCGCCGCAAAGCAGGCGTCGAGCAGGGCCGGCGGAATGCGCGGAAAACGCTTGGGGTCGGTGCCGAAGGTCGAGAATTTGAAGGCCGCGACGCCTGCCTCCACCATTTCGCGGATCCGCGCCGGGCCTTCTTCGGGATCGACGGTGCCGTAAAGCGCGAAATCGACCCGCGCCTGCGGACCGGCATGGTCGATCTTCCGCCTCACCGCCGCTGCCGAGCAGACGAGATTGCCTTCGTCATAGGGCATGTCGACAATGACAGTCACGCCGCCGGCCGCTGCCGATCGTGTCGACCAGAGGAAATCCTCCTGGTCTTTTTGGGAAAGCGAATGTACCTGCGCGTCGATCGCACCGGGCAGGATCAGCGCTTTTCCGAGCAGATGCCGTTCGCGGCCCGCAGGCGGTACGCCGACGCCGACTTCGGCGATTTTTCCGTCGCGCACGGCGACATAGCCCTCGTCGAGAATGCGGTCCGGCAGCACCACCGTGCCCTGCAAAACGAGATCGAAGTCCATGCCGCTTCCTCCCTAAACCAGATCAGACCGTTGCCGGTTCCTGCCCTGTCAGCCGCTCCTCGATACGCACCAGCGAGCCGAGGGCGAAGAAATCGTCGAAGGAGGCGATCGGAACCTGCTCGGTCAGCTTCGAGACGAAGTCGTCCGAACCGAGCTCCTCCTCGATTGCCTCCACTTCCGCCGAAAGCGGTCGGTCGACCGTATAGAAATCCGCATGTTTGCGCACGACCTCGTAGAGCATGGCGGCGACGCCCTTCGGTTCATCGCCGAGAATATCGATCGCCTGTGCCGACAGCAGCGCCTCGAGGGCTGCGAGGCGCTTCAGCGCCCGCATCTGCCGGTCGAAACGCTCGATGACGAGCGGCAGGAACGCTGCCTCGTCCTCCAGCCCGGCTGCGACGACCAGCGACTGCGCCGACACGGGATTGGACATCGACAGCACGCGCGAGAAGATCTCGCCGGCAAGTTTGATGATCGGCCCGAAACCGGTCGCAATCCGCCCCGGCGGCACCAGATTGACCGGCAGGTCGCGGCGCTGGCCGTTGCCGAGAATGACGCAGCGGTTGAAGGCGTTGCGCGCCGCATGCGCCATGCAAAGCGCTGCCGATTCGAGCAGGATCGTCACATCGAGCGGCAGAGAGCCGCCTGACGTCATCACCCGGCCTTCGACCACGACGGGATTGTCGTCCGAGCGCCCGGTGGCGGCAAGGATCTTGTGGCCGGTCGATAAGAGGTTCTCGATCACCGCGCCGAACACCTGCGCGATCATCCGCAGGCTGAGCGGATCCTGCACATGCGTTGCCACAGGCCAGTTCCATTCGTCGGAGGCATTGCAGAGCCAGGCGCCGATCAGCGCCTCGCGCGCCGTTCCGACATGCCGGACCGCCTTCCAGGGATCGCGGGAAGCGCCAAGCGCGCCGGCCGCCATCATCGCCGTTGCCAGCAGGACGCGGATCGAGGCCGCGGCATTGCGCGTCGTTTCCGCCGCCGAGGCAAAGCTCACCGCATTGACGCTGAGCGAGGCGAGGCTGTCGCGCGGCGCCATCCGCATCGGTTCCAGCCCGGCCGCCCGGAAAGCCTCGGCCGCCTGCATCCGGTTGCCGCGATAGATCGCTTCGCCGACGCCGGTCAGCACCGCGCCGATCTGTCCCATCAACCCGATATCCGCACAGCCGATCGAGCCGGTGCGGCGCACGACCGGGATGAGATCGGCCTCGAGCATCCTGATATAGGCCTGGATCAGCTCCGGCGTGCAGCCGACCTGGCCGGTCAGTGCCGTGTTGATACGGATCGCCATGGCATTGCGCACGATATTGCAGGAAAAGGGGGTGCCGGTGCCGAAATGATGGGCGCGCACCAGGCCGAGATTGAAGGTGTCGAGTTCGTCGGCCGACCACTCCACATCCTTCATGGCGCCGACGCCTGTCGTCGAGCCGTAGACGGGCACGCCGGAGGCAATGGCATCCTCGACGACCTCGCGGGCGATCGCGATGCGGGCCATGCCTGTCGCCGAAGCCGAAACAGCAGCCTTGCCCGCCCCGATCGTCACCATCTCGGCAAAACCGAGCGGTCGTCCGGAAAGTTCGATGCCAGGGCGTTCGTGCTTCATGTGCTGTGTCTCCCTAGAACAGGATGATTTTAGGCCGGATCGGCCCAAAATCTGAATCCTGTTCTAAATTAAAGCGCCTGAGCATGATGTCGCCCGAAAACCGCTCACACTTTTCGGCACCATGCTCGGAACGTGAGACTAAGCGAGCGCTCCGTCACATGGGATATCCCAAATGCCGAACACCGCATGTTTTTGGCAGGCGGTCAGCTCAGCATCCAGGCAATATAGACAAGCGTCAATGCGATGATCCACAGCGCAATCTTGGCCGAACGGTTATGCCGCGCTTCGGCCTTGCCGATCGCCTCCGCCGTCTCAGCGTCGAAACGTAAGCCGTGCTCGCTCATATGCAGCAGCTGATGGTGGAATTTTTCGGTCTTCGCTGCGATTTCCGGCACGGCTTCGGCGAGCTTGACCGCCGCCTTCAGCCCGTCCTTGAGATCGGTGGCGATCCGCTTCGGACCGAGATTGGTGCGGATCCAGTCGCCGACGACAGGCTCGGAGGCCTTCCACATGTTGAAGCGTGGATTGAGCATGCGCGACACGCCTTCGACCACGACCATGGTCTTCTGCAGCATCACCAGCTCCGGCCGTGTCGCCATGTCGAAGAGTTCGGTCACTTCGAACAGCAGCGTCAGCAGCTTGCCCATCGAGATCGTCTCGGCCGGCTGTCCATGGATCGGCTCGCCGATCGCCCGGATCGCCTGGGCGAAGCTTTCGACATTGTGGTGGCCGGGCACATAGCCGGCCTCGAAATGCACCTCGGCGACGCGGATATAGTCGCGGGTGATGAAGCCATAGAGGATTTCGGCGAGGAACCGCCGTTCCTTCTTGCCCAGCCGCCCGACGATGCCCATGTCGACGGCGACGATCATGCCGCCCGCATCGACGAAGAGATTGCCCGGATGCATGTCGGCATGGAAGAAGCCGTCGCGCAGCGTGTGGCGCAGGAACGACTGGATCAGCGTATCGGCAAGCAGGTTGAGATCGTGGCCCGCCGCGCGCAGACCCTCGACATCGGACATCCTCGTGCCGTCGATCCACTCCATGGTGATGACGTCGCGCCCGGTGCGTTCCCAATCGACCTTCGGCACGCGGAAACCCGGGTCCTTTTCGGTGTTCTCGGCGATCTCGGAAAGAGCCGCCGCCTCCAGGCGAAGATCCATCTCCACCTTGGTCGTCTGCTCCAGTGTCTTCGTCACCTCGACCGGCCGCAGCCGCCGGCTGGACGGCACGAAACGCTCCTGCATATGGGCAACGAGATACATCGCCTCGATGTCATGGGCAAAGCGCTGGCGCACGCCGGGGCGCACGATCTTGACGGCGACCTTCTTCCGGCCCTCGGCCGTCTCGACCTCGGCCGGATGCACCTGCGCGATCGAGGCGGCGGCGATCGGATCGCCGAAGCTCGCATAGAGTTCGCTGATCGGCCGCCCGAGCGAGCCTTCGATATTGGCCTTGGCCGCAACCGAGGGAAAGAAGGCCATCCGGTCCTGAAGCTGCGACAGGTCGTTGGCAAATTCAACGCCGACGACATCCGGCCGCGTTGCCAGGAACTGGCCGATCTTCACATAGGAAGGACCGAGCCGCTCGACGGCCTGGGCCAACCGATCGCTGCGCTTCTGATGCCGCGCCTTGCTTCGCTCGAAAATCGTGACGAAGGATTTGGCGAGCGCGACCGGCGGCGGCAGCCCTTCGGAAGGAAGGGCGGACACAACACCCTCACGCACGAGCACCCAGCCGACCCGCCAAAGGCGGAAATATGCGCCGAAAGTACTCATGCTGCAGTGCCCCGCTGACGGAGATTCGTGTTCTCTCCCCTCATTCCTGTGCTTGTCACAGGAATCCAACCACCGCGCGTCGGCGCGGTGAATGAAGCAGGAGACATAACGGAGTATTCCGCACCCAAGGACTTGGGCGCGCTGGATTCCTGTGACAAGCACAGGAATGAGGGAGGAAAGGCCTTACTTCCCATATTCCCTCAGAGCTTCCAGCCGGAATGGAGTGCGGCGATGCCGCCGGTATAATTGGTGAAGGTGACGCGCGAAAAGCCGGCCTGGCGGATCATTGCCGCGAAATTCTCCTGGTTCGGGAACTTGCGGATCGATTCCACCAGATATTGGTAGGGTTCGGCATCGCCGGTGATCGCCTTGCCGAATTGCGGAATGGCGTTGAACGACCAGGCGTCGTAGATCTTGTCGAGAAGCGGCATATCGACTTCGGAAAATTCCAGCACCAGCAGCCGCCCGCCACGCTTCAAGACGCGATAGGCTTCAGACAGTGCCGCATCGATCCTCGGCACGTTGCGGATGCCGAAGGCGATCGTATAGGCGTCGAAGCTGCCTGCCTCGAAAGGCAGTTCCTCGGCATTCGCCTCGACGAAGGCGAGATTGCCCGAAAGCTTCTTCTTTTCCGCCCGCTCGGCGCCGACGCCGAGCATCGAACCGTTGATGTCGAGCACCGTGGCATGCGCCTGTCTGCCCGAGGCTTCGACGATGCGGAAGGCTATGTCGCCCGTGCCGCCGGCAACGTCGAGCACCTTGTAGCCAGGCTCTTTGCGTGGGTTCAGCGCCGAAATCATCGCATCCTTCCAGGCGCGGTGCATGCCCATCGACATGACGTCGTTCATGATGTCGTAGCGCTTGGCGACCTTGTGGAACACCTGGTTGACCAGGCCCTGCTTCTGGCCGTCAGGCACCTCGCGGAAGCCGTAGGAGGTCTCCATGCCGCCATCGGCGGAAGTGCGGCTTTCTGACATCAGACTGCTCCGTTCCTGACGATTCGGGCGCGACGGCCATAGCGAAAGACCGCGCGCGACGTTATCTATGGGCCGCGTTTTCCGCGGCACACTGGCGCTATAGCGCACATCGTCGTCGGTTGAAACACGTTAGAGATAGATGGGTTAAGATGCCGGAATTGCCAGAAGTCGAAACGGTGAAACGCGGTCTGACGCCGGCGATGGAGGGCACGCGCGTCACCAGGCTGGAGCTGCGCCGCGGCGATCTGCGCTTCCCCTTTCCCGACGCTTTCGCAGACAGGGTTTCCGGCCGCACCATCGTCAGCCTTGGCCGCCGCGCCAAATATCTGCTGGTCGATCTCGACGACGGAAACACGCTGATTTCGCATCTCGGCATGTCCGGTTCTTTCCGCATCGAGGAGGGCCGCATTGAGGAGGGCCGCATCGAGGAGGGTGCCGCCTCCGGCGTGCCGGGCGAATTCCACAATGCCCGCTCGAAGGACGAGAAGCACGATCATGTCGTCTTCCATCTGCAAGGTGCAAGCGGCCCGCGCCGCGTCGTCTATAACGATCCGCGCCGTTTCGGCTTCATGGATATGGTGGGACGTGCCGATCTCGCCGCCCATCCCTTCTTCCGCGATCTCGGCCCGGAGCCGACGGGAAACGAGCTCAGCGCCGCCTATCTGGCCGAACGCTTTCGTGACAAGGCGCAGCCGCTGAAGAGTGCGCTACTTGACCAGAAGAACATTGCCGGTCTCGGCAATATATATGTGTGCGAGGCGCTGTGGCGCGCGCATCTTTCGCCGATCCGCGCCGCCGGTACGCTGGTGACGGCAACTGGCCGGCCGAAGGCGCAGCTCGACCTGCTCGTCGCCTCGGTCCGCGACGTCATCGCCGATGCGATCGCCGCCGGCGGATCGTCGCTGCGCGACCATATCCAGACCGACGGATCGCTCGGCTATTTCCAGCATTCCTTCTCCGTCTATGATCGCGAAAGTCAGGCTTGCCGCACGCCCGGCTGCGGCGGTACGGTCGCCCGCATCGTCCAGGCGGGTCGCTCCACCTTCTATTGCGCCACCTGCCAGAAGTAAGCCCGCCAGAAGCGAGAGTGAGAAACCGGGAGAACAGCATGGCCTATGAGACCCTGATCGTCGAAACCCGAGGCAATGTCGGCCTCGTCACGCTGAACCGCCCGCAGGCGCTGAACGCGCTGAATTCCACTGTCCTGAAGGAGCTGAAGGAGGCCTATGCCGCCTTACACGCCGACGAGACGATCGGCGCGATCGTGCTCACCGGTTCCGAGCGCGCCTTTGCTGCCGGCGCCGATATCAAGGAGATGCAGCGGCTTGAGTTCGCCGATGTCTATAAGAGTGATTTCATCAGCGGCTGGGATGAGGTCGCCAAGGCACGCAAGCCGGTGATCGCCGCCGTCAGCGGTTTTGCGCTCGGCGGCGGCTGCGAGCTCGCCATGATGTGCGATTTCATCATCGCCTCGGAGACGGCGAAGTTCGGCCAGCCGGAAATCACCCTCGGCGTCATTCCCGGCATGGGCGGCTCGCAGCGGTTGACGCGCGCCGTCGGCAAGGCGAAGGCAATGGATCTCATCCTGACCGGCCGCATGATGGATGCGGCCGAGGCAGAACGATCGGGACTCGTTTCGCGTGTGGTCGCGCCCGAGCGTCTGCTCGACGAGGCGCTGGCGGCCGCCGAAAAGATCGCTTCACTGTCGCGCCCCTCGGTGATGATGGCCAAGGAGGCGGTCAACCGCGCATTCGAGACGACGCTGGAGGAGGGATTGCGTTTCGAGCGCCGCCTGTTCCACAGCCTCTTTGCCACGGACGACCAGAAAGAAGGCATGGCGGCCTTCGTCGAGAAGCGCAAACCGGCTTTTACGCACCGTTGAATGCTTTTAGGCTCCTGCCGGTGGTAAAGCTTGAAAATCCGCGTTGACGTGGGCCGGCTTTAGAGTTATATGCCCGCCCACGGTTCGGAAAGCCGGTTTGGTTTTCCGCGATTGCTCCCGCATTGCTGGATTTTGTGGCCGCAGGGCCCGCGGTAATGGCGGAGTTTGTTCGAATTCTTGAGAGAGGCATCCATGGCCAATACAACTTCGGCGAAAAAAGCGACCCGCAAGATCGCCCGCCGTACCGACGTCAATAAGGCTCGTCGCTCGCGCGTTCGTACTTTCGTTCGCCAGGTCGAAGAGGCCATCGCATCCGGTGACGCCGCCAAGGCGAAGGAAGCTTTCCTGGCTGCTCAGCCCGAGCTTGCCCGCGCCGCCAGCAAGGGTGTGCTGCATTCCAACACGGCATCGCGCAAGGTCTCGCGCCTGGCCGCTCGTGTGAAGGCTCTTTCGGTCACCACGACCGCGTAATCTTCCGTTAAGGACTTCTTCTTTATGATTAGCCCGGTAATTTTACCGGGCTTTTTCGATTCAACCGATCAGCCCCTGCATGGTTAATCTCACGACTGTTTCGTGTCAACGCCATGACAGGAAAAAGTGTTTAAAAACAAAGGCTTGCGCAAGGATGCTTTTGCACTGCGCGACTCTGCCCCAAGCTTCCCGGACCACAGGGGAGTCAAGAGGATTTTATTTTTTTTCTTTCAATGCGTGTCAAAATAGCCCGAACGGGGGAATCTCTTTGATTCAACTGCGATTCTTTTTTGACGCTGGTGTGACGCCCGAAAAGGGCAGGCGGAGTCAATGGCCGCTTGTTAATTTTGCGTAAAATTCATCGTTGATATTGCCGTTTGATCCTGCCTAAATGGCTTCCAACAGAGGGCGCGGACATCACCTGCAGAGGCTCGGTTTTAACTGCCACGTCGGCAGGGCGATGAGTTTGTGCCTTTTGTTACGGAGCCCTGCGCTTCCGTCTTTTCAAGCACTCGACGGATTTGAACCGTAACGTGGCTGTTACGGAGCGGGGATGTTTTGTGCCTTCAGTGGCCACACGTTTAAGGCGAGGCCACCGGAGAAGGTAAAGTAATATTGCGTTCGGGCTGGTCGGCCGAAAACGAGGTTCGACCGCCAGCCTGACACGGAGAGCCGATGAAGGTTGCCGCATGAATGCGGCCCCTGCAACGGAGTTCTGCGTCGGTCCCGTTGAGGGGCCAGTGTTTTTGAGTGAACCGGCAGGCGAGCGGCTCATGAGGATCCGTCAGCCCGCCAAAGCGGGGAATGATCGGGCGGCTGTTTTAGCGGATGCCGCCCGGTGGAATTGAAAGGCGGCATTATGCAGATGAATACGATGACGACGGGCGGGCTCGACAATGGGGATGCGGCACCGCAGACGTTCGGATCCATTCGCCTCGAAGTGGGCGAAGCAAAGGCGGAAATGAAGCAGAACGTATTGTTCGAGCGCGTCAGCGCGCGCTTGAAGGCCCAGGTCGGTCCTGACGTCTATGCCAGCTGGTTTGCCAGGCTGAAGCTGCATTCGGTATCGAAGAGCGTCGTTCGCCTTTCGGTCCCCACGACCTTCCTGAAGTCGTGGATCAACAATCGTTATCTCGATCTCATCACCGGTCTGTTCCAGGCCGAAGATCCGGAAATTCTGAAAATTGAAGTCCTGGTGCGCACGGCAACGCGCCACGGCACGAAGGCGCTCGATGAGGCGGTCGCGCCGGAACCAGCCGCCCCCACGCAGATGCGCCGCCCGACAAGCGCGCAGCCGGCCGGTCAGGCCGTCCAGCAGGCGGTTTCGGCTGTTGCCGCCGCAAGGCCAGCAAGCTTTGGCTCGCCGCTCTTCGGTTCGCCGCTCGATAGCCGCTTCACCTTCGACACCTTCGTCGAAGGCAGCTCGAACCGGGTCGCACTTGCGGCTGCAAAGACGATTGCGGAAGCTGGTCAGGGCGCCGTGCGCTTCAACCCGCTCTTCATTCATTCGACCGTCGGCCTCGGCAAGACCCACCTGCTGCAGGCAGTCGCCAATGCGGCAGTACAGAACCCGCGGGCTCTGCGCGTCGTCTATCTGACGGCCGAATACTTCATGTGGCGATTCGCCACCGCGATCCGCGACAATGATGCGCTGACGCTGAAGGATTCGCTGCGCAACATCGATCTCCTGATCATCGACGACATGCAGTTCCTGCAGGGCAAGATGATCCAGCATGAATTCTGCCATCTCCTGAACATGCTGCTCGACAGCGCCAAGCAGGTCGTCGTTGCTGCCGACCGTGCGCCCTGGGAGCTGGAGTCGCTCGACCCCCGCGTTCGCTCGCGCCTGCAGGGCGGTGTCGCGATCGAATTCGACGCGCCGGATTACGAGATGCGTCTCGAAATCCTCAAGCGTCGCCTGGCTGTCGCCCGGCTCGAAGATCCGTCGCTCGATATACCGGCCGAACTGCTCCAGCATGTCGCCCGCAACGTCACGGCCAGCGGCCGCGAACTCGAAGGCGCCTTCAACCAGCTGGTCTTCCGCCGCTCCTTCGAGCCGAACCTGTCGATCGAACGCGTCGACGAGCTGCTCGCCCATCTGGTTGGCTCCGGCGAGCCCCGCCGTGTGCGCATCGAGGATATCCAGCGCATCGTCGCAAGGCACTACAACGTCTCGCGCCAGGAACTGGTGTCCAACCGCCGCACCCGCGTCATCGTCAAGCCGCGCCAGATCGCGATGTATCTGTCGAAGACGCTGACGCCGCGCTCCTTCCCGGAGATCGGCCGCCGGTTCGGCGGGCGCGATCACACGACCGTTCTGCATGCCGTGCGCAAGATCGAGGAGCTGATTTCGGGAGACACCAAGCTTTCGCACGAAGTCGAGCTTCTGAAGCGGCTGATCAACGAATAATCGATAGTTTTTGCGAAAAATCAACGGCCGGAAGCGATTCCGGCCGTTTTCCTTTATAAGTTTTTTATTCTATACCTCCCGCGCATTGCGTGCATGTCAAAGACTGAAGCGCCAGAATGGCGCGTGGGAGGAATGAATGAGTTTCGAAAAGATCGCCGTTCTCGGCCTGGGCAAGGTCGGACGGCTGGCGGCGACGCTGTTGCATGAAGGCGGCTTCGAGGTCGTCGGGGTCGACGCGCAATTGCCGCTGAGTGACGTCGCCTTCAAGTGCCGCACCAGCGATATCTCCGATCCGCAAGTGATCGGCGAACTGCTCTCGAATGTCGAGGCGGTGCTCTCTTGCCTGCCCTATCATTTGAACATCGAGCTGGCGCGCGCCGCCCATCTTGCCGGCATCCATTATTTCGATCTGACCGAAGACGTTCCCACCACCAATTTCATCATCGAGCTGTCGAAGACCGCCCGCGGCCTGATGGCGCCGCAATGCGGCCTGGCGCCGGGTTTCGTCGGCATCGTCGGCGCAAGCCTGGCCGACGGCTTCGATCGCTGCCGGTCGATCCGCATGCGCGTCGGCGCACTGCCGCAGCATCCGACCGGGCTGCTCGGCTATGCCTTCAACTGGTCGCCGGAGGGCGTCGTCAACGAATATCTGAATGACTGCGAGGTCATCGAGGGCGGTGTGCGCAAGCTCGTCTCGCCGATGGAATGGCACGAGACCGTCTATGTCGGCGGCGTCAAGCTCGAAGCCTTCACGACGTCGGGCGGCCTTGGCACCATGTGCGACACCATGCTCGGCAAGATCGACAATCTCGATTACAAGACCATGCGTTATCCCGGCCATATGGAGCTGATGAACTTCTTCTTCCACGAGCTTTTGATGCGCGACAAGCGCAAGCTCGCCGGCGAGATCCTGACCAATGCCAAGCCGCCGGTTGAAGACGATGTCGTCTATGTCCATGTCGCCGCCGAGGGGACCGAGAATGGCAGCCTGCGACGCAAGGAGTTCGTGCGCGCCTATTACCCGATCGAGATTGCCGGGGCGCGCCGCACGGCGATCGCCTGGACGACGTCAGCCTCCGTCGTCGCCGTCATCGAGATGGTCCGCGACGGTCTGCTGCCGGCGACCGGTTTCCTGCACCAGGAGCATATTCCGTTGGAGATGTTCCTGAAGACGCCGACCGGCAGCCTCTTCAAGACGGGTGCCACTACAGCGCCGCGCGTCTATTCAGACGCGCAAAGGACGCTGTAGCACTTTGAATGCTGCATAATTTTATCCTTAAATCGATTTCGATTTAAGGAATTATGCAGCAGCCACGGCTGAGACATGCCCTCAGGTGCGGCGGCAATATCAATGCCGCCGCGCTGCAAATCCACGCATGGTATGGGTGTCAGCAGGCGAGATCGGCAACGACGGAATCGAGGATCAGCATGCCTGATGGCGTGCAGCGCAGGCGTGAATTGCCGATCCGCTCGATGAATTTGTGTTCGAGCAGGAATTCCTCGCGTTTCGGGTCGAGGTCACGGCCCGATAGCTGCTGCCAGCGGGCGAGATCGACGCCTTCTCTCAGCCGCAGCCCCATAAGCAGCAGTTCGTCGGATTGTTCCTCGAAGCCGAGCCGCTCCTCGTCGAGAATGCCGTGCCCATCACGCTCGACCATGTCGAGCCAGGTTTCCGGCTTGCGTTCGGTCGCCGTCGCGATCTTCTCGGGGCCACGCGTCAGCCGGCCGTGGGCGCCTGGGCCGATGCCGGCATAATCGCCGTAGCGCCAGTAGGTCAGGTTATGCCGGCTTTCGGCCCCCGGCCGGGCATGATTGGAAACCTCATAGGCCGGCATGCCCTCGCGCGCGGTGATCTCCTGCGTCGCCTCGTAGAGCACTGCCGATTGCTCGCCGTCCGGTACGATCAGCTTGCCGGCCTTGTGCAGGCCGTAGAAGGGCGTGCCCTCCTCGATGGTCAGCTGATAGAGCGAAAGATGGTCGACCGCATAGGAGATCGCCTCCTTCAGCTCCTTTTCCCATTCCTCGACCGTCTGCTCCGGCCGGGCATAGATCAGGTCGAAGGACATGCGCGGAAAGATGTCGCGCGCCAGCCTTATCGCCTTCAGAGCGTCGGCGACATCATGCAGCCGGCCGAGGAATTTCAGATCCCGGTCGTTCAGCGCCTGCACGCCGAGCGAGACGCGATTGACGCCGGCCGCCCGGTAGCCGCGGAAGCGTTCGGCCTCGACGCTCGAAGGGTTGGCCTCCATGGTGATCTCGATGCCATCTGGCACATGCCAGTGCCGCGCAATGCCGTCGAGAATGGCGGAAACCGTTTCCGGCTTCATCAGCGAGGGCGTGCCGCCCCCCAGGAAAATGCTCGTCACCGTCTTCGGGCCGCTGATCGCCCGGACTGCCGCCATCTCCGTCAGGAAGGCTGCTGTAAAGCGCTCTTGATCCACCGGCTGGTGGCGCACATGGCTGTTGAAGTCGCAATAGGGACACTTCGCCGCGCAGAAGGGCCAATGCACATAGACGCCGAAGCCCGGCTCGCCGGTATCAGGCAGCAGAGCCGAGTCGCGCGAGGTGCTTGGCGTGTCGAAATTGACCACGGACCGACCTTATGCCTCCAGGCAGGTTTCAACAAAGAGTTTGAAGGCGCGGGCCCGGTGCGACAGCGCTTGCGGCTTGCCGACGTTCCAGCCGTGTTTTTCCTCGCCGCTCATTTCGCCGAAGGTGATGTCGTAGCCCTCGGGCTGGAAGACCGGATCGTAGCCGAAGCCCTGGGTGCCGCGCGGCGGCCAGACGACGCTGCCTTCCACCTCGCCGCGAAACAGCTCCGTATGCCCGTCCGGCCAGGCGAGGCAGAGCACGCTGATGAAACGCGCCGTGCGTTGTTCCGGCTTTGTCGCGCCTGCATCCTGCAGCGCCTTTTCCACCTTGGCCATCGCCATGTCGAAATCGCGCGTGCCGTCGGCCTTCTCCGCCCAATTGGCGGTGTAAACACCGGGATCGCCGAAGAGTGCATCGACCACCAGCCCGGAATCGTCCGATAGCGCCGGCATGCCTGAGGCATTGGCCGAGGCGACCGCCTTGATCGTCGCATTCTCCTCGAAGCTCGTGCCGGTCTCATCGGGTTCGACGAAGTTCAGCTCGGCGGCCGATTTGGCGGCGAAGCCGAGCGGCCCGATCAATTCCTGGATCTCGCGGATCTTGCCGGCATTGTGGCTGGCGACGACGATGGTCTTCGTTTCAAGCTTGCGCATTCAGATTTCCTGTTCGATGCCCCAGATTTTAGCCTCCGCGCATTCCAGGCTGTTGCCATCCGGATCGCGGAAATAGATCGAGCGGCCGCCGTTCGGCCAGCGCACTTCGGATTCGATCGCCACGCCCGCCGCCGTCAGCCGTTCGGCCATGGCATCGATATTGCGGCCGGATACCCGGAAACAGGCATGGCCCTGGCCGGTCGTACCGTGCGGCGGCACCTGCAGTGCTTCAGGCGCCGGCGGCTTCACCGTTTCCTTAGGGTTGAAGATCAGGAGAACGCCCGGCCCGCAGCGGAAGAAGACATGCCGGTTGGCGGCGCGGGCGATCTTTTCAAGCCCGAGAACGTCTTCGTAGAACGTCTCGGCCTTATCGAGATCCCGCGCATAGAGCGCCGTTTCCAACATGCCTTCCAGCATGGGGTTCATCCTTCGACGGCTTGCTTCTGCAGCGCCACGAGTTCGCCGATGCCGTTTCTGGCAAGCTGCATCAGCGAGGTGAATTCGCCTTCGCTAAACGGCGTGCCTTCGGCCGTGCCCTGGATCTCGACGATCCCGCCGGTGCCCGTCATGACGAAGTTCGCATCGGTCTCTGCCGAGGAATCCTCGATGTAATCGAGATCGATCACCGGCTGGCTGGCGAAGATACCGCAGGAAATGGCGGCGACATGATCTTTCAGGACCCGGTCGACCTTGATCATGTTGCGGCTTTCCATCCATTTCAGGCAGTCGTAAAGCGCGATCCAGCCGCCGGTGATCGAGGCTGTCCGTGTGCCGCCATCGGCCTGGATGACATCGCAATCGAGCGTGATCTGCCGTTCGCCGAGCGCCTGCAGGTCGACGACGGCGCGCAGCGACCGGCCGATCAGCCGCTGGATTTCCTGGGTGCGGCCGCCCTGCTTGCCGGCGGCGGCTTCGCGCTTCATGCGTTCGCCGGTCGCTCGCGGCAGCATGCCGTATTCGGCCGTGACCCAGCCCTTGCCGGTATTGCGCAGCCATGGCGGCGTCTTTTCTTCGAGGCTCGCCGTGCAGAGCACATGCGTATCGCCGAACTTCACCAGGCAGGAGCCTTCCGCATGCTTGGAAAAATTGCGCTCGAACGAGACCTTGCGCATCTGGTCGATTTTTCTGCCTGAAGGCCGCATTCTTATCTCCTGGGGTTTATTTGACCGCTTCTACGATTGGCGGCGCTCATTTGCAAATTCCCTTTTGCCACGGGTGTTAGTTTGACTTACTTTTCGGGAAGTATCATCAGCACGGGTTCGAAAGCTTCATGGGCATCAGGTCGACGTCGGTTTCGGATGCCGTAGCTGCGCTGGACGAGCGCTCCAGGGAAATTTTTCGTCGCATCGTCGAAGGTTATCTGGAGAGCGGCGAGCCGCTGGGTTCGCGCAACCTGTCCCGTATCCTGCCGATGTCGCTGTCGCCGGCCTCGGTGCGCAACGTCATGAGCGATCTCGAAGAGCTCGGCCTGATCTATTCGCCGCATGTCAGCGCCGGCCGGTTGCCGACTCAGATCGGCCTGCGGTTCTTTGTCGATGCCTTCATGCAGGTCGGCGACCTCTCGGCCGAGGAGCGCGCCAGCATCGACCGCCAGGTGCGGGCCGAAAGCGGCGGCAATCCCGTCGAATCGATGATGAACGAGGCAAGCCGCATGTTATCCGGCATTTCGCGCGGCGCCGGCCTCGTTATCACCTCGAAAAGCGATCCGGTGCTGAAACATGTCGAGTTCATCCGGCTCGAACCGACAAAGGCGCTGGCCGTGCTCGTCGGCGATCACGATCAGGTGGAAAACCGCATCATCGAGCTGCCGGCAGGCGTCACGTCCTCGCAGCTGACGGAAGCGGCGAATTTTCTCAATGCCCATATGTCCGGCCAGACCCTGCCGGAGCTCCGCAAACAATTAAGCCGGCTGAAAGACGACGTCCGTCACGAGCTTGATGCCCTGTCGCGCGATCTGGTCGAGCGCGGCATCGCTGTCTGGGCGGGCAGCCCGGACGAGGGAAAGCCGACGCAGCTGATCATCCGCGGTCGCGCCAACCTGCTCGAAGGGCTCGCTGGCGCCGAGGATCTCGACCGGCTGCGCCTGCTGTTCGACGATCTCGAGAAGAAGGACAGCCTGATCGAGATCCTCAATCTCGCCGAAAGCGGTTCGGGCGTGCGCATCTTCATCGGTTCGGAAAACAAGCTCTTCTCGCTGTCCGGCTCGTCGCTCATCGTCGCGCCCTATCGGGACGACGACGATCGCATTGTCGGCGCCGTCGGCGTCATCGGCCCGACGCGGCTCAATTATTCCCGCATCGTGCCGATGGTGGACTATACAGCCCAGCTCGTCTCCCGCCTTTCGCGCAATCAGCTTTGATGCGCAGCAATCAGTCACGCGGAATTTTCGCTTCTTTGTCACGCAGACTTGATTTTTTTCGGTCAAACCTCGATATCGGGCGCATCTGAAGACACCAACCGGAGACCGTCATGACCGATGACACGACGAAAAACGGACCTGACGCAACTGCGGCCGACGCCGCAGCCGACGCTGCCGCCTACGTCGAGAACGAAACTGCGCAGCAAGAGCCCGCCCAGCCGGACCCGATCGAGCTTCTGAAAGCCGAAAACGGCGAACTGCGCGACCGCTATTTGCGCCTTGCTGCCGAGATGGACAATCTGCGCCGGCGCACCGAGCGCGAGGTAAAGGATGCCAAGTCCTATTCCGTGGCGGGTTTTGCCCGCGATATGCTCGCCGTGTCCGACAATCTGCGCCGCGCCCTTGATGCCATCCCTCCGGAGACCAGGGCTGCAGCAGACGCCGGCCTGAGCACGCTGATCGAGGGTGTCGAGATGACCGAGCGTGCCATGCTGTCGGCTCTGGAACGCCACGGCGTTCGCAAACTAGAGCCGGTTGGCCAGAAGTTCGATCCGAATTTCCATCAGGCGATGTTCGAGGTGCCGAACCCGGACGTGCCGAACAACACGGTCGTGCAGGTCGTGCAGGCCGGTTTCACCATCGGCGAGCGCGTGCTGCGCCCGGCCATGGTCGGCGTCGCCAAGGGCGGTCCGAAGCCGGCCGAAGCCGAGACCAACTCTGTCTTCGACGAGAAGGACGCTTGAGATCGTTTCCTTCCTCCTCGCGAGGAAGGAAACCGAAGCTTTAGATGCGGGCGAAGCGTTCGATCAGCAGATTGAAGAAGCCGTCCGCATCGACATGGCGCATGACCCTGGCATTGCGCTTGCGCTCGGTCACATGCCACCAGTCGACGACGGTCATGCCGACCGTGAGTTCGGACTGGACCTCGATCTCGACATTGCACTCCCGGCCTTTGAAAAGCTCCGGCTTCAGCAGGTAGGCGACGACGGTCGGGTCGTGCAGCGGCCCGCCGTCGGAACCGTATTTCTCGATGTCGAAGCGTTCGAAGAATTCCAGCATCTCGACCATGGCCTTTGCCGGCGCCGTGCCGATCTCGGCCATGCGCTTCACCCGGTCCTTGCGGGTCAGCAATTGATGCGTCACGTCTAGCGGCATCATCACGATCGGAACGCCCGAGCGGAAGACGATATCGGCTGCCTCCGGGTCGACATAGATGTTGAACTCGGCCGCCGGCGTGATGTTGCCGCCCTCGAAAAAGCCGCCGCCCATCATCACCAGTTCGCGGATGCGGGGGACGATGTCGGGCGCCTTCTGGAAGGCCATGCCGATATTGGTGAGCGGCCCGAGCGTACACAGCGTCACCGTGCCTTCCGGCTCGCGGCGCAGCGTCTCGATGATGAAGTCGACGGCATGGCCGGGCTGCAGCGCCATCGTCGGTTCGTCGAGATCCGGACCGTCGAGGCCAGTTTTGCCATGCACATGTTCGGCGGTCACCAGCTTGCGAGCGATCGGCGCGTCGGCGCCGGCGAAAACCTTCGTCTCCGCCCGGCCGCAGAGCTCGCAGACGATGCGCGCATTGCGGCTGGTGAGCGAAAGCGGCACGTTGCCGGCCACTGTCGTGATCCCCAGCACCTCCAGCTCATCAGGGCTGCCGAAGGCAAGCATGATGGCGGCCGCGTCGTCCTGGCCGGGATCCGTGTCGATGATGATCTTTCTTGCGCTTGCCATTCCGATCGTTCCATCCTCGCACTGCATGTTATCGGCATGTACCGATTTCTTCACGTCCCGTCTCAAATCAGCACATTCCGCGCGGGCATGTTTTGATGCGAGGCAGCTGACGCTTTGTCAAGGAAAGAGCCTGACGCCACCTGCTTAAAATCGAGAGGTGACGCCGGCACCTCGCGGCCGATGCCTTGCGGCGCCGGTATTCTGTCCCCATATTAGCGGCATCCGGATGCTGCACTTGAGGTCCGGGATGGTCGCTTGCATCAAGGACTTGAAAAAAGATGAGCCGCATTACCCCTTTCGCCAGCCCGCTGCTTCTGGGCTTCGATGCCATGGAAAAGACGCTGGAGCGCATTTCCAAGGCGAGTGACGGATATCCGCCTTATAATATCGAACGCATCGCCGCCGATACCGGCGCGCCGGAACGTCTGCGCATCACCCTTGCCGTGGCCGGCTTCAGCGAGGAGGAACTCGATGTCTCCATTGAGGAGAACCAGCTGCTGATCCGCGGCCGCCAGGTCGAACAGGGTGAGCGGGACTATCTTTATCGCGGTATCGCCGCCCGTCAGTTCCAGCGTACTTTCGTTCTTGCCGACGGGATGCAGGTGTTGGGTGCGGCCCTGAAGAACGGTCTGCTCTCCGTCGATCTAATTCGTCCGGAACCCGCGCGCATGGTCAAGAAAATTAACATTTCGGTCTCAGAGTAGCACAACGGTTGTTGAACCGTTGGTCCCTTCTCCCGGAGGAACAGGAATGTTGATGAAAGAAGCCACGTCTCACTTGACCAAATCCGAGCTTGCCCACATCGGCAACGGCGAGGTCGCCTATATCAGAAAAATGCGGACCGATGAGGTCGCCAAGTGCTTTCCCGAGGCGCCGGATATCGATCCGAACGTCGATCTCTGGGCACTCTTCGGCGCCGACGGCACGCCGATCCTTTTGACGGACAACCGCTCCAGCACCTTTTTCAAGGCTGCCGAGGACGAATTGAAGACGGTCAGCCTGCACTGACCGTCAAGGCCGTCTGTTACGTTCACCGCTTTCGGTGCGCAGTCGCTCTATTCGATTTCACTGCGATCGGGACGGATGTCGCGACATATGCGCGGAGCTCTTTCGACGCCTTATGTGCGAATGACGTTGAAGTTCCAGGATTCGGCAGCAACTGCGCCAGCCTTATAGAGCGATGACAACGATGCGGACTTTGCTGTCGTTGCATCCATTCTGCTTACCGCGTCGCCAGCATTGGTAAGATCAAACCCCATCCGGTTTCTTGGGGTGGTCCAGACGGTTCGAACCCCAACTTCTTGTAGACGGCTATCGCCCGTTCATTGTCTGGATGCGGATCGGTCGCGATCACAGGTGCGCCCTCATCGAAAAGAGCCTGCATTCTCATTCCGATAAACGCTGAACCATGTCCAACGCCGACCATTTCGGGGTCTCCGATATATTGATCAATTCCCCGCGACCCTTTAGGAAGGCCGGCAAAATGGTGATCTTCCCATCCGTGGACCGTGTAGTCCTGCAAGAACGCAAATGGCCGTTCGTTAATTGAAATGATCCAGCGAGCCACCCGAGGATCAACCAGTTCTGCTTCACCATACGGCTCACCAGAACCCCACCATTCCAGGACATGCGGGTTCGACCGCCACCCCTTCAGTAAAGCGAGATCATCCAGGGTTGCTCTGCGAAACTCGTACGGATTGGTCGCGAACATTAGATTGCTGTAGCAGATTGTGCGACGGTGAGTATGGGCAGAACGCCGTCAGGTAGGCCACTCGAGGCTTGATTGAGATCTCCTGCGCGTGACGGGCTCTCTTACGCGAACCGGACCGCCGTTCTCGCGCGCGCTTTTGCCGCTACCTCTTCGCGATCACGAGGAGGTTGAGACGTTTCCAGCGAATCGAGCAGCTCGCGGGCACATGCCGCGATGGAATTGACCGCGTGCTCAAATGCGACCTCATTGCGCTTCGACGGTTTGGTCGTTCCGCTCACCTTGCGCACGAACTGGAGTGCGGCATCGTGGACCTCGTCGTCCGTCGCCGGCGGATCGAAATTGAACAGGGGTTTTATATTTCGGCACATGACTTGCTCCCGGTCATTGTCTCTCCTCCATTTGAGAGGAGGGTGGCCAGCACAGAAAATAGTCGCGTGAGCGCTAATGGCAACCGGTCCACGGCGGAACTCTACGCGTCGCAAGCCAGGGCGCAACTCCTTCAGTTCGGTTTTTTGTTGCGTCGGGAACCATCGGGCCAGCGTCCCAGGCGATTGCTCACGCGAAGAACATCACAGGCACGTTCGCCGACTTGCCGGCTGCCTCAGATTTTCCTGAACGTCAGATAGGCCGAAGACCGGCCCTCGCGCCGCGCCTTGGCCTCGTAACGTGTGCTCGGCCAGCCCTCATAGGGCGTCAACCAATCGGCTGCATTGTCGGCTATCCAGTCGAAACCGCCATGGTCGCGGCATTTGATCAGCGTCCAGTTCACATAGGTGTCGATGTCGGAGGCGAAGCAGAACAGGCCGCCGGGCTTCAGCGCGCGATGAAAGCGGTCGAGATTGGTTTTCGAGACGAAACGCCGCTTCCAGTGCTTCCGCTTCGGCCAGGGATCGGGATAGAGCAGATCGATCTGATCGAGTGAGCCGTCCGGCAGCCAGTCGAGCAGCTGCGTCGCGTCGTCATTATAGACGCGGATATTGGAGGCACCCGTCTCGCCGATGCGCGACAACAGCTTCTGCATGGAATTGACGAAGGGTTCGACACCGATGAAGCCGGTCGAAGGCGTCTCCAGGGCGCGGTGGATCAGATGCTCGCCGCCGCCGAAACCGATTTCCAGCCGCAATCTTTCGACCGGAAGCGGGAAGAGGGAAGTCAACGGCTCCGGGGGAGCCGCCGACAGATCGATCAGGAATGCCGGCAGCAGACTGTTCAGCGTTTCGGCCTGCTGTTCGCGCAGAGCCTTGCCCTTGCGGCGACCGAAGAAGGCTTCGGTCGCCCGCCCCCGGCGTTCCATATCCGTCATGCAGCGGCTTTGGTCTTAACGGATTCCTTGAGCGCCTTCACGAGGTCGGTGCGCTCCCAGGAGAACGAGCCGTCGCGGCCGGCCTTGCGGCCGAAATGGCCATAAGCCGAGGTCTTGGCGTAGATCGGCTTGTTGAGGTCGAGATGACGGCGGATGCCCGACGGCGACAGGTCCATGTTCTGGCGGATCGCGGCTTCGACCTGATCCTCGAAAACACCCTTGCCGGTGCCGTGCAGGTCGACATAGATCGACAGCGGCTGAGCAACACCGATGGCGTAAGAGAGCTGGATCGTGCAACGGTCGGCAAGGCCGGCAGCGACGACGTTCTTGGCGAGGTAGCGGGCAGCATAGGCAGCCGAACGGTCGACCTTCGTCGTGTCCTTGCCGGAGAATGCGCCGCCGCCATGCGGAGCGGCACCGCCGTAGGTGTCGACGATGATCTTGCGGCCGGTGAGGCCCGCATCGCCGTCCGGTCCGCCGATGACGAACTTGCCGGTCGGGTTGATGTACCACTTGCAATCGTCAGCGATCTTCAGCTCGCCGAGCGCTTCGCGAATATAGGGCTCGACGACGGCGCGGACCTTCTTCGAATCCCAGCTCTCGTCCAGATGCTGGGTCGAAAGCACGATCGAGGTAGCCTCCGACGGCTTGCCGTCGACGTAGCGCACGGTCACCTGGCTCTTGGCGTCGGGGCCGAGCTTGGCGACTTCGCCGTCGCCCTTCTTGCGGGCAACTGCGAGCAGCTGCAGGATTTTGTGGGAATAATAGATCGGTGCCGGCATCAGATCCGGCGTTTCGCGGCAGGCGTAACCGAACATGATGCCCTGGTCGCCGGCGCCCTCGTCGCCCTGCTGGTCAGAAGCGCTGTCGACGCCCTGCGCGATGTCGGCCGACTGCGAGTGCAAGAGCACGTCGATCTTTGCCGTCTTCCAGTGGAAGCCGTCCTGCTCGTAGCCGATATCCTTGATGGCGCGGCGGGCGGCGGCCTTGAACTTCGAAGGATTGATGACGTCTTTGCCGTCCTTGTCCTTCTTCATCAGGCTCGGCGGCAGGCGGACCTCGCCGGCGATGACGACGCGGTTGGTCGTCGCCAGCGTTTCGCAGGCAATGCGCACGCCCCACGGATTGACGCCGGTCTTGGCCGCTTCGCGGTAGACCAGATCGACGATCTCGTCGGAGATGCGGTCACAGACCTTGTCCGGATGACCCTCGGCAACAGACTCGCTGGTAAAGAGATAATTCGCGCGCATTTCGGGATTCCCCTCAAAGAATAAAAGCCAGCTAGTAGGTACTCAGTTCGCGGGCCGATGACAAGCGCAGAAGGACATAAATATATCTTTATATCTGCGACAAAGTGACAAATTTTGCCCCAAAAACGCAAAAAAGGCGGCCTTTCGACCGCCTTTCGAATTCTGCGCTGGTCTTGGTTCAGTCGGCGTCGGCTTCAGCGGCCAGGGCTTTCACCAGCTCCACGACCTTGCGGCGAACCTTGGGATCGGAAATCTTGACGAAGGCGCGATTGAGCTGCAGTCCTTCCGAGGACGACAGGAAATCGACGACGTAGTTCGAGCTCGAGGCTTCCATGCCGCCGCTGGCACTGGAATGTTCGCCGGGCGCGTCCTCGAAGAAAAACGACACCGGAACATTGAGGATGTTCGAGATGTTCTGCAGGCGGCTTGCGCCGACGCGGTTGGTGCCCTTTTCGTATTTCTGGATCTGCTGGAAGGTGATGCCAAGGCTTTCGCCAAGCTTCTCCTGGCTCATGCCCAGCATCGTACGGCGGAGGCGAATACGGCTGCCAACATGGATGTCGATCGGATTCGGCTTCTTCTTGTTTTCAATCATGGTCGTGCCCTAGCTAAGAATTTCAACCTGTTTCTAACCGGCATGCCCCTGATCCATCCCAAAACGCCACGTTGCAAGCGGTGAGGAACCCACCTTCAAACATACGTTAAGAACGCCGATTGACATCACTATGCAATTTTAGGGGTTTTTGGTCAATTCAACCCGGAAATAAAACCTCTGCGAGAAATTAGCGCAATCAAAATCAGCAGCGCCTCGATCAACCAGAAGTATGTTTGCCGGGGGGATGCCGTTCCGACTCCATCGCCGATGCTATCGAGCGTTGCATCGACGAAGCCGGTTTCTCCAAGATCGAGGCCCGCAATAATTTCCCCATGCGCATTCACCAGCGCTGAAATGCCGCTATTGGCGTCGCGAATCAGCGGCAGGCCGGTTTCGACAGCCCGTACCCGCGCCTGCTGGAAATGCTGGTAGGGGCCGGGCGTCACGCCAAACCAGGCATCATTGGTGATATTGAGGATCGCGCTGGCGTCTTTTATGTCACCGGTCATTTCGCCGGGAAAAATGATCTCGTAGCAGATCAGCGGATAGAGATTGAGCCCGCCGGGCAGCGCCAGCAGGTGCCGGCTTGCGGCGGCCGAGAAGCCGCCCGGTATCTCGACGACGTTCTGGATGCCGAATTCGGTGAGCACGTCCTCGAAGGGCAGATATTCGCCGAAGGGCACCAGATGCACCTTGTCGGAGGCGGCGATGATCTGGCCGCGGCCGTCGATCACGTAGATGGAATTATAGTAGCGCGGCGGCGTGCCTGGTCCCATCTCCTCGGCGCGAACGGCGCCGGCGATCAGGATCTGATTGTCGTCGAGCGTATCGGCAATCCGCGTCAGCGCATCCTGATTGTCGGTCAGGATGAAGGGGATCGACGTTTCCGGCCAGACGATGATATCGGGCTTGCGCCCGCCATTCTCAGGCGCTTCGGCCGACAGCTTCAGATGTGTCTCGAAGATCGCGGCGCGGTCGACGTCGTTATCCATTTTCGCTGTCTGGTCGATCGCCGGCTGCACCAGCCGCACCACCGGCCGCTTGTCCTCAGGCAATGTGTCCGGCCGCGGCGCGAGATGGAGAGCATAGGCGCCATAACCGAGATGGGCGGCAAAGAAGAGGGCGGCGAGTGCGATGCCCGTCCGTGCCCCTTGCCGCGTCCCGGCAAGGGCAGGCGCAGAAAAGACGAAGACGGCAAGGGCCGTTACGCCCATCGCCCCGATCACATGCGCCGACTGCATCATCAGCGGAACCGGCATGATGCCGTAGCCGATGGCGTTCCAGGGAAAGCCGGTGAGGACGAAGCTTCGAAGCCATTCCATCAGCCCGAAGCCTGCCGCAAGCGCGGCGATCCGCCCCATGCCATCAGACCAGACGATGCGCGCAAGGGCGGCCGCCAGGCCGTAGAAGATCGCAAGACAGGCCGGCAGCCCGAGGATTGCCAGCGGCAGCGCCCAGGCGAATTCTTCCTGATCGATCAGCAGCGCATGGCCGAGCCACCAGAGGCCGGCGACGAAATAGCCGAAGCCGAACAGCCAGCCGGTGGCAAACGCCGGCCACAGCCTGCCGATCAGGCCGCTTTCAGGCGAAGCCGCCGCCCCGTCGATCAGCCAGACGAGCAGCGTGAAGGAAACGAACATCGCCGCGAAAAAGCCGATGGGCGGCAGCGCCAGAACCGCGAATGCCCCGGCGGCGATTGCCAGCAGCGACCGTTTGAAACCCCAGACGAGGATAACCCTGTCCGCAAGCCGCTCCATGCGCACTCCCATCAAACCCCGAATCAACCCATTCGCAGTCTTTCAAAAAAGCGGCTCTTTGTCCCGTCAGTTGGGTCCTGTCAGTTGGCGGTCGATTCCGCCGGCCGGTCGTCGCCGGCCTCTGAGCCGCCATCCGCCTTGGCGCGGCGGCGGATCGCGTGGCGCTTGCGGGTGATGCGCAGCCGCTTGATGCGGCGCGGATCGGCGTCGAGGATGTGGAATTCGAAGCCCGGCAGCGCCTGGACGACCTCGCCGCGCACCGGGATGCGGCCGAGTGCCGAGAAAATCAGGCCGCCCAGCGTATCGACCTCGTCGACCTGCTCGCTAATGTCGAAATCCGGCCCGATCGCTTGGGCGATCTCTTCCAGCTCGACGCGGGCGTCGGCGATGAACATGTCCTCGGCGACGCGCTTGAACATCACTTCTTCGTCGTCATGTTCGTCGTCGATGTCGCCGACCACCATTTCTACGATGTCTTCATGCGAGGCAAGCCCGTCGGTGCCGCCATATTCGTCGATGACGAGCGCCATCTGCGTGCGGTTCGCCTGCATCCGGCGCAACAGGTCGGACGCCAGCATCGACGGCGGCACGAACAGGATCTTGCGGATGATACCGGCCTCGGCCAGCGTCTTTTGCAGGTCGACGCGGGCGAGGTCGAAATTCGGCTTGGCCGAACGCGTGGTCTTCTGGATGTTTTCGGGCGCGACCTCGATCGCCGGCACGGCAACGACCGGCTTCGCCGGGGCGCGGCGCTTGTTGCGCGCCTGCTTGGCGACATAGGAGAGCAGGTCGCGGATATGCACCATGCCGCGCGGATCGTCGAGCGTATCGGCATAGACAGGCATGCGCGAGCGGCCGGATTCCTCGAAGAGGATCATCAGCTCGCCGATGGGGATGTTCTGGTCGACCGCCTCGATATCGGCGCGCGGCACCATCACGTCGGCGACGCGCACCTCGCGAAAGCGCAGGATGTTATTGAGCATCGCCCGTTCGTCGGGCGAAAAGGCGTCGTCGCCGGCTGCATCTGTCATCAGCGCGTCGGCGAGATCCTCGCGCAATCGCGAGCCCTGCTGCGGGCGAAGGATGCGCGCGGCGCGCGACCAGAAGGATTGCGATCGGCCGGATGGCCGACTACTACTGCCTGCCTCGTCCGAAGAGGAGGATGGCTCGGAGTCCTTGGCGTCTGCCGCCGGCTTCGTCGTAAAGTCGCTCATGGTTCCATTTTAAGGTCTTGACCCTCGTAGGGATCAGATAGGCCTAGCTGCGCCAAAATGCGAGTCTCCAACCCCTCCATAATTTCGGCTTCGGCACTATTCATATGGTCGTAGCCGAGAAGATGCAAGAAACCGTGCACCAGAAGATGGGTCAGGTGGTCGTCGAAACTCTTTTCAAGCTCGGCCGCTTCCCGCTCCAGCGTCTCCCGGGCGATGATGATGTCGCCGAGCATAGGGCCGGGCATCTTGCCGGGCTGAACCGGAAAGGCCGGAAAGGAGAGCACGTTGGTCGCCTTGTCCTTGCCGCGCCATTCGGCATTGATGTCCTGGATCGAGGCATCGTCGGTGAAAACAAGCGAAACCTCGGGCGGCATCGTCGGGAAGGGCTGCTTCTCGCTGTCGCGTAGATAGATCGTGGCGGCGCCGAGCACACGTTCGCAAAACGACAGCAGCGTCTCCTCGCCGGGCCAGCCGATGTCCTCGACGCTGATCTGGATGTCGAGTTCGGCCATTAGCCCTGCCGGCTGACGTCTTCGGCGACGGCAGAGGTGGAATCATAGGCCCTGACGATGCGCCCGACCAGCGGGTGGCGGACGACGTCGGTATCCGTGAAGCGCACGATCGAGATGCCCTCGACGCCGTTCAGAAGCTGCAGGGCCTCGACGAGGCCGGATTTAACGCCGCGCGGCAGATCGATCTGGCTCGGGTCGCCGGTGACGATCATGCGCGCATTTTCGCCGAGACGCGTCAGGAACATCTTCATCTGCATCGACGTGGTGTTCTGCGCTTCGTCGAGGATGATGGCGGCGTTGGCGAGCGTACGGCCGCGCATGAAGGCGAGCGGCGCGATTTCGATGACGCCGGCGGTGATCGCCCGGTCGACCTTGTCGGCAGGGATCATGTCGTAGAGCGCATCATAGAGCGGGCGAAGATAGGGATCGACCTTTTCCTTCATGTCCCCGGGCAGGAAGCCGAGGCGCTCGCCGGCCTCGACGGCCGGGCGCGACAGGATGATCTTTTCGACCGCGCCGCGCTCCAGCAGCTGGGCGGCATGGGCGACGGCGAGATAGGTCTTGCCGGTGCCGGCCGGGCCGACGCCGAAGACAAGCTCGGCGCGTTCCAGCGCCCTGATATAGGCGTCCTGGGTTGGCGTGCGGGCGATGATCGTCTTCTTGCGGGTGGAAACCTGCGCCATCGTCAGCTTGGCCTTGCGCTCCATGGTCGGCAGGCTGAGCTGATCGTCGGCGGCGACCGCCATGCGGATTGCACCCTCGACGTCGGATCGTTCCACGCTGCCGCCTTTCTGAAGTTTTTCATAGAGATAGTCGAGCGTGCGCCGCGCCTGATTGGTGGTCACGATATCGCCGGTGATGACGACCGAATTGCCGCGTGCCCGCGCATCGATGTTCAGCCGTTGCTCGAGCAGCTTGAGGTTTTGGTCGAATTGACCAAAGAGCTCGCTGGCGAACCGGTTGTTCTCGAACGTCAGGACGAAGTGATTGGTATCGCTCGGCGTGCGGGGGTGGCGCGGTGAAGAAGAAACCAATTCTTGTCCGTTCAAGCGGTCGGGCTCCTTGGGTTAGACCGCAGCCTCTGCGCGTTCGGCAAACAGGCTGTTTGTTCCGGTCCCTGTGATTCGCACTTTAATAATGTCACCGATTTGCGATGCTTTTGCATCAACATTCACTGATTGAAGCCAGGGAGAACGTCCGATTAGTTGTTCCGGCATGCGACCGGGCTTTTCGAGCAACAGGTCGATCTCTTTGCCGATGCAGGATTCGGCAAATTCCTGCTGCTGCTTCAGGAGAAGCATCTGCAGGCGTTCCAGCCGTTCTGCCTTGATCTCTTCCGGCACCTGGTCCTTCAGCTCCGCGCCGGGCGTGCCCGGCCGTGTCGAGTATTTGAACGAGAAGGCCTGTGCATAACGGACCTCCTCCACAAGTCTCAATGTATCCTTAAAATCCTCATCTGTCTCCCCCGGAAAGCCGGTGATGAAATCGCCCGACAGCGCGATATCGGGCCGCACCGTGCGGATCCGCTCGATCAGCGCCAGATATTCGGCCGCCGTGTGGCGCCGGTTCATCGCTTTCAGGATGCGGTCCGAGCCCGATTGCACCGGCAGGTGCAGATAGGGCATCAGCGCGCGTAGGTCGCGATGGGCATTGATCAGCCGGTCGTCCATATCGCGTGGGTGGCTTGTGGTATAGCGCAGCCGCGCAAGGCCGGGGATCTCGGCCAGCCGGTACAGCAGGTCGCCGAGGCTCCATGCCTCGCCATGGCTCCCGGCGCCGTGCCAGGCGTTGACGTTCTGCCCGAGCAGGGTTATCTCGCGCACCCCGCTGTCGGCGAGCTTTTCGGCTTCCTCGACGATCTGGGAAACCGGCCGCGACACTTCCGAGCCGCGTGTATAGGGCACGACGCAGAAGGTGCAGAATTTGTCGCAGCCCTCCTGCACCGTCAGGAAGGCGGTAACGCCGCGGGCGCGGATCCTTCGGCTCTCGGCGATCGGCAGATGCTCGAACTTGTCCTCGATCGCATATTCGGTGTCGACGACGCGCTGGCCTTGTTTGGCCAAGCGTAGCGCTTCCGGCAGGCGATGATAGGTCTGCGGGCCGATGACGACGTCGACGGCGGGTGCGCGGCGCAGGATCTCTTCGCCTTCGGCCTGGGCGACGCAGCCGGCAACGCCGATCATCATCTCCCGCCCGTCCGCCGCCTTCTTCTTTTTCATATCGCGCAGCCGTCCGAGCGCCGAATAGACCTTCTCGGCCGCCTTTTCGCGGATATGGCAGGTATTGAGGAGAACGAGGTCCGCCTCTTCCATATCTTCCGTCGGCTCATAGCCGTCGCGGGCGAGCGCATCGCTCATGCGCATGGAATCGTAGACGTTCATCTGGCAGCCATAGGTCTTGATGAAGACCTTGCGGCTGTTGCTGCCGTCGCGGAGGCTCTCGCTGGGAATTGCCTCGGGGGCCTGGAGAAGGGCGCTGTCCTGTGTCATGGCGCGCTATTTAGTGGTTTTTGCCGCCGGAGAAAATCGAAATCTTGCTTCAGGAGATTTCCCGCCCGCGCAGGCGGCTGTTCAGGAGGTTGCGGATGCGCAAGGCGATCGTCGCGCTCACCTCCTTGCGGCTGGTCTCGGCGCGGTAATCCACCGCCTCGCCGAAGGAAACTTCGGCGTCGATGGCGCCACAGCGCACGATGTCGATGAGATGCGGCAAGAGGTCGAGATCCCCCGGCCAGGCCGCGAGCCGCCGGTGATAACGCCCCATGGCGATGCCGTGCACCCTGGTATAGGCAACAGCCACCGGCTGCACCACGACCGTTCCCGTCGGCGAATAAGGCACGGCCATCGCTGCAGCGCCGAACAGCGAGGACTTGACCTCCAGCAGCCGGTTCCCATCCGAGGTCGTGCCTTCGGGAAAGAGCACGACGATCTCACCGTCGGCCATGCGCCCGGCGATCTCGTTTGCCTGATGGCCGGTCTTGCGCCGCTCCTCGCGCACGACGAACACGCTCTTCTGCAGCTTGGCGAGCGTGCCGAAGATCGGCCAGTCGCTCACCTCGATCTTGGCGATGAAGGCGACGTCGGCAACGGCCGACAGCACCATGATATCAAGCCAGGAGGAATGGTTGGAGCAGAGCATCAGCGGCCGGCGGTCTTCCAGCCTGCCCGTGACGTGGACGCGGATGCCGAGACAATAGCAGACGATGCGGTGCCAGACGCGCGGCAGCCGGCGGCGCAGCCGCCAGTCGAAGCGTAGCGCCAGCAGTTGCAGCGGCATGAGCACGATGCTGACCGCAAGGATGACGACCGCGGCGAAGGCGATGCGCAGCCAGGCGATCAAATGCTGGTCTCCCGGGCGGCCATTGCTTCAGAGGTCTTCCTTCTTCAGCGGGACGCCGTAGAGCTCCAGCCGATGGTCAACCAGCCGGAAGCCGTGCTCGCGGGCGATGCGCTCCTGCAGCGCCTCGATCTCCGGCGAGCGGAATTCGATGACCGTGCCGGTCTTCAGGTCGATGAGATGGTCGTGGTGTTCTTCCGGCACCGTTTCGTAGCGCGAGCGCCCGTCGCGGAAGTCGTGGCGGGCGATGATGCCGGCATCTTCGAACAGCTTTACGGTGCGGTAGACGGTCGAGATCGAGATCTTCGCGTCGACCTTCACCGAGCGGCGGTAGAGTTCTTCGACGTCGGGATGGTCTTCCGAGTCTTCCAGGATGCGCGCGATCACGCGGCGCTGCTCGGTCATGCGCATGCCGCGTTCGGTGCAAAGCTCCTCAAGGGTCTTGGCTACATCAGTCATCGCCGGCCTATAGAGAATTCGTGTTTCGACAACGCCGCTGGGGCATTTGCGCCAGCCTGCATGTTGTCTCGCTGCCAGGGAACTACCGAAGAACGCGCTTCATGACAAGCGCCGTGGAGAGGGCGCCGTTTTCTTGTCTGTAGTAACCCTGACGTTCGCCGACCTTTTCGAAGCCGAGCTTGCGGTAAAGGCCAAGCGCTGCCGTATTGCCGTTGTCGACCTCGAGAAACATGCTCTCGCCGCCGCGCGACCGCGCTTCCCGCATCGCCGCCTGCATCAGTCGCCAGCCAAGTCCGGCACGGGCGACCTTCGCCTGCACGGCAATCGTCAGGATCTCCGCCTCGCCGGCGACATGGCGGGCGAGAATGAACCCCGGAAGCGGCTTTTTCAGGAAGGCATTGGTCTGGCGCGCGACGAAGCCGAAGACGGTATCCTGCATCAGCAGCCCGTGAAATTCACCGTCGCCCCAGGGCCGGGCGAACCGCTCGCCATGCAGGGCGGCAACATCGCGGCAATCCTCGCGCTCCATGGCGATGATCTCGAATTCCGGTTTCAGCGTCAGATAGCTTTCCAGCATCGTCATACTCGTCGCGCAATCGCGTACCCGGCCTGCGGCTTGGCATCGGGTCCGCGCAGATAAAGGGGCTTCGGCTTTCCGGCATCGGGGGAGGCGGCAGCGCCCAGGCGCGCCACGACGGAGATTGGATACCTGTTGGTGTGATCGCCGAAGGCGTCGGCCCTGAGGAGCGGCGTCGCCGAACCGGTAATCTCGCCGTCGAAACCGGCGGCAAAAACCTGCGCTTCCGCAACACTGACTGCCCGTGGCGCGTCGAGGGGCGAACCGTCGGCCGCGAAGGACTGGAGGTAGATTTCGTCCCGCTTAGCATCCATCGCCGCCAGCACGTCGCGATGAGGCGTCTCGTTACGCTGGGCTGATGCCATGACTTGGAGCGTGGTGACGCCGACGGCCGGCACATTGAGGGAAAGCGCAAAACCGCGGGCTGCGGCAACGCCGACGCGGATACCGGTAAAGGAGCCGGGACCGATGGTGACGGCAAGGCGGTCGACATCCGAAAGGGCCAGTCCCGCCTGATCGAGTGCGCGATCGACGATACCAATCAGATGTTCAGCATGCCCCTTGCCGATCATGTCCGATGCCTCCCCCAGCACCGTATCCCTGCCGCTGTCATAGACGGCGGCAGCGCAGTCCACACCTGCCGTGTCGAGCGCCAGAATGATCATGCCATCAATTTCCGAATAAACCAGTGTCGCCTATCGATAAATCCGTTCGGCCGAACCTGAGATGAACGGCTGGACGAATTCAAGATTTTTAAGCGGCAATCACTTCCTGCACTTCCGGAACGAAATGGCGCAGCAGGTTCTGGACGCCGTGCTTCAGCGTTGCCGTCGAAGACGGGCAGCCGGCGCAGGACCCCTTCATGTTCAGGTAGACCTTGCCGTCCTTGAAGCCGCGGAAGGTGATGTCGCCGCCGTCCTGGGCAACGGCAGGGCGCACGCGGGTCTCCAGAAGCTCCTTGATGGTCAGCACGATCGATTCATCGCCTTCGTCGAAGAATTCGTCGCCGGCATCGGCGTCTTCGGAGAGGATGGAGGCATCGCCCATGACCGGCTTGCCGGACATGAAGTGCTCCATGATCGAGCCTAATATAGCCGGCTTAAGATGCTGCCAGTCGGCATTGTCCTTGGAGACGGAAATGAAATCATAGCCGAAATAGACGCCGGTGACGCCCGATATTTCGAACAGGCGGGCGGCGAGCGGTGAAGCTTGAGCTTCTTCGGCGCTGCGGAACTCGGCCGTGCCGTTTTCCATCACCACCTTGCCCGGCAGGAACTTCTGCGTGGCGGGGTTCGGCGTGGCTTCGGTCTGAATGAACATCTGGTTCTCCATGCGGTCGGCCCAGGGCCTCGGCCGTCTTTAGAATTCTTCAAAAGAAGATAAGCCGATTGACGGCTCTAATCAAGACACTTGCACTCAAGAAAAGCTTGGACAGGATGATTTTAGGCCTGTTCTGCCTAAAATCTGAATCCTGTCCTACATTATATAGTTAGGCATGATATCGTCCGAAAATTCCTCACAGTTTTCGGCATCATGCTCTAGCAGAGAGCGTCGATTTCCTCATTGGTCAGCGTATCCGGCAGCACCGTGACCGGGATCGGAAACGCCGCTGCGCGGCCGGCGACCGACGAGACCAGCGGCCCTGGACCTTCCTTCGCCGAACCGGCGGCCAGAACCAGGATCGCCACATCGCGGTCTTCCTCGATCACGGCGTTGATCTGTTCGGCAGCACCGCCCTCGCGGATGACGACTTCAGGCTCGATGCCGATGGTCTCGCGCACGATCTGGGCGATCTTGGCAACGACCGCCTCGGCCTCTTCACGCGCTTCGGCCCGCATGATTTCTTCGACGCCGAGCCATTGCTGGAAATCCCCATCCGGGATCACATAGAGCAGCACCAGCCCGCCATTGGAATTCTTCGCGCGCCGGCCGGCATAATGAACGGCGCGTTGGCATTCGGGTGTGCCGTCGATTACCGCCATGAATTTGCGGCGGTGACCTTCCAGCCGTGAGAGTCGCTTCGATACCATGGCGCGGACTCTGACACCCGAAGCGGAAAATTTGCAAGTCCAGTTTTTGTCCTGATGCCCGAGAGGAAATCCTCTTCTCCCCAGGGGAAGGTCCCCTTCTCCCACGGCAGAGAGAAGAGGAGATTTATCTCAATAGAGGAAGCCGATGACGTCGCGCACCTGGCGCATCGTCACCTCGGCGCGTGCCCTGGCGCGTTCGCCTCCCTTGCGCAGGATCGCGTCGATATGGCTGGTATCGTCCATCAGCCGGCGCATTTCGCGGGTGATCGGCGCGAGCACGTTGATCGCCAGGTCGACCAGCGCCGGTTTGAAGACGGAGAATTGCTGGCCGCCGAATTCGGCAAGCACGTCCGCCTTCGACCTGTCGGCGAGTGCGGCATAGATCGCCACCAGATTGTCGGCTTCCGGACGGCCCTGCAGCCCGTCGATCTCGCTCGGCAAGCCGTCCGGATCGGTCTTGGCCTTGCGCATCTTCTTCGAGATCGCGTCCTCATCGTCCATCAGATTGATGCGCGAGAGATCGGAGGGGTCCGACTTCGACATTTTCTTGGTGCCGTCGCGCAACGACATGACGCGCGGTGCCGGTCCGCCGATCAGCGGCTCGACCATCGGGAAATAGGCATGCACCGGCTCGTTGCCGACGGTGATGTCGACGCCGTAATCGGTCCTGCTGATATGCTCGGCATAGTCGAGGTTGAACTTCATCGCGATGTCGCGGGCAAGCTCCAGATGCTGCTTCTGGTCCTCACCAACAGGCACATGGGTGGCGCGATAGACGAGAATGTCGGCAGCCATCAGGCTCGGATAGGCGTAGAGCCCGAGCGAGGCCTGCTCTCGGTCCTTGCCGGCCTTGTCCTTGAACTGCGTCATCCGGTTCATCCAGCCTATGCGGGCGACGCAGTTGAAGATCCAGGCGAGTTCGGCATGCTGCGGCACGGCCGACTGATTGAAGACGATATGTTTTTCCGGATCGATGCCGGCGGCGATGAAGGCGGCGGCGATCGAGCGCGTCTGGCTCGGCATGTCCTCATGCACGAGCTGGGCGGTGAGCGCATGCATGTCGACGACGCAGTAGATGCAGTCATTGCCTTCCTGCAGCGCCACGAACCGGCGGATCGCGCCGAGATAATTGCCGAGATGCAGATTGCCGGTCGGCTGTACGCCGGAGAATACGAGTTTCTTGAATTCGTTCATGTCGTCCTCAATAGGCTGGTGGAGGGCCCCAGGGCTCTGCGCCCATGTTGCTAACGCGGCGGCTTATGCACGGGCGACTGGTCGCAATCAAGGGGTTCAGGCGGCAGTGTGCTGGATCAGATCGAAAGTGTTGCCGTAGGGATCCGCAAACACCGCCACCGTGCCGTAAACCTCGTGACGCGGCTCTTCCAGAAAGCGCACGCCGACTGCCAGCATCGCGGCATGGTCGCGGGCGAAATCGTCGGTCTTCAGAAAGAAGCCGACACGCCCGCCGGTCTGATTGCCGATGGCCGCGCGCTGCGTCTCGTCTGCCGCCTGCGCCAGCAGAAAGGCGGCTCCATCCCCACCCTTCGGCTTCACCACCACCCAGCGCTTGCCCTCCGGCTGCAGCTCGTCCTGCAGGCAGTCGAAACCGAGACCATTGCAGTAAAAAGCCTTGGCGCGGTCGTAATCGTCGACCACGAGGGTGACGAGAAAAATAGACTGGATCGTCATGTACTGCCTCGCGTTTGAGATGTTTATTCCAGTTGTGAGCGGCAATTCTCTGGATTTTAAGCCGAATTGATCAACTGCCTTACTCACAATTGAGTATAAAATTTCACAAAAAAGCTTTTTTTGAACCGAAAATCCTGCGCCTGGTGCCGGCGCCGTTGGGGTCGCTGGGATAGCCGATCGGAGCGACCATGCAGAACGCAATTTTGCTCGCCATGGCAGGCCTTTTCGCCCTACAATCAGCAACGGCTGCCGTCGGTCAAGACATGAAAAGGCATGCCATTCATCTTCCAAAACCTCAGGCACGTCTCGCCTACACGGTCCAGACCGTCAGCGTTCGTGCCAGCTGCTTTCCGGGGCGCCTGCGTGCGGTCCTGTCGCATATTGCTGCGAAGACCGGCCGGCGCCCGGTGATAACCTCGGGCCACAGGCCGCATCCCCGCCGCCACGGGTCCCTGCACGGGAAGTGTCTGGCGGCCGACATCAGGATACCCGGCCTGTCGGAGCGCACGATCATTGCTGCCGCAAGAAGCGCGCCGGGCATCGGCGGCATCGGCAGCTATTGCAACGGCATCATTCATGTCGATGTCGGACCGCAGCGACGATGGGTGGATTGCTGAGGAATCATGCGGTCCGCCTTTTCCCATTCCGGTTTAAGGATCGCCGATTCAGTGGCGGCGCAAAGACCTGCCGCGACCAACTCTATTGGCCGCTCCGCGGCGTCACCGCCACCCGCAAGAGGCGCATGAATAGTTTTGTATCGTCATCGAGGCTGGAACCATTCCATTGCGCGTGTTTGATCCCATCCATTGCAGCCATCATGATATTGGCCAATTGATGAGGCGAGGCCTGCAGTGGTTCGAGATCGATTTCCTTGGCTTCCGCAGCGACATTCAGCGTCTGTGTCAGCATAGTCAATAGCCGTGTCCGCGCGTCGAGCGTGATATCCGCAGCCAAGGCCATATTGGCGGCAAACAGTTCTTCTGCATCGGAACTGCCGCCAAAAGGGGCGATTAACTCCCGCTGAAACAGTGCTATGGCCATTTCCATGCGGTCAAACGCGTTCCCCTGTCCCGCCAGGGCCGCTTCTACCTTATCCAGTGCGCGAGTATGCGCCCGCATCGAGCCGGCTCGGAAAAGCTCTTCCTTGCTGTTGAAGCTCAGATAGAGCGATGCTCGCGAAATTCCTGCGGCGCGCGCAATGTCGGCCATGGAAGTCTTGCGAAAGCCGAAACGCACGAACACCGGCAGGGCGGCATCCAGGATTTGGGCGATTTTTCGATCAGTCTGCGTCATTTGGACAGACTGGCATTTTATGACCATTCTGTCAAAAGACGAGTAGACAAATAATGTGTATCTGTCTAAATCGATGAAAGCGCATCGGTGCGCAGTCAGGAGATACCCATGAGTATCACGTCAGATAATTCTAATGGCGCCAACGTACTGGTGACCGGCATTGGCGGATTTCTCGCAGGCCACATTGCCTTGCAGTTGCTCAAGCAGGGGTATCGGGTCAGAGGAAGCCTGCGCAGCATCGGTACAAGCGCTGCGACGGTCGGTCTGCTTGGAGCGCACACTGACGGGCAACTGCAAAATCTCAGTCTGGTGCAGGCCGATCTTGATAGCGATGGCGGTTGGGCTGCGGCTGTCGAAGGATGCGACTATGTCATTCACACCGCATCGCCTTTCCCTCCGGGATATCCTGAAAATGAGAATGCACTGATCCAGACAGCCCGCGATGGTGCGTTGCGTGTGCTTCGCGAGGCGCATCGGGCACGGGTCAAACGTGTGGTTCTGACATCCTCCATAGCTGCCACCAACCATGGCGACGGGCAGGCGCCCTTTACCGAAGAGAATTGGACCGACCCGGAAAGCCCGCGGGCGACGCCCTATTACAAATCCAAGACGCTGACTGAGCGGGCTGCCTGGGCCTTTGCTCATGAAGTCGGGCTCGATCTGGCCGTGATCAATCCAAGCACGATCCTCGGGCCGTTGCTCGGGCCGAATTTCGGGACGTCCGTTGGATTGATCCACCATTTGATGACGGGACGATTCAACGGTATCCCGCGCTTTGGCTTCTCCGTCGTGGATGTGCGCGATACCGCCGATGCCCACATTCGAGCGATGACCAATCCTGCTGCCGGCGGCCAACGGTTCATCATCGGTGGACGGTTTTTCTGGCTCAAGGACCTTGTGGCCATTCTTGCCCATTCCTTTCCCGACCATGCCTCCCGCCTGCCGTCAGGCGAAGTCTCTGACGAGATGGTCAGGGTCATGGCGCAATCCGACCCTGATGCACGAACCATTGTTCATGAGCTCAATCGCGACCTCAGTGTCAGTGCAGCAAAAGCCCACCGCGTCCTCGGGTGGCGCTCACGTCCAGATGAGCAATGCATCCGCGCCAGCGCCCAAAGCCTCATCGACTTGGGATTGGTGCCGACCTCGAATGGAGAACCGGCAACGCGACGGCCAGTGACTGCATCATAGTCGCCGCCTATGCCGAGAGAATTAACCGATCCTTAGAACAGGATGATTTTAGGCCGGTCGGCCTGAGATAGAATCCTGTTCAAAATCAAATAATTAGAGCACGATGTTGTCCGAAACCGCTGACGCTTTCGGCATCATGCTCCAGCTTCAATTGGAGAACGGACATGACAATCCCGACCGTCGACGCATCCCAATCGGCCAGTGAGGCCAACCTTCTTCGCGAAACGGAGCGCGCGAGGCTGCGTGCCCTGATCAACGCCGATATGCTTCGGGCACGGCAGCTTCACGCTCCGGACTTCCAGCTGATAACGCCGATCGGTGCCGCGCTTTCTAAGGAAGAATATCTGGGTGCGATCGCCTCCGGGCAGATCAAATACCTGACCTGGCAGCCCGCTGACATTGCCGTGCGGCTTTATGACGGTGTAGCCGTTCTTCGGTATCGCGCTCAGCTGGAGGTCGTCTTCGGCGGCCACAAAGTCGCCCTCAACGACTACTGGCACACTGACACGTATGAGCGGCATGACGAACGATGGATGGTTGTCTGGTCTCAAGCCACAGCTATCAAGTAGTCAGAGTCACGGTGGTACGACTGGCCTCACCCGTCCTTTGCCGGCGCCGGTTTGCGCTTCAGATTGCGTCGGATCATGCCGAGATTTGCACCGCCGACCAGGAAGGCGGCGGCGAAATAGATCAGCATGGCGATTGCAATCAGCAGCCCGAGGGTGCCGATCTTGGTAAGAAGCGGCGCGCCGGAAGCAAGCCAAGGCGCCCAATATTGCTTGAGGAAGACGATGGCCGCACCCATGACGGCCGCAGCGACGATCAGCAGCGCGGTGCGCTTTGCCAGCGCCCATTCCCATGTCAGGTGGCCACGGCGCAAAAGCGTGGCAAACAGCAGCACGGTGCTGATCCAGCCGGCCGTGGCTTCGGCAACGGCGATGCCGGGCGCGCCCATATAGGGAAAGAGGGTCAGCGCCGTAGCGCAATTGGTCGCGACCGCGATGGCCGAAAAACGCATCGGCGTCTTGGTGTCCTCGCGGGCATAGAAACCTGGCTGCAGCGCCTTGATCAGCACGAAGGCCGGCAGGCCGATGCCGTAAATCGCCAGGATCGAGCCGACGACGGCGGTGTTTTCCTGATGGAAGGCGCCGCGCTCGTAGAGCACGCGGATGATCTCGTCTGACAGGATCCAGAGCGCGAAAGCAGCGGGGATCGTCAGGAACAGCACGAATTCGATCGAGCGGTTCTGCAGGTTTCCGGCCTCGCGCAGGTTGCCGCCCTTCAGCGCCCGGGCAAGCTCCGGCAGCAGCACGACGCCGACGGCGACGCCGACGACGCCGAGCGGCAGCTGATAAATGCGGTCGGCATATTGCAGTGCTGCGATCGCGCCGTCGCGGGATGACGCAATCGCCTGGCCGATCAGCTGGTTGATCTGCGTGATGCCGCCGGTCACCGCCGCCGGCACCGCCAGGATCAGCAGCCGCTTGACATTCGCAGTCATCTTCGGGAAGCGGAAGCCGATGCTCATGCCGGCTGCAAGCACGCCGACATAGACGACGGCGAGCTGCAGGACGCCGGCGGCAAGAACGCCCCAGGAGAGGTACCACGCCGTCGCCAGCGGATCGGCGCCGGTATAGAGCGCATAAAACAGCGCCCCGATCATCACCACGTTGAGGAAGACGGGTGCTATGGCGGCGGCGAAGAAATGATGCAGCGAATTCAGCATGCCGCTCATCATCGCCGTCAGCGACATGCACATCAGATAGGGAAACATCACGGCCGCCATGCGGATCGTGATCGAGAATTTTTCGGGATCGTCGGCAAAGCCCGGCGCGATGACGAAGCGCACCAAGAGCGGCATGGCAAGCTCCATGACGATGGTGATGAGGAGCAGCACCGAAAACAACACGCCGAACACTTCTTCGGAAAAGCGCTTGGCGCCATCCGTGCCGTTCGCCTCGATCTCTTTGGCAAAGAGCGGCACGAAGGCGGCGTTGAAGGCGCCCTCGGCAAACAGCCGGCGGAAGAGATTCGGAAAGCGGAAGGCGGCGTAGAAGACGTCGGCCATTGGTCCGGTTCCGAGCGCCGCAGCCATCAGCGTTTCGCGGGCGAAGCCGAAGATGCGGCTGCCGAGGGTGGCGCCGCCGACGGTCGCGAATTTCTTGACCAGGCTCATGCGTTTGGGCTCATGCGTGGGGACTCATGCGTTCAAGCTCATATGGGGGAACCGGCCTTCTTTTCGTTGGCAGGCGGGGTCCGGGCGGTGGCGGCGGGTGCGATGATGCCGGAGGGCATGCGCTCGCGCAGCTCGTCTTCTTCCTCGGCCATGACGGCCTTCATCCGGGCGGTGATATTTGCGCGCTTGCTGTCGCCTGATATTTTCTGGCCGACCAGATCGGTGACGTAGAAGGTGTCGATCACCTTCTCGCCGAAGGTGGTGATGCGCGCCGACTGGATGTCGAGCGACAGATCGGAAAGGACGGCAGTGATCTCCGACAGCAGTCCCGGCCGGTCGAGGCATTCGACTTCGATGACCGTGAACTTGTTCGACAGGCTGTTGGTGATGTTGACCGACGGCGGAATGACGAAGGCCTTGCTCTTCTTGCGGTTGCGCGCGCGTGTGGCGATGACCTCGGGCAGGCGCTTGCGGCCGGACAGCACGTCCTCGATCATCCGGCCGATCGTCGCGGCCCGGCGCAGCTCGTCGGCATCGTCGGTAAATTCGCGGCTCACATGGATCGTGTCGAGCGCCCGTCCGTCCGATGTCGTGAAAATCTGGGCGTCGACGATGTTGGCCCCAGCCGCGGCACAGGCGCCGGCAATGACGGCGAGCAGTCGAGGATGGTCGGGCGACAGCACGGTGATCTCGGTGATCGCGTGGAAACTGTCGGTGCGCACCGTGGTGGCGAGCGCCTGGCCCGCTTTATCCGCCTGGCGGATGAAATGGGCATGGCGGATCTGGTCTTCCAGCGGCACGGAGAGCAGATAGGGCTGGTAGTGCAGCTTGGTATAGATGTTGCGGTCCTTCTGGCTCCAGTCGGCGAGTGCGGACCGCAGCGCGTCGGCCGCGGCATTGGCCCGCTCCTTGCGGGAGACCTCCGAAAAGCCGCCGGCGAGCAGCAGCTCGGTCTCATAATAGAGCGTGCGCAGCAACTGACCCTTCCAGCCGTTCCACACACCCGGACCGACGGCGCGGATATCGCAGATCGTCAGGATCAAGAGCATCTTGAGCCGGTCGAGAGACTGCACGCGGTCGGCAAAATCGGTGATTGTCTTGCGGTCGGTGAGGTCGCGGGTCTGCGCCACCATCGACATGGTCAGATGTTCTTCGATCAGCCAGACGACGATTTCCGTCTGCTTCTGCGACAGGCCGAAGCGGGCGCAGAGCTTGCGGGCGACGCGGGCCCCGGCGATCGAATGATCCTCCTGGCGGCCCTTGGCAATGTCGTGGAGGAGAACGGCGAGATAAAGCGCCTCGCGGTCTTCGATGCCAGGCATCAGCTTGTTGGCGAGCGGATGCAGGTCCTCGGCGCGCCCCTTGTCGATCTCTGAGAGAATGTCGACGGTGCGGATCAGATGTTCGTCGACCGTATAGTGGTGATACATGTTGAATTGCATCATCGCGACGATCTTGCCGAATTCGGGGATGAAACGGCCGAGCACGCCGGCCTCGTTCATCCGGCGCAGGATGAGCGCCGGGTCGCGTTTCGACGTCAGGATCGACAGGAACAGGCGGTTCGCCTCGTCGTTTTCCCGCAGGTCGTTGTCGATCAAAGCGAGGGAACGGGTGACGCGTTTCAGCGCGTCCGGGTGGAATTCCAGCCCGTTGATGTCGGCGACGTGGAAGAGCCGAATGATGTTGACGGGATCGCGCTTGAAGACTTCGGGGTCGGCCAGCGCAATACGGCCGCGGTCTTCGACGAATTCGACGCTGCCGGCGATCTTGCGGTTGCGATGGGTGAAGCGGCTGATGACGCCGGTGAGGCCCGGGATCGACTTCGCCTGCTGGTCTTCAAGTGCGGCGCACAGGATGCGCGTGAGATCGCCGACATCCTTGGCGACGAGGAAATAGTGCTTCATGAAGCGCTCGACGGCCGAAAGGCCCGGGCGGGTGTGATAGCCGAAGGCTTCGGCGATCTCGCGCTGGATATCGAAGGACAGGCGCTCCTCGGCCTTGCCGGTCAGGAAGTGCATATGGCAGCGCACCGCCCAGAGAAAATCGTCGGCTTTCTCAAGCAGGCGGTATTCGTGCTTGGAGAGCACCCCGAGCTTGACCAGCTCCGCCTGGTCGCGCACGTGATAATAATATTTCGAGATCCAGAACAGCGTGTGCAGGTCGCGAAGCCCGCCCTTGCCTTCCTTGACGTTCGGTTCGACGAGATAACGCGTATCGCCCGCCTTGCGGTGGCGCTCGTCGCGCTCGGCAAGCTTGGCGGCGATGAATTCCGGTCCGGTGCCGGTGACGATCTCCTTGTCGAAGCGGGTCTCGAGCTCGGTCTCCAGCCGCTGCAGACCGCAGATGTAGCGCATTTCCAGGATGGCGGTGCGGATCGTCATGTCGGACTTGGAAAGCGCAATGCATTCCTCCACCGTGCGGGTGGCGTGACCGACCTTGAAGCCCATGTCCCAGAGCACGTAGAGCATGAATTCGACCGCTTTGTGCGTCTCTTCGACAGGCCTCGGCAGGAAGAGGAACAGCAGGTCGATATCCGAACCGGGCGCCAGCGTGTCGCGGCCGTAGCCACCGACGGCGGTGACCGCGAACTTGTCCTTCTGCTGCGGAAAGATATGGGTGGTGGCGAAATTGTAGAGGACGGTGGTGATCTGATCCTGCAGCCAGGAAATCCGGTAGGCGCAATTGAGCCCGCCGCCATCGGCCATCAGTGCGGCGCGCGCCTTCTGCCGGCCTTCGGTGCTCGCCTTCTTAAGCACCGCCAGAAGATCGGCGCGCAGGACATCGGGCCGGTTCCGGTTGGCCTCGGCAACGGCGTCACACTGCTTCTGCAAGAGCTCGACGTCGAGGATATTGGAGAAATCGAGGTCGCGCATCGCTATCGCCGGGGCGGTTTCCTGTTCATGCCGGACTGCCGGTTCACGGCCTGCCGCTTGTTTCGTCTGCATGCGCTATAGCCCCTTTGCCCGGCAATTGACACGGGCCTTCATACTGCAAGAACCTTTAAATTTGGCGAAATGGTGTTGCCAAGCGGCAAGAAGCGAGAGCGCTTTGACGCAAGGCGCCGACTGTTCCCGAAAAGCTCAGGCTGCGGCCCGCGCATTCAGCAGATGCAGCACCTGCCGTGTCTCGCGCATGATCTCCTCGATCGCCTGCCTGTCGCATTCGCGATAGCCGGCCTTGGCAATCGAGGTGCCGAGCTCTGAGATCACAGCGCAGCAGCGGGTGATTTTCAGCATGCCGATCGGCGACGTCCAGCCGCGGGCATTGCGGTCCTTATCGGCCCGCCGCATCGTATCGAGCATGGAGCAGATGAGCGAGAGGCGCTCGGTTTCGCGAACCAGTTTTTCCATGAACATGGCGCGCCGCTCCTATTTCAGCTTGTTCTTGAGGTCGTAAAGCGCATCCATTGCCTCGCGCGGCGTCATGTCGTCAAGGCTCATCGCCTTCAGCGCCTCCTCGACCTTAGAGGCCCCGCGGGCCGTTTCCTCACGGCGCACCGCCACCTGGAAAAGCGGCAGGTCGTCGATCAGCTGGCTCGCCGGGTTCTTGCGGTCGGCATCTTCGAGACGGGTGAGCACGTCGCGGGCCCGCGCCACGACCGAGGCCGGAAGCCCGGCAAGGCGGGCGACCTGGATGCCGTAGGAGCGGTCCGCCGCACCCGGCCCGACCTCGTGCAGGAAGATGACGTCGCCGTCCCATTCCTTGACGCGCATCGTCGCGTTCGATAGCCGGCCAAGCTTTTCCGAAAGCACGGTCAGTTCGTGGAAATGTGTGGCGAAGAGGCCGCGGCAGCGGTTGGCCTCATGCAGGTGCTCGACGGCGGCCCAGGCGATCGACAGACCGTCGAAGGTGGCGGTGCCGCGGCCGATCTCATCGAGGATGACGAGCGAACGGTCGCTCGCCTGGTTGAGGATCGCAGCCGTTTCCACCATCTCGACCATGAAGGTGGAGCGCCCGCGCGCCAGGTCGTCGGAGGCGCCGACACGCGAGAAAAGTCGGTCGACGATACCGATATGGGCTGATGTCGCCGGCACGAAGGAGCCCATCTGCGCCAGGATCGATATCAGCGCGTTCTGGCGCAGGAAGGTCGACTTGCCGCCCATGTTCGGGCCGGTCAGCAGCCAGATCGCCCCGTCCCGGTCGCCGGTCCTCGGCGACAGATCGCAATGATTGGCGACGAAGGGGCCGCCCGCCTGCCGCCGCAGCGCCTGCTCGACGACCGGGTGGCGCCCGCCCTCGATGGCAAACATCTTCGAGCCGTCGACCTGCGGGCGGCAATAGGCCTGCTCCTCGGCGAGAAGCGCCAAGCCTGCGGCGACGTCGATGACGGCAAGCGCCCGGGCGCCCGCTTTGATCGCCTCGGCTTCGGCAACGACGGCCGCCGTCATCCTGTCGAAGGCTTCGAGCTCGATCGTCAGCGCCTGGTCGGCGGCATTGGCGATGCGGCTTTCGAGGTCGGCAAGTTCGGTCGTGGTGAAGCGCATCGCGTTCGCCATGGTCTGGCGGTGGATGAAGCGGGCCTTCGCGTCCGCCGTCTCCGTCATCGGCGAGGCGTTGCCGGCGGTGACTTCGATGAAATAGCCGAGGACGTTGTTGTGCTTGATCTTCAGCGACCGGATGCCGGTCTCCTCGGCATATTGCAGTTGCAGGCCGGCGATGACGCGACGCGACTGGTCGCGCAGCGCCCGGACTTCGTCGAGCTCGGCGCTGGCGCCGTCGCGCAGGAAGCCGCCATCGCGCTTCAACAGCGGCAATTCGTCGACGAGCGTTTCGGCAAGCAGTTTTTCCAGGGCCGCGGGAAGGGCCTGCAGCCCGGATCGCGCCTGGCCGAGCTCTTCGGGCAGCATCGCCTTGCCGAGCATCGCCGCAACTCCGCTCGCCGCGTCAAGACCTTGGCGTATCGCTGAGAGATCGCGCGGGCCGCCGCGGTCGAGCGCCAGGCGCGACAGGGCGCGCGGCATGTCGGGCACATGTTTCAGCGTGTCGCGCAGATTGCCGCAGAGCAGGGGTTCGTCGATCAGGAAGCCGATCGAATCGAGCCGCGCATTGATGCGAGCAGGGTCGGTCAGCGGCGACATCAGCCGCTCGGCAAGAAGCCTGGCGCCGCCGCCGGTAACGGTGCGGTCGATCGCCTTCAAGAGCGAACCGTTGCGATCGCCGGATAGCGTGCGGGCAAGTTCGAGATTGGCGCGGGTGGCGGGGTCGATGAACAGCGTCGAAGCCGCACTTTCCCGCTCCGGCTTTCCAAGCGGTGGCCGCTCGGCGATCTGCGTCTTCTCGACATAGGCGACGGCTGCCGCTGCGGCCGCAAGTTCGGCGCGCGAGAAGGTGCCGAAGCCGTCGAGCGTCGAAACGCCGAAATACCGCGCGATCCGGCCTTCGGCGCTGGCGCTGTCGAAGAGCACGGAAGGCTGCGGCACCGCTGTGCGGCCGAGCACGTCGAAGACCGGCTTGAGTTCGGGATCGTGAAACATCGTGTCGGGCAGGATGAGCTCGCGCGGATCGATGCGCAGGATATCGGCAAGGAGGCGCGAGGCTTCGGTCTCGGCAAGCCGGAAGACGCCTGTGGAAATATCGATCCAGGCAAGCGCCAGCAAAGCCTCGCCGCTGGCGCGAATGCGGGTCAGCGCCATCAGATAGTTGGATTCCGAGGGCGAAAGCAGCTTTTCCTCGGTGATCGTGCCGGGTGTGACGAGGCGCACAACGTCACGTTTGACGACGGATTTCGCGCCGCGTTTTTTCGCTTCCGCCGGATCCTCGATCTGCTCGCAGACGGCGACGCGGAAGCCGAGTGAAATCAGCTTCTGCAGATAATCGTCGGCTGCATGCACCGGAACGCCGCACATCGGAATATCCTGGCCCATGTGCTGGCCGCGCTTGGTCAGCGTGATACCGAGCGCGCGTGAGGCTTCCAGCGCATCCTCGAAAAACAGCTCGTAGAAGTCGCCCATGCGATAGAAGAGCAGCGAACCCGGATTGTTCGCCTTGATCTCGATAAATTGCTCCATCATCGGCGTCGCCGAGGCACGGCTTTCCGCCGTGGCGAGCTCGGCCGCCGAAAAAGCTTCATTCCCTGTGTCTATTCGTGCGTTCACGGAGGTGCAGTTTTTCCCAAAAAAACAGGTGCCAACCCTATCCGCGCGCCGCTATAGATGACAACAGCATTTGAGGAAGAGCAAAGCGTCGCCCACAGGACGTTGGAGGATTTATGCCCGATATCGATAAGAAGGACCGGCCGGTGACCTCAGTTACCGACCAGGAGGCGCTCGATTTTCACGCAATGGGCCGGCCCGGCAAGCTGGAGATCAACCCGACCAAGCCGATGGCGACGCAACGCGACCTCTCGCTTGCCTATTCGCCGGGTGTTGCCGTGCCCGTGAAGGCGATCGCCGCCGATCCGCAGACAGCCTACGATTATACGGCGCGCGGCAATATGGTTGCCGTCATTTCCAACGGCACGGCGATCCTCGGCCTCGGCAATCTCGGCGCGCTGGCGTCCAAGCCGGTCATGGAAGGCAAGGCGGTGCTGTTCAAACGCTTTGCCGATGTCGATTCAATCGACCTCGAGATCGATACGGAAAATGTCGACGAGTTCATCAACTGCGTACGCTTCCTCGGTCCTTCCTTCGGCGGCATCAACCTCGAGGATATCAAGGCGCCGGATTGTTTCGTCATCGAAAGCCGGCTGCGCGAGCTGATGGACATTCCGGTGTTCCATGACGACCAGCATGGTACGGCGATCATCGCCGCCGCCGGCCTGATCAACGCGCTGGAGCTGACCGGCCGCGACCTGAAGACGACGAAGCTCGTCTGCAACGGTGCGGGTGCGGCGGCGATCGCCTGCGTCGAACTCATCAAGGCAATGGGATTTGCGCCCGAGAACGTTATCCTCTGCGACACCAAGGGCGTCATCTACCAGGGCCGCACCGAGGGTATGAACCAGTGGAAATCGGCGCATGCGGCAAAGACCGACACGCGCACGCTGGAAGAGGCGATGAAGGGTGCCGACGTCGTTTTCGGCCTGTCGCAGAAGGGCGCGTTTTCGGCCAAGATGATCCGCTCGATGGCGGAGCGGCCGATCATCTTCGCCATGGCCAATCCCGATCCCGAGATCACCCCGGAAGAGGTGGCCCGAATCCGCGACGACGCCATCATGGCGACCGGCCGTTCGGACTATCCGAACCAGGTCAACAACGTCCTCGGCTTTCCCTATATCTTCCGCGGCGCTCTCGATGTCCGCGCCTCCACAATCAACGACGCAATGAAGATCGCCGCCGTCAACGCGTTGGCGAACCTTGCCCGCGAGGACGTGCCCGATGACGTCGTTGCCGCCTACCAGGGCAACCGGCCGCGTTTCGGATCGCAATACATCATCCCCGTTCCCTTCGATCCCAGGCTGATCTCGGCGATCCCGGTGGCGGTCGCGCAAGCCGCGATTGAAAGCGGTGTCGCCCGCAAGGTGATCACCGACATGGCGGGTTATGCCCGCGAGCTTTCGGCGCGCCGCGATCCGATCGCCTCGACGCTCGCCAGCCTTTACGAGCGCGTCCGCCGCCGCCCGAAGCGGATTGTCTTTGCCGAGGCCGAGGAAGAGCAGGTCCTGCGCGCCGCCATGTCCTACGCCAACCAGCAGCTCGGCACCGCCATCCTGCTCGGCCGCGAGGACCTGATCCGGGCGACGGCGGAACGCGCCGGCATCGATCTCAACCGGCCCGGCCTCGAAATCGTCAATGCCCGGCTTTCGACCCGGGTCGAGGCCTATATCGATTATCTCTATGCCAGGCTGCAGCGACACGGTTACCTCCACCGCGACGCCCAGCGGCTGATCCACAACGACCGTAACCACTTCGCCGCCACCATGGTGGCGCTTGGCGATGCCGACGGCATGGTGACGGGCATCACCCGAAACTATTCGACGGCACTCGAAGATGTGCGCCGCTGCATCGACGAGAAGCCCGGCCACCGTGTCATCGGCGTATCGCTGGCGCTCTGCCGCGGTCGCACGGTCTTTGTTGCCGATACCGCGGTGCACGACATGCCGACGGCCGAGGAGCTTGCCGATATTGCCGAAGAGGCCGCCGGTCTCGCGCGGCGCATGGGTTATTCGCCGCGGGTCGCCATGCTGGCCTATTCCACCTTCGGCCATCCCTCGGGCGAACGTTCCGAGCGGGTGCGCGAGGCGGTAAAGATCCTCGACAAGCGCCGCGTCGAATTCGAATATGACGGCGAGATGGCGGCCGATGTCGCTCTGAACCGCAAGGTGATGGAGCAATATCCCTTCTGCCGCCTCTCCGGCCCGGCCAACGTGCTCGTCATGCCGGCTTTCCACTCGGCCTCGATCTCGACCAAGATGCTGCAGGAACTCGGCGGCTCCACGGTGATCGGCCCGATCCTCGTCGGCCTCGACAAGCCGGTGCAGATCACCTCGATGGGCGCCAAGGACAGCGACATCGTCAACATGGCGGCGATCGCCGCCTACGGGGCGGGTTAGTAGTCTTCCTCGCCTATAACAGAGATATGTGCTCGGCTAGCAGCGCGTCCGCCGGGCACATATTTTTCGGTGATTGAGACATGAACGGGAGTTCAATACGCTGGGGGACCGTTAAGACCGACCCCTCAACGCTGCTTCGTCTGAATTACCCTAGAGCATGATGCCGAAAAGTGTGAGCGGTTTTCGGACGACATCATGCTCTAACTATATAATGTAGAACAGGATTCAGATTTTAGGCCGAACCGGCCTAAAACCATCCTGTTCTAGCTCGCGAAGCGGCCAGCGTCGGCGCCGTAATAATTCAGATAGCGGTCCGAAATGCTGGAGATCGGCAGCACGATCAGCACGTCGGTCGTGTTGAAGGCATGATCAACGACCGCGTGGGAGCCGACCATCGCACCGAGGCGCAGATAGCCCTTGATCAGCGGCGGCAGGGCCATCAGTGCCCGCTTCGGGTTGATGGCCTCGACCGGCATCAGGTCCATGTTGCGGGCCAGATGCGGCAGGGCGCCGACGGCCCATTCGTTCTTAGCCAGCACATTGTGGTAGAGGAAGGACAGCGCCAGCGCGTGGCTTTCGAGATAGACGCCGGGGAAAGAGGCGCAGCCGAACATGGCGCTGACACCGTGCTTCAGCGCGTAGGCCCAATTGCCCTGCCACAGGAGCTCGACGGTGCGCTTGGTGCGGTATTCCGGCAGCACGCAGGAGCGGCCGAGCTCCATGAAGCGCTTGTCCGGATGTTTGGCGATGAGGCCTTCGATTTCGAATTCGGAAGCCGAGTAAAAACCGCCATTGGCGATAGCGACATCCTGACGCAGCAGACGGTAGGTGCCGACGATCTGGTCTTCCGGGTCGCCCTCGATCGAGCGGTCGAGCACGAGAAGATGATCGCAGACAGCGTCATAGGCATCGACATCGCGCTGGCGGCGCATGGCGTCCAGCGGCAGCTGCGCCTTCATTTCGTCGACGAAGACGCGGTAGCGCACGGCCTGGGCAGCATCGATCTCGCGTGCCGTGCGGGCAAGGCGGGTCTCCAGATTGCCGATGCGGCCGAGGATATCACCGTCCTTCTGCACGGCAGCCGTCGAGGGCCGTGCAGCCTCCGCCGTGGTGTCACGATTCAGGATGTCGATGGCGGACATGACGATTCTCCCGTTGCCGGCTTATCGACGCCATAAAACACTTCTCTACGACAGGAAAGTGACATTTTGAATTTCCAAGCGCAAGAAGCGTGCCGGTTTCTAAGGCGCTCACCGCGCCTCTGCCCGGCGGGCGGAAAGGGCGGCAACCGCCTGAACTTCGGTCAGCAGCCGCACCGGATCAACCGGCTTTATCATGACGCGGTTGGCGCCGTTGAGCAAGACTTGGCGGCGTGATTCGTCGCTCTTGTCGGCAGTCAGTACGATCACCGGCACCGGGGCGAGATCGAGCCGCCGCTCGTGGCCGCGCAGGCGTCCCAGCATGTCGATACCGTTGCCGCCAGGCATCGAAAGATCGCTGATGATGATATCGGGCCGGGCATTGGCCTCGCAGAGCGCACAGTCGAGCAGTGTCTCGAAATCTTCGACATGGCGCACCTTGTGCTCGCCCTTTTCCAGAACGACACGCACCAGCATGGCATTGATCGGATCGTCTTCGCCGAGCAGGATGCTGAGCCCGCTGGCGGCAACCAGCGTCTCCGCCACCGAAAGCCCGAAACCCGGCTGGTTGTCGTTCAGCGCATCGCGCTTCTCCATGCCGCGCATGCGCCCGCGCAGCACGTCGATCAGCGACTGTTCGCGCAGCGGCCGGATCAGCCAGGCATCGAAGAGGTCAAGCGGATGGGCGCTACGCTCTTCCGGATTGACGAGCAGGACCTTGCGCAGGCCAAGTGCGGCGATTTCGGCGCGATCGGCAAGATGAGCGGAAAATTCCGCCGACATGCGATGGTCGATGATGATGTCGGTCGGCCGCCGTCCGCCCTTCGCCAGTTCGAGCAGCGTTGCCCGCGCCGTCTCGCCGTCGCCGACCAGATGGCAGAGACCGCCGAGCGCAGTGATCGTTTCGGCGATGGCAGTGCGCGCCGCACCTGCCGGCGCCAGCAGTACGACACTGTTGCCGGCAAGCAGGGTGTTTCGCCGGTCGGGGCGCTCGCTGCCGATATCGACAGGGAAGCGGATGGTGAATTCGCTGCCTCTGCCCATTTCGCTGGCAACCGTCAGCGCGCCGTTGAATTCGCGCATGATGCGGGCGGAGATGGCAAGGCCGAGCCCGGTCCCGCTGCTCTTGTCGGCAACGCTCCCGCCCTGCTCGAACTCGCCGAAGACGCGCGCCTGCTCCTCCGCCGTCATGCCGGGACCGCTATCGGTGACGGTGATCAGCAAGTCGCCGGCGTCGAGCGACACGCGGATGAAGACGCCGCCGACCTGGGTGAACTTCACGGCATTGCCGATGACGTTGAAGAGGACCTGGCGCAGCCGCGCCGGATCGAAGCTCATATTTTCGGGCACGTCGGATGACACGGTGGCGCCGATCTCGATGCCCTTTTCATGCGCCCGATGGGCGAGCATCTCGACGACGCTTTCCAGCAGTTTGCGCAGCGATTCCGAGCGCGGGTGCAGCGCGAAGCGGCCGACTTCGATGGTGGAGAAGTCGAGCAGATCCTCGACGAGCTGCGTCAAGGCGTGGCCGGACTGGCGGATGTTTGCGAGATAGTTCTGCTGCTCCTGCGTCAGCCGCGTCTCGGCGATCAGATGCGTCATGCCGAGGATGCCGGAAAGCGGCGTGCGCACCTCGTGGCTGACGGTGGCAAGCAGCCTCGATTTGGCGGCGCTGTTATACTCGGCCTTCTGGCGAGCCTCCTCGCGGCCCTGTGCGATTAGCCGCTCGTCGGTCACGTCGCGGGCAACGCTCTGCAGCAGCAGGCGGCCGTTTGCCGGGTCGCGGGTGACGACATCGCGCCAGAGGAAGATGCGCTGGCCCTCCGGCGTCGAAATCTCGACATCGTAGCAATGCGGTACCGGGCCGGGGCGGAAGGCAATCCCGATCTCCTCGCAGGTGCGTCCTTCCGGACGCAGCCGCCCGGTCAGGCGGCGAAAAGTATCGTTGGCGGAGATGATCCGCCGGTCCATGGTGCGGCTGACCGTGATGTCGCCGAGCACGTCGTGCACGTCGGCGAACAGCTTTACGCCGGCGTCCCAATCCGGCATGGGTTGACCGGGGCGCTGCCCGGCCCTGCGCGAGCGAACCATCAACAGGGCATAGCTGGCGATGACGGCCAGGCCAAGGATGACGAGACCACCCGAAAGCAGCAGCGGATCGCCGGCGTGGGCAAGTAGCATCAGGATCGTTGCGGCAAGAAGGCCGGCGCCGCCAAGCCAGTAGAACAGCAGGCGCCGTGTCGGTGCAGGCCCGCTCTGGCGGTCATCGGCGCCCCGGGGTGCCGCTGCGTTCGGCCGCGGGGAAAGGACCTCCATCCGCTTCTCATGCGGCTTGGCGGCGGGTCCACCGAAGGCGGCGGACAATCTTTCCTGCAACTGTCCCAGGTTCTGCATGCTATCTGGCTAACATGAGGCCCGTTCCGAATGCCTTCAGGATTTCGATAAGATTTTAGCGGCTGGCCTTTTTCGGCAGCAGCAGTTCGTCGAGAATGACGCAGCCGGCGCCGATGGTGATGAAACTGTCGGCGAGATTGAAGACAGCGAATGACCAGCTCTCGGTGTAGAAAAGAATGTAATCGATCACATGCCCATAGGCGAAGCGGTCAACGAGATTGCCGATCGCGCCTGCGATGATCAGCGCATAACCGAGATGAGCGATCCAGCGATCCTTCGCCGTGCGGTACCATAGCCAGATGACGAAGGCGACGATGACGAGACGCATGCCGACGATGAACCAGCCGTCCATGCCTGATAGCATCGAAAAGGCGACGCCGAGATTGTAGGTCCGGTAGAGCGCCAGCATCGGAACGACGGGCACCGCCTCCTGCAGCGGCAGGTAATGATCAACAGTGATCTTGACGGCCTGGTCGATGAGAACGGCGACGACGATGAAGATGAGGATCGGTGCCGGGCGCGAAAACAGCGCCGGGCGTGCATGCGTCTGTTCGGTCATTTGCCCTCGGCAAGTGAGAGGAGATGGCGGCGTGCCTCGAAAAGCATGACGGCGGTGGCGACGGCGAGGTTGAGTGAATCGGCGCGGCCCTGCTGCGGAATGCGGGCAAGCGCGTCGGCCTCCCTGGCCAACTGCTCGGGCAGGCCGGATTGTTCGTTGCCCATCAACAGCACGACGGGCTTTTTCCGGTAGTCGATCGTCCGGTAATCGACCGCGCCGGCAAGATGTGTCGCGACGACGGAAACGCCGGCCGATTTCCGCCAGGCAATGAATTCCTCAGGCGTCGCCCGCGCGACCGGAACGGCAAAGACCGAGCCCATGGTTGCCCGCACCGTTTCGAGCGAGAAGGGATCGGTCGTTTCTCCGAGAAGTATGATGCCGGAAGCCCCAGCCGCATCAGCCGTGCGGATGATGGTGCCGAGATTGCCGGGGTCGCGTACCCGGTCGAGCGCCACCCATGTCTCGCCCTCGCTCGGTCGGATACCCTTCAGCGGCGTCCAGCGCTGCTCGAAGATGCCGACGACCATCTGCGGATTGTCGCGGCGGGTGATCGAGGCGATCACCTTTTCGCTGACCTCGAGCACCAGCCCGCCCGAGGCGACGGTCTTTGCCGCCATCTGCTCGACCAGCGGCTTGCCCTTGGCGCCCTTGGCATAGACCAGCGTGCGGATCGCCCAGCCGAGTTCGATCGCATCGATGACGAGCTTCAGTCCTTCGGCGAGGAAAGTACCGCTTTCCTCGCGAGACTTCTTGTTCGTCAGCGCCTTGATATCCTTGATGATCGGATTGGCGAGCGAAGTGACTTCCTTCACCTGTCCGACCCTGCGCGGTCCCCGATCGTGGAAGTCCTTGCTCATTTCGGCACCCAGCGGGAAAAGAGGGAGGTGGAAAGCGCGCGGCCCTGCGTCTTGCCGTCGGTGCCGGCTTCGCGAATCACCAACTCGCCGGATTCGACCACACCGCCGGCGCCCCGCATCGTCTCGCGCATCAGCTCGTGGATCGAATAGAAGCTGGCGCGGATCGAATAGGCCGTCAGCACCAGGCCCACCGCCTTCGGCGACAGGATCTCGCGGCAGACATCGAGCATCAACGGCAGATGTTCGAAGAGATGCCAGACTTCGCCATTGGGGCCACGGCCGAATTTCGGCGGATCGGTGAGGATGATATCGTATTGGCTGCCGCGGCGTTCCTCGCGCAGGATGAATTTCATCGCATCCTCGCAGATCCAGCGGATCGGCAGCTTCTCCATGCGCCCGAGCGCCTGGTTTTCCCGCGCCCAGCCGATCGCCTTCTTCGAGGCGTCGACATGGGTGACCTCGGCGCCGGCAGCGGCGGCAACCAGCGAGGCGACGCCGGTATAACCGAAGAGGTTCAGCACTTTCAGCGGCCGGCCGGCCTTTTCGACCTCATCCTTCATCCAGCTCCAGTGCACGATCTGTTCGGGGAAGACGCCGACATGGCGGAAGGAGGTGAAGCGGCCGAGGAAATCGACGCCGAGCAGGTTGAGCGGCCAGGTCTCGCCGAGTGCCTCCTTCGGGAAGCGCCAGCGGCCGGTGCCTTCCTCGTCGGTGTCGCCGGTGAAGGCGGCATCGACCTTTTCCCAGATATGGGCGGGCAGAGAAGGCCGCCACAGCGCCTGGGCTTCCGGACGGATGATGCGATAGGGGCCGTATTGCTCGAGTTTTTCGCCGTTGCCGCTGTCGATCAGATGGAAGTCGCCGGCCCCGAGCGATTCGAGGATGACCGGCACGCGCTCGGTCGGGCGCTCGCCGCTGCGTGTCATCAGGGGACGCACGACGGCGGCAGGCACAGCAGCCTCGCGCACCGCCTCACGGCTTGCCGCGGGCCGCGCGACCGGCTTCGGCGGCCGGCCTGCCCGATCGTCCCTGCGGCTTTCACCGGACGGACCCGATGTTTTCTTCTGTTTCAACGTGCTCTTCCGCGTTTCTATCGGGGTGTCTTATCGGTTTTGCGTCGGCTGCAGGCCCGCGCGTCTTTTGAAACGCGCGCAAAGACACTGCGGCACTTTGAATATGCAGTAGCCCAGAAAAGCGGGGCGGATCAACTGCGCCGCCGGCCAAGCCCGGGCAAGAGGAGAGTTTTCCCGGCGAGTCGCCTATTTCAAGCCTTCGGAGGCCGCGTGCGAAGCCAGCTTTCCGCTGCATAGAGGGCTGCGACATGCATCGACTGCATGATGACGGCGCCGGACTGCAGCTTGCCGAGGATGGCAGCAAGATCCGCAAACAGCAGCTCAACCTTCTCGCCCGGGTCAAAAGACGGTTCGCCGGCCCGGCTGAGGCCGAGCGCCAGCCAGCTCGTCACCACGTTGCTGTGGTTGGCGGCATTCGGATAGGAGGTGAGCAGCTTGACGAAGGTCGAGGCTTCATAGCCGGTCTCCTCCCGGAGTTCGCGCTCGGCCGCCGCCATCGCCGCATCGCCGGTCTTGCTGTCGCCGGGTTCGAGGCTGCCGGCGACCAGACCGAGTATGATTTCGCCGCGGCCATGTCGATATTCCCGCGTCAGCAGCACGCGTCCGTCGGGCATCACAGGGATGACGTTGATCCAGTCGGGATAATCGAGCACATGGAAGGGCGCGACGACGATTCCATCGGCGGTGATGCAATCGTCGCTCCGGACCCGGATCCAGCGATCCTCATAGGTGATGCGGCTTGCCGTCACGCTCCAGGGCTTCAGTTCGTCGTTCATCGGCCCATCCCCTATGTGTGTCAGATCGCAACCGGCAGATAACATTCCGTGCCGCCTTGGCAAAGCGCTTTCCCGCTGGGATAAGATGAGCGAATCGAAGATGGGGCCATCGAATGGATTTCACCGGCGAAGAACGCATCGCCGCGCCGCGGGACGTCGTCTGGGCAGCGCTCAACGATCCCGAGATGATGCGCGGCTGCATTCCGGGCTGCCAGAGCATCGAGCGGCTGTCGCCTGATGTCTTCGAGGCGACGATCAAGGTCAAGTTCAGCCTGCTGTCTGCCACCTTCCATGGGCTGCTGACGCTTTCCAATGTCGATGCACCGAGGAGCTATACGCTGTCGGCCGAAGGCAAGGGCGGCCTTGCCGGCTTCGCCAGGGGCAGCGCCGATGTCGTGCTTGAGGAACGGGGAGCCGAGACGATCCTGCGCTACCGGTCGAAGGCCGAACTCGGCGGCAGGCTCGCCCAGCTCGGCGCCCGCCTGCTCGATTCGACCTCGCAGAGGCTCGCCGAAGGGTTCTTTTCGGACTTCAATGCTGCCGTCGTCGCGAAGATGGCAGCCGGTTAGGCTTGGCGCGGGCCGGGGGTGTTTAAATCGACGTCATGACGTGGACCATCAGGCCGCCGCGGGCGGAAGATCAGGAAGTGCTTGCGGAGATTTACCTTTCCGTGCGCCGCGAAACATTCGTCTGGGTCGATCCGGGCAAATTCCATCGCGAGGATTTCGCCGCCCATACCAATGGCGAGACGGTCTTCGTCTGCGCGCATGAAAGCGGCAGCGTCGCCGGCTTCCTGTCGCTTTGGCCGGAGGACGACTTCATCCACATGCTCTACCTAAAACCGGAATTCCAGGGTCAGGGCGCCGGCACGGCGCTGCTGCACGCCCTGCCGGAATGGCCGCAGCACCGGTATCGGCTGAAGTGCCTGGTGAAGAACCGGCGGGCAAAGGCGTTCTACCTCGCCCACGGTTTCCAGGTGACCGGCAACGGCACCTCCCCGGAGGGCGACTATGAGGAACTGAGCTTTTTTCCGGTTTGACGGCCGCCGAAAGCCGGCCGCCGAACCCGAGCCAATCGAATGCTGACCAGTTTTACCGCGCCGGCAGCTGCCCGGCAATTTCTTCTGCGCGGTTCTTGTGGCGGTCGGCCTCGCTTTGCCAGCGGATGGCCTCCTTGGCCTCGGTGCGGGCGCGCTTGCGGTGTTTGCCCTGGCTGAACCAGGTGGCGGCCGCCCCGATCAGCATGCCCGTGATCAGCGCGACGACCAGGAAGACGAAGAAGGGCGCGGAAACTGCAAGCACCTGGTCTTCCGGCCGGAACGGATTGAAGGCGAGCGTGACGCTCTGCCGGTTGGCGACGCAGAAGACGATGAGGATGACGCCGAGCGGCAGCAGAATCAACAGGTTGACGATCTTCTTGGCCATTTGAGGTCTCCACGCGGCAGATTGCGCCGGTATTTTTGAAGGGCGCGTTTCATGCTTGCAGCGCCACGCGTCTTTGTAAGACGCGGAAAGCACGATGAACTACCAGAATAGGAAAACGGCCCTCGAGTTCAAGTGCGGTTTCGCCGCAGGCAGCGACGGCTCAATCCTCTTCGTCGGCCTGGCCGGGATTAAGCCGCTCGCGCAGCTCCTTGCCGGTCTTGAAGAAGGGAACCCACTTCTCCTCGACGAAGACGGTATCGCCGGTCCGCGGGTTGCGGCCGGAGCGCGAAGGGCGGTTCTTGACCGAAAAGGCGCCAAAGCCGCGCAATTCGACTCGGTTACCCGCAGCCAGTGCATCCGTGATCTCGTCGAGAACCGCGTTGACGATATTCTCGACGTCGCGATGATAGAGATGCGGGTTGCGTGCCGCAACAATCTGCACCAATTCGGACTTGATCACTTTCGCCCCCTTAAATTATTGATTTCTTATCAATCGTGGCCAACCTGCCAAACTGAAAGCAGCCCGTCAAGAAGCAACTTTGGGGGCAGGATTCCATTGATATCCTGGGTTTTCATGAGATCACCATAACCGAAGATCGTAATCAACCGCGAAACAGCCCCAGCGAGCAGAAAGGGCGTATTGCTCTTCTTGTCCCAGTCTACCATCGGCAGATCGCTGTCGACGCCGCGTGACGTCAGATAGGCGCGGATCTCAGCCTCGCCGCCGATTGTATCGACGAGTTTAGCCTTCAGCGCCTGGCGGCCGGTATAGATCGTGCCGTCGGCCAGTTTCAGCGCCTCGTCGCGCGGCAGCTTGCGCCGGTCGGCGACCAGGTCGACGAACCAGTTATAGCTGTCGACCACCATGTTGCGGATCATCGCCTTGGCTTCCTCGCTCGCCTCGTGGAAGGGCGAGGGCTCGGCCTTCAGCGGCGAGGACTTGATCTCCTGCAGCGAGACGCCGATTTTGTCGAGCAGCGGCTGGATCTGCGGATACTGGAAGATGACGCCGATCGAACCGGTGATCGAGCTGTCGCCGGCAATGATCGTATCGCCGGCGGTGGCGATCATGTAGCCGGCGGAAGCGGCAAGCGTGCGCACGTCGGAGACGACAGGCTTCTTGGCCGATATCGCACGGATCGCCTTGAAGACTTTTTCGCCGCCATAGGTCGTGCCGCCGGGCGAGGAGATCGAAATCACCGCTGCCTTCACCTGGTCGCTGGTTTCGACCTTCTTCAGCCGCTCGAGAAGCTCGTCGTCGTCGACGATCAGCCCGGATATCGTCACATGGGCGATGTGCGGGCGCTGCGTCCCGGCATCGCCGAGAGCAAAGCGGTAGAAGGCGAAACCAAGTGCCACGATGAGGGCCACCGCGACGAGGCGCCAGAAGCCGAGCTTGCGGCGCAGCCGCCGGCGATCGGCGATCATCGAACTGTCCATAGAAACCTCCAGCGCTGGCACCGGTTTCGGCTTGCCGCCGATCGATCCGGTGAAATAGGGTGGCAGCGGCCCGTACGAATGCCACTTTTCAATGTTTTTCCATTTTGTTGCTTGTTGCAGAAAAAATTCCATATTGGCAAGCCAATGTAATAATGCGAAACGAACTGTGATTGGCGGCCGGCTTTGTTATAGAGGCGCGGCGATCACCGCACATGGACGAGGCTTATGCTCGATACCCTGAAGAACAACGGACATGCCGCCTATTCAGGGTCCGGCAGGAGCGCTTATGGCGATGCGTTGTTCCATTCCGCCCGCGTGCGGCGGCTGAAGATATTGCTGCCTGTGGCGGCCCTCATCATCGCGGCGAGCCTCACCGCGGTGGCGTTGGTCAGCATCTATCTGCCCGAGAACATCAAGATGGAAGGCGCCAAGATCGAGAACGGCAAGGTCGTGATGGAAAAGCCGGCGATATCAGGCCGCAATTCCGACGGCATCAATTATTCGATGCTGGCCGAAAGGGCGCTGCAGGATATCCGCAATCCCGATCTCATCACCCTCGAGACCATCAAGGCCGCCGTGCCGATGAATGACGGCCTGATCGCCCGCGTCGTCGCCTCGACCGCCGATTACAACCGCGCCACCGACAATCTGCATATGACGGCTCCCTTCACCCTGGTGCTGAGCAGTGGCCTCAATGCGAATTTCCAGTCCGCGCAGCTCGACATCAAGGGCGGAAACATGCGGAGCGACGACCCCGTCACCATCACCAAGGACAATGCCTCCATTGTTGCGAAGACGCTTCAGATAACGGATAAGGGACGGGTGATCACATTCGAGGGGAATGTTCGCATGAATGTCGATCCATCCACCATCCATAAACAGGGCACTTAACCAGCCGGGTCATCCATGACAAAAGATTGTCGCATTTCCACTTGCAAGACTGGCTTGGCATTCATTGCCGGCGCATTTGCCCTTATTCTGACGGCCTCAGGCGCCGGCGCGCAGCAGGCGACGGCGACGATGCCGGGCATGAAGCTTTCCAACGACCAGCCGATCCAGATCGAAAGCGACAAGCTGGAGATCCACGACCAGGAACACACCGCGCTCTTCACTGGCAACGTCAAGGTCGTCCAGGGGACAACGACGATGCAGTCCGGCAAGATGACCGTCTATTACAAGGACAAGGCGGCAAAGCCGGCTGCTGACGGCGCGCAGCCCGCAGCGCAGCCGGAACAGTCGGCCTCGCTTGCATCGGGAAGTGCCGATATCGACAAGATCCTGGTGACGGACAAGGTCTTCCTGAGCTCGGGCACGCAGACGGCGACCGCCGATGACGGCAATTTCGACATGGCCTCGCAGACATTCATCCTCACGGCGGATGAGGGGAATAAAGTTATTCTGTCGGACGGGCCGAACGTCTTTACCGGCTGCAAACTGACGGTTCATATGCAGACCGGTCAGGCGCAGCTTGAAAGCTGCGGCGGGCGTGTCCAGATTCAGCTCGATCCGAAATCGCAGCCGAATGCGCAGCAGCAGAAGCAGAACTGAGAAGCCGGCCTCCCACGTGAAATTATCATCGCTATCCACCATGTTCGGCAAGCCCGGGCCACAAGCTGCGGGTGCCGCCGACAAGAGCCGCTATCAGGGAACGCTGATCGCACGGGGTCTGACGAAGACCTATGCGACGCGGCGCGTCGTCAACGGCGTCTCGCTGGTGGTGCGCCGTGGCGAGGCCGTCGGCCTGCTCGGCCCGAACGGCGCCGGCAAGACCACCTGTTTTTACATGATCACCGGCCTCGTGCCGGTCGATGAAGGCACGATCGAGATCGACGGCAACGACGTCACGACCATGCCGATGTACCGCCGCTCGCGCCTCGGCGTCGGTTACCTGCCGCAGGAAGCCTCGATCTTCCGCGGCCTGACGGTGGAAGAGAATATCCGCGCCGTCCTCGAAGTGCATGTGAAGGACAAGGCCGAGCGCGAGCAGAAGCTGAACGAGCTGCTGGAGGAATTCCATATCCAGAAGCTGCGCAAGAGTGCCGCCGTCGCCCTGTCCGGCGGTGAGCGCCGCCGCCTCGAAATCGCGCGTGCGCTTGCGACCGACCCGACCTTCATGCTGCTCGACGAGCCCTTTGCCGGCGTCGACCCGATCTCGGTCGCCGACATCCAGAATCTCGTTCACCACCTGACGGCGCGCGGCATCGGCGTTCTCATTACCGACCACAATGTGCGCGAGACGCTGGGTCTGATCGACCGCGCCTACATCATCCATGCCGGTGAGGTGCTGACCCATGGCCGGGCGAACGACATCGTCAACAATCCGGAAGTGCGCCGGCTCTACCTCGGCGACAATTTCAGCCTCTGACGCCGGATCCGGATGATTTTAGGCCGGATCGGCAGAAATTCACAGTGCCGTCATAGTTCCGCTTGACCAAATACAATAAAAAAGCAATTTTTGGGCCAACTTGGATTTCCGTGGCCTGAAGCCTTGATCGGACGCGGTTTCCCGGAGGAATCGAGGGGAGTTTCGCGTCCGTCATGGCACTGTCCGCCAATCTTTTCCTGCGCCAGACCCAGTCTTTGGTGATGACACCGCAACTGATGCAATCCATCCAGTTGCTGCAGATGACTCATTTCGAACTCAACCAGTTCATCGCCCTGGAAGTGGAGAAGAACCCGCTGCTCGAATTTCCGTCGAATGACGGCGAGGCGGGCGGTGAACGCGGCGATGCCGAAGATGGAGAATATGCTCATCAGCCCGAGGATGCCGGCTCCGACGACGGCTACGACAACCGCACCGAGGCGCTCTCCAGCGACTGGTATGACAATGGCGGCAGCGCCAGCACCAGCCGGCTGAACGACGAACTCGACGCCAATTACACCAATGTCTTTCCTGATGACGGTGCCCCGCAGCGCCTCGATGCGCCGGAACTCGTCAGCCAGTGGAAGTCGATGCCGGGCAGCGGTGAGGGCGCCGACTACGATCTCGACGATTTCGTCGCCGGCCAGGTGTCGCTGCGCGATCATCTCGCCCAGCAGATCCCTTTCGTCCTGCCTGACATGGCCGACCGGCTGATCGCGCAGAATTTCGTCGACCAGCTCGACGACTGCGGTTATCTGCAGGCCGATATCGTCGAGGCGGGCGAGAGGCTGGGCACGAGCCTCGTACAGGCCGAGCGCGTGCTTGCCACCCTGCAGAGCCTTGATCCGCCAGGTGTTTTCGCCCGTAGCCTCGCCGAATGCCTGGCGATCCAGCTCAGGCAGAAGGACCGGTACGACCCGGCCATGCAGGCTCTGGTCGAAAACCTCGAACTGCTGGCCCGGCGCGATTTTGCCACGCTGAAGCGGCTCTGCGGCGTCGACGAGGAAGATCTTCTCGACATGCTCGGCGAGATCCGTCAGCTCAATCCCAAGCCCGGCAGCGGCTTCGAAGCGGGTGTTTCCGAAGCGATCACGCCGGATGTAGTCGTCAGGCCCGCCTCGGACGGCGGCTGGCTGGTCGAGCTCAATCCGGATACGCTGCCGCGCGTGCTGGTCAACCAATCCTATTTTTCCCGTGTGACGAAGAACGGCGAGGACCACGCCTTCCTCTCCGATTGCCTGCAGAGCGCCAACTGGCTGACGCGCAGCCTCGACCAGCGGGCAAAAACCATCATGAAGGTGGCAAGCGAAATCGTCCGCCAGCAGGACGCCTTCCTGCTGCACGGCGTCGATCACCTGCGCCCGCTGAACCTGAAAACGGTCGCCGAAGCGATCAAGATGCATGAATCCACCGTCAGTCGCGTCACGTCGAACAAATATATGCTGACGCCGCGCGGCCTCTTTGAACTCAAATATTTCTTCACCGTCTCGATCAGCGCCGTCGCCGGCGGCGACAGCCATTCGGCCGAGGCCGTGCGTCACAAGATCCGTGCGCTGATCCTGCAGGAGAGCCCGGAGGCGGTGCTTTCCGATGACGATATCGTCGACATGCTGAAGAAGGGTGGCGTCGATCTCGCCCGCCGCACCGTTGCGAAATACAGGGAGGCAATGAACATCGCCTCTTCGGTCCAGCGCCGCCGCGAGAAGCGGGCGCTCGCCAAGGTCGCGGGCTTCTGACGCAGCAATGCTTCGACCTCGATCGAAGCATCCGGCCCGCAAATCCCGCTATTCCTCTCCAGCGCCACGCGTCTTTTCAGACGCGCAACGGCGCCGCAACCCTTTGAATTGTCTTCAACGAAGATCGAAATGCCGACCATGACGCCGCAAAATCAGAACCTTGCCAGGGAGCTTTTCCTGCTGCTGGTGCTGGCGACCCTCTGGGGTTCCTCCTATAGCTTCATCAAGATCGGCGTCGAGACGATCCCGCCGATAACGTTGATCGCCGCCCGCACGCTGATTGCCGGCGGCATTCTGCTGGCCGTCCTGCACCACCGGCGTGTCCGTCTGCCGCGCGATCGTGCCACCTGGCGGCGGTTTTTCGTTCAGGCCTGCCTGAACAGCGTCGTCCCCTTCACGCTGATCGCCTGGGCGGAACAGTTCGTCGATGCCGGATTGGCGGTGATCCTGAATTCGGCAACGCCGATTTTCACCTTCCTGCTGGCCGTGCTGATCACCGGCCATGAGCAGGTGACGCTGCGACGGCTTTTCGGCGTCATGGCCGGGCTTGCCGGCATCTGCCTCGTCATCGGCGTCGAAGCGCTCGGTGGTCTCGGTGAAAACCTGATGGCGCAGCTTGCCATCATCCTGGCGACCATCTGTTATGCAGGTGCCGCGATTTTCAGCAAGAACTTCAAGGGGCTCGATCCCGCAGTGCCGGCGGCTGGCTCGTTGATCTCGGGCGCGGTCATTCTCTTGCCGATGAGCCTCGTCGTCGATCGGCCGTGGGAAATCGATCCTTCGGCGGCATCGATGCTGGCGCTGCTGGCCCTCTCCGCCTTCTCGACGGCGCTTGCCTTTGTGATCTATTTCCGTCTTGTCCAGACGCTGGGTTCGGTCGGAACCACCGCGCAAGCCTATCTCAGAGTGCCGATCGGTGTTGCGATCGGCATCGTCTTCCTCGACGAAAGGCTGAGCTCGACGGCCTGGATCGGACTCGTTTGCGTCATATCAGGTGTCGCCGCCATGACGATCCCCGCAAGAAGGCGCGCAACGCAAGCGCGAAACGCGTAAAGTAGACAGGGTGGCGATCGGCGGTATGCCTTGGCCGGCAAGGTATCCGCCACCCGTTGACCGAGTGCCGGCGATGGTGATTCGGCGCCCTATTGACTTTTAGGCAAGCTCTGGCTAGAAGCCCGCCGCAATCGATGCCGTGAACGGCGTCTGGAGTTATCCCCAGCATCAGAAGGGCACCAAGGACCCGCAGGCCTAAGCCGATCTTGCTTGAGATTGTGCGAAGTGCTTGGATGAACCTGAGGCTTGGCGTAAACTGATACCCGCAAACGACCATAAGAAGGGAAACTCCATGAGTGTGCGTGTATCCGGGAAACATATGGAAATTGGTGAATCGTTCCGTCAAAAGATCGAGGACCAAATTGGTATGGCCATCACGAAATACTTCGACGGGGGATATTCCGGCCAGGTGACCGTGGAAAAGGCGAGTTCTCGTTACTCGGCGGATTGCAAGCTTCATCTCGACAGCGGGGTGGTGCTGCATGCAGCCGGCGAGGCGACCGACCCGCAATTGGCTTTCGACGCGGCTTCCCAGCGGATCGAAAAGCGGCTGCGGCGTTACAAGCGCAAGCTGAAGGACCATCACGCCGGAAACCATCTGAATGGTTTTGCAGAGGTCTCCTACACGGTTATGGATTCCGTTCCTGATCACGATGATGAAATCGCCGACGATTTCGCTCCGGCGATCGTCGCTGAAAGCACGAAGCAGCTGAAGACCATGTCGGTCGCCACCGCAGTGATGGCGCTCGACATGACCGACGAGCCGCTTCTTCTGTTCCGCAGCCCCGGCAAGGAACATCTGAACATCGTTTACCGTCGGCACGACGGAAATATTGGCTGGATCGATTCAGCCAGTATCAAAGGCTGAGATCAGGGTGGTGAGCGGCGGTATTGCCGCCGCTCCTTGCATTTGATCCCGGCGACAGAAGGAAAAAGAAATGGCATTGGCAGATTTGCTCCATCAGGATGCGATCATTCCCGCCCTCAGAGTAAATTCCAAGAAACAGTTGCTTCAGGAATTGGCTGCAAGAGCCTCCAGGATCACGGGGCTTTCCGAGCGCGAGATCTTCGACGTCATCCTGCAGCGCGAACGCCTTGGCTCGACTGGAGTCGGCAACGGCATCGCCATTCCTCACGGCAAGCTGGTGAACATTCATTCGATCGTCGGCATCTTTGCCCGGCTGGAGCAGCCGGTCGATTTCGAGGCGCTGGACGACCAGCCTGTCGATCTCGTCTTCCTGCTGCTGGCGCCGGAGGGCGCGGGCGCCGATCATCTCAAGGCACTGTCGCGGATCGCCCGCGTGCTGCGCGATCACGATCTAGTCGCCAAGCTCCGCGCCACCGATTCCGCCTCGGCGATCTACGCCTTCCTCAACGAAGAGCAGACGTCGAACGCTGCCTGACGCGCGTCGCGCGATAACGCATTAATTCTCGAATGCAAAAGGCGCCGGGTCTCCCAGGCGCCTTTTGCGTTGAAGAGACTGAGCGGAACTTGTCGAGCAAACCCGGTGCCGGCCATACGAAACAGCACATCGGCGCCTGTCGCCGTCTATCCCTTCAAGATTTCATATCCTGTCTGCGACTTCCGCGCTCAAGGGGATCGACGGTTGCGCTCCGGCTTTGAGGCAGGCGAGCGAACCGGCGACCGCCGCACGGCGCAGCGCCGAGACAAAATCGAGGCTGTCGTCGAGGCTGGCGGCGAAATAGCCGCAGAAGGTGTCTCCGGCGCCGACCGTATCGACAGGTTCGATCTTGAGACCCTGCGCCCTTGAAATCGACCCGTCGCGAATGGCGATGACCCCGTCGGCGCCGAGCGTCACGATCAGCGTCTGGCCCGTCTCCGCATGCAGGCGCATAAGGGCTGCCTCTCGCGCTTGCGCGTCCATGCCCTCCTGCCCGGCGAGCCGCTCGAACTCGGTCTCGTTGGCAATGACGATATCGGCGAGCCGGCCGAGACGCGGCGCATCGGGGATCAGCGGCGCGAGGTTGAGGATGCTGGTGACGCCCTTGGCGCGGGCCGCCGACAGCGCGCGTTCGACGGCAGCAGCCGGCACTTCAAGCTGCAGCATCAGGATATCGCCTTCGCTCATGCGGCCGATCGCCGTCTCGGCATTGGCAGGCGTGACGAGGCCGTTGGCGCCGGGAACGACGGCAATCATGTTTTCGCCGTCGCCGCCGACAAGGATCAGCGCCGTGCCGGTGGGACCGTCGACATGGTTGACGAGAGAAAGATCGGTGCCTGCATCATCGAGCAGGGCCAGCGCCTCCGCAGCAAAGGCATCCTTGCCGACGGCGCCGGCCATATGCACATAGCGGCCGGCGCGCCGCGCTGCCAGCGCCTGGTTGGCGCCCTTGCCGCCGGCGGCCGTGGCAAAGCCGTTGCCGGCCACCGTCTCGCCGGGCTTCGGCAGGCGCTCGGTCGTGGCGATGAGATCCATGTTGATGGACCCGAAAACTGTGATCATGAATGTGTCCCGTCTTCTAGAGCATGATGCCGAAAAGTGAGCGGTTTTCGGACGACATCATGCTCTAACTATATAATGTAGAACGGGATTCAGATTTTAGGCCGACCCGGCCTAAAATCATCCTTTTCTGGAGCTGCAAGTGACATCATGCTCCTACTGTTTCATGCGGGCGAGACACTGCCCGAAGCGATCACTCCTCGTCAACCACCCGCAGCTTCAGAAGACCGGTGCGGCTTTCCACCGATTTGGCCGCGGCTTCGCTGTCGCGGGCGGGCTTGGCCTCGCCGCCGGCCTCGAATTCCAGCGCTTCGATCCTGGCGCCGCGCTTGGTCAGCTTGTCGGCTGACGTGACCACCATGTCGATATCCTTCTGCGCCATGGCGAAATGGCCCTGCAGCTTGCGCACCCGCTCATCGAGACGGCTGAGATCGTCCATCAGGATCGCCACTTCGCCCTGGATCAGATGCGCCTGCGCCCGCATGCGCTGATCCTTGAGCACGGCCTGGATGACCTGGATCGACAGCATCAGCAGCGACGGCGAGACGATGACGATGCGTGCGCGGTGCGCTTTCTGCACCACCGGCTCGAAGTGCTCGTGGATCTCAGCGAAGATCGATTCGGACGGCACGAAGAGAAAGGCCGTATCCTGGGTTTCCCCCTGGATCAGATATTTCTCCGAAATGTCCCTTATATGGACCTCCATGTCGCGGCGGAACTGCTGGCCGGCGATCTTGCCGGCTTCGGGGCTGCCGGCGTCGCGGATCGCGTTCCAGGCTTCGAGCGGAAATTTCGCGTCAATCACCAGCGGCGGCGCGCCGTTCGGCATGCGGATCGTGCAGTCGGGCCGCGAACCGTTGGACAGTGTCTGCTGGAAGGCGTAGGCGCCCATCGGCAGACCGTCGGCAACGATCGTTTCCATCCTGGACTGGCCGAAGGCGCCGCGCGTCTGCTTGTTGGACAGAATGGCCTGCAGCCCGACGACATCCTTGGCAAGCGTCTGGATATTGTTCTGCGCGGCATCGATGACCGCCAGCCGCTCCTGCAGCCGCTGCAGGTTCTCATGCGTCGATTTGGTCTGCTCGGTGATCGTCGAGCTGACGCGCTGCGACATGCCGTCGAGGCGTTGGCTGATCGTCTGGTTGAGTTCGCTCTGCCGCGCGCCGAAGACCTCGGTCATCGCCGCGATGCGGCCCTGCATCTCTGCCTGGATCTTCAAAAGCTCGGCCATGCGCGCTTCGTTTTCCTGAGCACGAAAGTTCGCTTCCTCCGCCTGCTCGCGGCGAAGGCCGGCGCCGCGCAGCAGAAGCACGATCACCAGCAGGGCGAGGGCGGCGAGAACGCCGCCGGCAAGCGCCAGCAAGGCCGGGTTGATCGAGGCAAGGGCAAGGGCGAGCGATTCGGAATGGATGGTCATGTCGCAAGCATAACAGAAGAAGCGGCGAGTTATAGATCAAAACGTGAACAGAATTGACGATCCTCAATATCTTCGCAAGCCGCTGCTCTTCCGCGTCCACCGAAAAGAAATGTCGACGCGACTTAACGATTGCTCAACCATATTCGCCAAAACCTGCGGCGCAGAAATTCCTTCCCGCGCGCGTCGCGCCAAGTACAGAGATCCCCATGACCGCCCAGCAGACCGACAGTGCCCTCAGGCAGCGCCTCGATTTCATCGAACTGGATGATGCAGCGCGCAAGTCGATGCGGGATCTGCGCCCTGTCATATCAGAGCTGATCGGCGGCGCCCTCGATAAATTCTACGCCAAGATCGCCAAGACCCCAGCTGTCGCAGGCTTCTTCGCCGATAAGAACCATGTCGGCCATGCCAAGAAGCGCCAGCAGGACCATTGGGCCAATCTCGCCGGCGGCGCGTTCGACGAGAGCTACGTCAACGGCGTGACCGCGGTCGGCCGGACGCACGCCCGCATCGGGCTGGAGCCGCGCTGGTATATTGGCGGCTACGCCATCGTCATGTCCGAGCTGGTCAAGGGCATCATGGAGAAGCAGTGGCCGTCGATCTTCGCGCGCCGAGAGGGCAAGGCATTGGCCGAGAAATTGTCGGCCGTCATCAAATCAGGCATGCTCGACATGGATTATTCCATCTCGGTCTATCTCGAGACGCTCGAAGCCAAGCGCCGCGCCTTGGAAGAGCAGCGCGCTCAGGCCGAATCCGACCAGGCGATCGCGCTGGAGCAGCTGCGCCGCGGTCTGGAAGCGCTGTCGAACGGCGATCTCGAAGCCACCCTGCCGTCCGACCTGCCGGGCAATTTTCGGCAGATGGCCGAGGACTACAATCGCGCCGTCAGGGCGCTAAGCCAGTCCTTCGCATCCGTGCGCGAGACTTCTGGCCATATCATGACCGGTGCCGACGTCATTTCCAATGCGACCAACGATCTGGCGCTGCGCACTGCCCAGCAGGCGGCAGGCGTCGAGGAGAGCTCGGCCGCGCTGCAGCAGCTGTCCGTCAGCGTCGGCCAGACGGCCGCCAATGCCGAAAAGGCGTCGGATGCCGTGCGCGAGACGCAGCAGAAGGCGAAGAACTCCGGCGAGCTCGTCACCAGCGCCGTCTCGGCGATGGCCGGCATCGAGAAATCCTCGACCGGGATCTCCAAGATCATCGGCGTCATCGATGAGATCGCCTTCCAGACCAACCTGCTGGCGCTGAACGCTGGCGTCGAGGCGGCCCGTGCCGGCGATGCCGGTAAGGGTTTTGCCGTAGTCGCCCAGGAAGTCCGCCAGCTCGCCCAGCGCACCGCGGAAGCGGCCAAGGAGATCAAGAACCTGATCTCGCAGAGCTCGACGCAGGTCAATCAGGGCGTCGGCATCGTCTCCAGCACCGGCGAGGCGCTGAACGACATGATCAGCCGCATCGACATCATCAACCGTTTCGTCGCCGATATCGCCGCCGCCGCCCGCGATCAGGCGACGGGTGTCAACGAAGTCAGTATCGCCGTCCGCAACATGGGTGCGATCACCCAGCAGAATTCCGACATGGTCGAGCAATCCTCGGCGGAAACCCGCCGCCTCAAGGACGAGGTGGAGACCCTGATCGAGCTGCTGCGGCGCTTCCGCGCCCGGCCGGAAGGCCGTCCTGCCGGTGCTGTCCGCCGGGCGGCGTGAGGCGAATATGGCGAAATTCCAGGCGGGGATGCAAAAAAGCGTATTCCCCGCCTACCGGATAATTCCATAGTCGGAAAAGATGGGTTATGGGAACGCCATGACCATCAAGCCACTCATCATTCTTCCCGATCCCGTTCTCCGCCAGCTGTCCAAGCCGATCGAGCGGGTGGATTCCGACCTGCAGCGTCTTGCCGACGATATGCTGGAAACCATGTATGACGCGCCGGGCATCGGCCTTGCCGCGATCCAGATCGGCGTGCCGCGCCGCATGCTCGTCATCGATATCTCGCGCGAAGGCGAGGAAAAGCAGCCGCAGGTCTTCATCAATCCTGAGATCGTCAAATCTTCCGACGAGCGTTCCGTCTATGAGGAAGGCTGTCTTTCGATTCCGGATTATTATGCTGAGGTCGAGCGCCCGGCTGTCGTCTCGGTCAAATATCTCGATCGGAACGGCAAGGAACAGACGGTCGAAGCCGACGGCCTGCTCGCCACCTGCCTGCAGCACGAGATCGACCATCTGAACGGCGTGCTGTTCATCGATTACATCTCGCGGCTGAAGCGGGAGATGGTGATCAAGAAATTCACCAAGGCGGCGAAGTCCAAGGCGCTCTGACGCTGCGTTGAAAATTCACCGGCGAGGCATTATGATATCACTGATATCATAATGGAGGTGCTGAAATGGGCGACCTGCTTATTCGGGATGTTCCGGATGCGATGAAGCGGCAGCTTCAGGAAAGCGCGCAACGCAATGGGCGCAGCCTTTCAGAAGAGGCGATCGAAATCATGAGCCGACAGATTGCGGTGCAGCGCTCAGGAGCTTCCGCCGGCCAGCGCCTGCGTTCCCTGATGGGTGACGAAAGATTGAGCGAAGATGAAGTTGAGGCCATCGCCGCATCTCGCCACGAACGCGACCGCGAACCGCCGCGCTTCGACACATGATCGTCCTCGACACGAATGTGATTTCCGAGATGCAGGGGAGGACCCACAGCGAGCGGATACTGAGCTGGCTGGACGCCTACGACGTTGAGACGCTTTTTCTGACGACGATTGCCGTCGCGGAAATGCGTTACGGTCTTGAGCTCCTTGATGATGGCAGGCGAAAGACAGCGCTGGTGGCCGACTTCAATCGGATCGAGTCGGAATTTGCCGGCCGCATACTCGGTTTTTCCCTGAGTGCGGCGCGTCGATACGGCCTGTTGGCCGCCGAGCGCAGAAAGGCGGGACGGCCGATGGAAACGAAGGATGCCATGATAGCCGCCATCTGCCTTGCCAACGGTGCGACGCTTGCGACTCGTAACACCCGAGATTTCGAGGGGCTTGATCTCAAGCTCGTAAACCCGTTTGAAGACGGTTGATCCTCAATTGGCGAGATAAAATGTCTCTTCGCATCATCTTTATGGGAACCCCGGAGTTCTCGGTTCCGACCCTGCGCCTGCTCGTCGATGCCGGCCACAGGATCGTTGCGGTCTATACGCAGCCGCCGCGGCCGGGCGGGCGGCGCGGCCTCGATCTGCAGAAATCGCCGGTGCATCAGGCGGCCGAACTGCTTGGCTTGCCGGTCTTCACCCCGGTCAATTTCAAAGACCCCGAGGAGCGCGAGAGGTTTCGTGGCCTGAATGCCGATGTCGGCGTCGTCGTTGCCTACGGGCTGTTGCTGCCGGAAGCGATTTTGAACGGCACCCGCGATGGCTGCTACAACGGTCATGCCTCGCTGCTGCCGCGCTGGCGGGGTGCGGCACCCATCCAGCGGGCGATCATGGCTGGTGACGCAAAGACCGGCATGATGGTGATGAAGATGGACAAAGGTCTGGATACCGGCGCCGTGGCACTCACCCGCGAGGTCGAGATTGGCCCGAACATGACGGCTGGCGAACTGCACGACCGGCTGATGCTGGTCGGCGCCAAGGCGATGGCGGAGGCCATGGTGAAACTCGAAATGAACGACCTGCCGCTGACGCCGCAGCCGGATGAGGGCGTTCTCTATGCCGCCAAGATCGACAAGGCCGAGACGCGCATCGATTTTTCCAGGGATGCCAGCGACGTGCACAACCATATCCGCGGCCTGGCGCCGTTTCCGGGCGCCTGGTTCGAGCTCGAAATCGGCGGCAAGCCGGAGCGGGTGAAGGTGCTGGCGTCCGAACTGGCTGAAGGGCAGGGTGCTGTCGGGCAATTGCTGACGGATGATCTCGTGGTCGCCTGCGGCTCGGGCGCGGTGCGGCTCACCAGGCTGCAGAAGGCCGGCGGCAAGCCGCTGGCGGCGGCCGATTTCCTCAGGGGCACGCCGCTTGCGGCGGGCACGGGGCTTAGCTGATGCCGCGTTTCCGCATGACCGTCGAATATGACGGCGGCCCCTATGTCGGCTGGCAGCGGCAGGAAAATGGCCCCTCGGTGCAGGGCGCGATCGAGGCGGCGGTGCTGTCGCTGACCGGCGAGACGGTGTCGGTTCGCGGCGCCGGACGCACCGATTCCGGCGTCCACGCCATGGGGCAGGTGATCCATGCCGATCTTTCGAAGGACTGGTCGCCCTACCAGCTGCAGAATGCCTTGAACGCGCATCTGAGGCTCGCCGGCGAGCGGGTCTCCATTCTCGACGTCGAGGCGGCGCCCGAGTTCTTCGATGCCCGTTTTTCGGCGCTGCGGCGCCATTACCTCTATCGCATCGTCAGCCGCCGGGCGCCGCTGGCGCTCGAAGTCGGCAAGGCCTGGTGGGTGCCGAAGGTGCTCGATCACGAGGTCATGCACGCCGCCGCCCAAAAGCTGGTCGGCAGGCACGATTTCTCCACCTTCCGCGCCGCCCATTGCCAGGCAAACAGCCCGGTGCGCACGCTCGACCGGCTGGATGTGACGCGCAACGGCGAGCTGATCGAGATCCGCGCCACGGCGCAGAGTTTTCTCCATAACCAGATCCGTTCGTTCGCCGGCACGCTAAAGCTTGCCGGCGAAGGCAAATGGACACCTGATGATGTCGAGGCGGCGCTGGCGGCACGCGACCGCAAGGCCTGCGGCCCGGTGGCGCCGCCGGACGGGCTCTATTTCATGCAGGTGGATTATCCCGACGTGATCCCCGACCGCCGAAGACCGGTCACCGATGCCGATGCCAATGACGAGGATGCTGATGATCCCTCCTAAGTTTGCCTAAAATCTGAATCCTGTTCTAAATTAAAGAATTAGAGCATGATGTCGCCCGAAAACCGCTCACACTTTTCGGCATCATGCTCTAGGCGGGATAGATGCCGAGGAAGTGCTGCAGATATTCCGAAAGGATCATCGACGGCACGAGCAGCACCAGTGTCAGCGCCCCGGTCATCAGCGTATGGCCATGGCAGATCATCCGGAGAATGCGCGCCAGCACGAAGACCTGCGCCAGCATGAAGGCGAGCAGCAGCAGCGAGACGAGGCCGACGGAGCCGGGCAGGAAGAACACCAGCGCCAGCAGCAGCCCATTGATATAGGAAAGCGGCACGCCGAGCCAGTTGACGCTGACGACGACGGGGGCGAAACGCTCGCCCATGCGGAAGGCAAGCAGCAGCAGCCCGGCAAAGACCAGCGGCACGAACCAGTTGGCGACCTCGACGAGGCTGAGCCTGATATAGAAGGCAAAGTTGACATCGGCTTCCGGCGGCATCGACCGCAGGAAGGCCTGTCGCCACCAGAGCCAGGAAATACCCATCGGCGGCAGGCACCAGAGCATCGCCCAGAACGAACGGTTGACACCGCGCTCGGACATATCGAGGTAGCGGAAGCCGCGCGGATCCAGCTGGATCAGCAGCCAGAGGCCGGCCAGGTAATATTGAACCTCCCTAAAGCCCGGCATTGGCGAACCAGCGGGCGATGAAGGTTTCGTAGATCGCCGTCAGCGTCTCCAGATCGGCGACAGCGACGCGCTCGTCGACCATGTGCATCGTCTGGCCGACGAGGCCGAACTCGACGACCGGGCAATAATCCTTGATGAAGCGCGCATCCGATGTGCCGCCGGTGGTCGAAAGCCGCGGCGACTGGCCGGCAACGCTTTCGACGGCTGAAGACAGCGAGGCGATCAGCGCATTGTTGCGCGTCAGGAAGACATGGCTCGGCCGGTCGGCCCAGACAATATCATAGGCCACCGGTTCACGGCCCGGCCGCAAGGCGCCATCCCGGGCCGCGGCGTCGAGACGGCGCAGGATTTCGGCACGCAGCGTTTCGACGGTCCAGCCGTCGTTGAAGCGGATGTTGAAGCTTGCCGATGCCTTGGCCGGAATGACGTTGGTCGCCGGATTACCGACATCGACCGTGGTCACTTCGAGGTTCGACGGCTGGAAATCGTCGGTGCCGCCGTCAAACGGCGGGTCCATCAGCGCCTGCGTCAGCTGCAGCATGCCGCGCACCGGATTGTCTGCCAGGTGCGGATAGGCGGCATGGCCCTGCACGCCGTGAACGGTGATTTTACCCGACAGCGAGCCGCGCCGGCCGATCTTGATCATGTCGCCCAGCCTGTCCGGATTGGTCGGCTCGCCGACCAGGCAGGCATCCCAATGCTCACCGCGCTCGGCCGCCCATTGCAGCAGCTTGATCGTGCCGTTGATTGCCGGACCTTCCTCGTCGCCGGTGATCAGGAAGGAAATCGAGCCGTTGGGTGGCCCGTTTTTCTCGACATGGCGGGCAACGGCGGCGACGAAACAGGCAATACCGCCCTTCATATCGACGGCGCCACGGCCGAAAAGCTCGCCCTTCGAAATCTGGGCGGCAAACGGCGGATGCGTCCAGGCGGCTTCGTCGCCGACCGGCACGACATCGGTATGGCCGGCAAACATCAGATGCGGACCGTCCTTGCCAAGGCGGGCATAGAGGTTTTCGATCTCGGGTGTTCCCTCTTCGCTCGCCTTCACCCTGTCGACCGTAAAGCCGAGCGGCGCAAGCATCGCCTCCAGCGCCGTGAGCGCGCCGCCTTCGGCGGGCGTCACGGACGGGCAGCGAATCAGCGTCTGGAGATTGGCGACGGGGTCGGTAGCGGTCATGGCGGTCGAACTATCCGGCGGGAATGGCAAAGACATGGCAAGGCGGGGCCGCCTCGCGTAAAAAGACGCCGTCTGTTTACCGGATCAACGTCCCGGTGTCATCAATCTCTGAGCAGCTCGTTGATGCCGGTCTTCGAGCGGGTCTTTTCATCGACGCGCTTGACGATGACGGCGCAGTAGAGATGCGGCGCCGGCTGGCCGTTGCCCATCGTCGCATTGCCCGACGGCATCGAGCCGGCGACGACGACGGAATAGGGCGGCACTTCGCCGTAGGTCACCTCGCCGGTGGCGCGGTCGACGATCTTGGTCGACTTGCCGATAAAGACGCCCATGCCGAGCACCGAGCCTTCGCGGATGATGCAGCCTTCGACCACCTCGGAACGGGCGCCGATGAAGCAATTGTCCTCGATGATCGTCGGGCCCGCCTGCATCGGCTCCAACACGCCGCCAATGCCGACGCCGCCGGAGAGATGCACATGTTTGCCGATCTGCGCGCATGAGCCGACCGTTGCCCAGGTATCGACCATGGTGCCTTCGCCGACATAGGCGCCGAGATTGACGAAGGAAGGCATCAGGATGGCGTTCGGGGCGATATAGGCCGAGCGGCGCACGACGCAGTTCGGCACAGCGCGGAAGCCGGCGGCGCGGAAGTGGTTCTCGCCCCAGTTTTCGAACTTCGAAGGAACCTTGTCCCACCAGGTCGAGTTGCCCGAGCCGCCCTTCACTACATCCATGTCGTTGAGGCGGAAGGACAGCAGCACGGCCTTCTTCAGCCACTGATTGACCGACCAGGCGCCGTCGGCGGAGCGTTCGGCGACACGGGCCTTGCCGGCATCGAGCAGATCGAGCGCTGCTTCGACCGCATCGCGAACCTCGCCCTTCGTCGACGTGTTCACATTGTCGCGATTGTCGAAGGCGGTTTCGATGATCTTTTCGAGGGATGCGAGGTCGGTGGCGCTCATGAGAATTCCTTAAACTTCAATCTTTATCGTGGAGACGGCGGGGTCTCCGGAATTTAGGTTGGCGGGGGGTGTATCCTGCTCTACAGCATGAACCCGTAGAACGGAATGATTTTTCCGACAAGATCATATCTGGATTCAAGGCGTTATAGCGACATATCCGGCTTCGTGGCCGGCAATACTGAAAGGCATTTCGACATGGCGAAGGGACGAAACGGCGGTTCGCGGCGCAAGGATGGCGTATGGGACCCGCTGAAGAGCAGCTCGACCGACAGGCAGCGCGCCGAAGCCGTGCCGAAGACGCCGCAGACGATGTCGCCTGCCTACCGCCTTGCCTATGTCGACGAGGATTTCCTTTGCCGCGAGGAGCTGCGGCCGATCCGCCTGCAGCTGGAGCTGTTGAAGACGGAGATGATGCTGACCGAACGCGGCATCAAGTCGACCGTCGTCATGTTCGGCGGCGCTCGCATTCCCGCCCCCGGCCAGAGCGCCTGGGCAGCCCGCAACGATATCCAGCGCGTCAACCTGGAGGCGGCTTCCGTCTATTATGACGAGGCGCGCAAATTCGCCCGGCTCTGCTCGAAATATTCGGCCACCTTCAATTTCCACGAATATGTCATCGTCACCGGCGGTGGCCCCGGCGTGATGGAGGCCGGCAATCGCGGCGCGGCCGACGAGGGCGCGCCTTCGATCGGCCTCAACATCGTGCTGCCGCACGAGCAGGCGCCGAACGCCTATGTGACGCCGGAGCTCAGCTTCAATTTCCACTATTTCGCCATCCGCAAGATGCACTTCATGGTGCGCGCCAAGGCGATCGCCGTCTTTCCCGGCGGCTTCGGCACGCTCGACGAATTCTTCGAATGCCTGACGCTGATCCAGACCGGCCGCATGGAGCGCCTGCCGCTGATCCTTTTCGGCGAGGCGTTCTGGCGAAGCATTATCAATTTCGACGCATTGGCCGAATTCGGCACCATCGCACCTGACGACGTCAAGCTGATCAGCTTCGTCGACACGGCCGAAGAGGCATGGAAGATCGTTCAGAGTTTCTACGAACACCGCGAATAGGCGCTTCGGAGGGACAAGCCGCAAAGCCTCTCCCCGCCGAGGCGGGAAAAGGCAGGGGAGGTCGTCATCTTGTTCTAGAGCAGTGGCCGGTCCGGCATGTCGTCGATCGAGATGACGCCATCCTTGTTGCGGTCCATCCGAGTGAACAGCTTGTCCATGCCGGCTTCAGCTTCCTGTTTGGAAATCTGGCCGTTCTGGTCGGTGTCGACCCGCTGCATCATGATCGAGGCACGCATGATGTTGCCGCCATGGCGCATCCAGCGATGCCCGTCACGGCCGTCGTGACCGTCGCGAGGCGGCCGTCCCTGGTCGTTATTGTCTGCCGTCGCGGCTGCGGCGTTCGCATCCTTGTTTTCGCCGGCCTCCTGCTTGCGCTGGTCTCTCATCGCCTGCATCTGCGTTTGCCGGTACGCACGGATTTCGCCCGGGGTCAGCGAGCCATCCTTGTTAGTATCGATCGCGGCGAAGATCTTGTCGAGGCCGGCGGTCGCCTCGTCCTTGGAGACCTGTCCGTCCTTGTTCGTATCGAATTGCTTGAGCATGCGGACATAGGTGATTTCGCGGAAGGCATCAGGCCCCGGACCGTGCCTGCCGGCATGCTGACGCGGCCCGTCACCGGGTGCGGCAAAAACTGCCCCGGCGGCTGCGCCGAAAATGAGGGTGGAGGAAAGCGCTGCCAGTATCAGCTTGTTGCGGTACATCGTGTTTGCCTTTCGTAAGGTGTCCCCTCACGAAAGAAGCTATGGCAGCGGACCCGGAAGCCCCAGTTAAACATCGGTAAGCTGAGTGAAAACTTGGTAATGCTTCAGCCGGTAATCTTGCCGAGGAAGACGGCGAGATCGTCGGTGACGAAATCGATATGATCCTCCTCGCCGCTGGTCTTTTCCCACCATTCGACGACCGTCTCTTCCAGATTGCGCGGCACCAGCAGCACGGTCTGCATGCCGAGCGCCTTCGGCACCGTCAGGTTACGCGGCAGATCCTCGAACATAGCCGCCTTGTTGGTTTCGACCCGCTTCAGCGCCGCGAACTTGTCGTAGGTCGCCTGCGCCGGCTTCGGCACGTAATCGGCGGCGACGATATCGAAGATGTCGTCGAAATGCTCGAGGATGCCGAGCGCCTCCGCCGTCATTTCGGCATGTTTGACGCTGCCATTGGTGAAGATGAACTTGCGCCCCGGCAGCGCCTTGATCGCCTCGCCGAGTTCCGGCTGCGGCGTCAGCGCCGTGTAATCGATCGCATGCGCCTTTTCGAGAAAGTCGTTCGGGTCGATGCCGTGATGGATCATCAGGCCCTGCAGCGTCGTGCCATGGTCGAGATAATATTGCTTCTGCAGCTTGCGCGCCTCTTCCCGCTCCATCTGCAGGAGTGCTGCGACATAGGCGGTCATGTTCTTGTCGATCTGCGCGAAGAGATTGACATGATGCGGATAGAGCGTGTTGTCGAGGTCGAAGACCCAGTCTGTGACGTGCTGGAAATCGGCTTTATCAGGCGTGCGGTCGATCTTGGTCATGGCGGTCTTATGGCACGGCTAATGCGCCAAGGAAATCGGCAAGAAAGAATAGACGCCCGATTTTCGGCGGACGGCACGGACACGGAATGCTAGAAAGCGGTCATGCTTTTCGAACGCCCCGATGATGATACGCTCTATGATGCCCTGATCACGCGCAGCGCCGATTATGAGGGGCAGGCCTATGTCTGCGTCAAGACGACAGGCATCTTCTGCCGTCTGACCTGCCCCGCGCGCAAGCCGAAGCGGGAAAATACGCTCTTTTTCGACACGATCGCCGCCTGCATGCATTCCGGCTTCCGCCCGTGCCAGCGCTGCAGACCGCTGGAGCAGCCGGGCAGGGAGCCGATCGTCGACGAGCTGCTCGCCGCATTGGACCGCGAGCCCCAGCTGCGCTGGAGCGAGGATGAGCTCGTGCGCCGCGGCCACGATCCTTCAACCGTGCGCCGCGCCTTCAAACGCGGGCTCGGCATGACCTTCCACGATATCGTCCGCTATATCCGGCTGGGCGAGGCGGCCCGGCAGCTGGCCGATGGCGCGCGCGTCATCGATGCGCAGCTCGATGCGGGTTATGACTCCCCAAGCGGTTTCCGGGCGGCTTTCCAGCGCCTGGCCGGCAAGGCGCCGGCGCTGTCGCAGAACCGTGAACTGCTCTTTGCCGACTGGTTCGAGACGCCGCTCGGACCGATGATAGCCGTTGCCGACCAGACGCATCTGCATCTTCTCGAATTCCACGATCGCAAGGCACTGCCGACCGAGCTCGAGGCGCTGCAGAAGGGCGTCCGCTCGTCAGTCGCGATCGGCCGCACGCCGGCGATCGATCAGATCGCGGCGGAGATCCGGGATTATTTCGAAGGGCGGCTCACCGTCTTCAAGACGCCGTTGGCGCCCGGCGGCACACCCTTCGAAAAACATGTCTGGGCAAAGCTCATGGAGATTCCTGCCGGCCAGACGCGCGCCTATGGCGATCTCGCAAGGGAGATGGAAAGGCCGGAGGTGGTGCGCGCCGTCGGCCGCGCCAATGGCGCCAACCAGCTTGCCATCATCGTGCCCTGCCATCGCATCCTCGGCGCGGATGGTTCGTTGACCGGCTATGGCGGCGGACTCTGGCGCAAGCAATGGCTGCTGCGGCATGAAGAGAAGATCAGCGCACAAGCATCCAACATGGAGGAGACGGCATGAACCAGAGTGAAAAGGCCAAGGCATTCGGCGCATTGCACCGTAAGGGCGACCCGGTTGTTCTCTACAATATCTGGGATGCCGGCACGGCAAAGGCCGTCGCGGATGCCGGCGCCAAGGCGCTTGCAACAGGAAGCTGGTCGGTGGCCGCTGCCCATGGTTATGCAGACGGTGAGAAGCTGCCGATGTCGGTGCTGGTCGACACGGCGAAATCCATCACCGCTGCCGTCGACCTGCCGCTTTCGGTCGATTTCGAAGGCGCCTATTCGGCCGAGGCTGAAGGTGCGGCCGCCAATGTCGCCAAGCTGGTGGAGGTCGGCGCTATCGGCATCAATTTCGAGGATCAGGTGGTCGGCGGCGATGGCCTCTATCCGGTGGAGAGGCAGGTGGCCCGCATCCGCGCCATTCGCGAGATGGCCGAGGGCAAGGACATTCCCTTCTTCATCAACGCCCGCACCGACCTTTTCCTTGCGGAAAGCGATCTTTCCAAACATGCCGGTCTGGTGGACGAGGCGATCGAGCGCGGCAAGGCCTATGCGGCCGCCGGCGGCAGCGGCTTCTTCGTGCCTGGCTTGATCGATCCTGCCTTGATCGAAAAGATCTGCGCGGCATCGCCGCTGCCGGTCAACATCATGATGCGGACAGGCGCTCCGGATGTAAAGACGCTGGCAAGGCTCGGTGTCGGCCGCGTCAGTTATGGTCCGGGGCCTTACCGGTCGATGATGGAAAAGTTGAAACAGGAGGCAGCGGCGATTTATAGCCCGCTCTGACGTCGAATGCCCGAGGGCCGCAGATCTAAAGCATGTCGCGCAAAAGTGTGCAGCGGTTTTGCGACAACGGCATGCGTAAAAACAAAGAGCTAAAGCGCGACGAGCGAATCCGAAAGATCGCGACGCGCTTTAGTGCGAAAGGCTGCGGCCCGGAATGAAATCCCGTTCCGCTCAGGAACGGAAACGCAGATTTCGCCGGCTGAGCTGGCTGACCGAGGTGCAGCCCATCAGCTTCATGCCGCGCTCGATCTCGGTGCGCATCGTCTCCAGCGCCCGTTCGACGCCGGGCTGTCCGGCAGCGGCAAGCGGGAAGAGATAGTAGCGCCCGAGCCCGACGGCCTTCGCCCCCAGCGACAGCGCTTTAAGAACATGCGTTCCCCGCTGCACGCCGCCATCCATCATCACGTCGATCCGGTCGCCCACGGCGTCGACGATCTCGGCCAGTTGGTCGAATGCGCTGCGCGAGCCGTCGAGCTGGCGCCCGCCATGATTGGAAAGCACGATGCCGCTGCAGCCGATCTCGGCCGCGCGCTTGGCGTCTTCGACCGACATGATGCCCTTCAGGCAGAATGGCCCGCCCCATTCGCGCACCATCTCCGCCACGTCGTCCCACGACATCGAGGGGTCCAGCATCTCAGTGAAGTATCGGCTGATCGACAGCGCGCCGCCATCCATCTTGACGTGGTTTTCGAGCTGCGGCAGCCGGAAGCGCTCGTGCGTCAGCCAGTCGATTGCCCAGGAAGGCTTGATCGCGAACTGGGTCATGCCAGCAAGATTGAGCTTGAAGGGAATGGCAAAGCCCGTGCGCTTGTCGCGCTCGCGGTTGCCGCCGGTGATGCTGTCGACCGTCAGCATCATGGCCTGCACGCCGGCATTTTTCGCTCGCGCCATCATCTCGCGGTTGAGGCCGCGGTCCTTGTGGAAATAGAACTGATAGACTTGCGGCCCGTTGCTGATCTGTCTGGCTTCCTCCAGGCTGATCGTGCCGAGCGAGGAGACGCCGAACATCGTCCCGTGTTTTGCCGCCGCTGCCGCGACCGCCCGCTCCCCCTGGTGGTGGAAAAGGCGCTGCAACGCCGTCGGCGAGCAATAGACCGGCATTGCGAGCTTCTGCCCCATGACGGTCACTGACATGTCGACATCGGCCACACCGCGCAAGACGTCAGGCACCAGATCGCAGGCCTCGAAGGCCGCGGTATTGCGCCGGTACGTCACCTCGTCATCGGCGCCGCCGTCTATATAGTCGAATATCGGTCCGGGAAGACGCCGTTTGGCCATGCGCCGGAAATCGTGAAAATTATAGCAGTCTGTCAGGCGCATTTCGTTCCTCGATACCCTGTTCCCGTGCCAGGAAGATCCGCCCTTCGCAAGTGAAGGGCGCAGCCTCGTTCAGGGAACGATCAGCGTTCCGACGCCATGTTCGGTGAAGATCTCGAGCAGGACGGAATGGGCGGTCTTGCCGTTCAGGATGACGACACCCTGCACGCCGGCCTTGATCGCATCGATGCAGGTCTCGACCTTCGGGATCATGCCGCCCGAAATCGTGCCATCGGCGATCAGCGCATGTGCTTCGGCGACCGAAAGCTCCTTGATGAGCTGGCCGTTCTTGTCGAGCACGCCGGGCACATCGGTCAGGAACAGCAGTCGGGTGGCATTCAGCGCACCGGCAATGGCACCGGCGAACGTGTCGGCGTTGATATTGTAGGTGGCGCCGTCCCTGCCAGGCGCCACGGGGGCGATGACCGGGATCATCTCGGAGCGGGCGAGCAGATCGAGCAGCGTCCGGTCGACCTCGACCACTTCGCCGACGAAACCGAGATCGAGCACGCGCTCGATGTTCGAATCCGGATCCTTGATGGTCTTGCGCGCCTTTTCGGCGAAGACCATGTTGCCGTCCTTGCCGCAAAGGCCGATCGCCCATTCGCCGGTCTGGTTGATGAGCGCGACGATTTCCTTGTTGATCGAGCCGGCGAGCACCATCTCGACGATCTCGACCGTTTTCTGGTCGGTGACGCGAAGCCCGCCCTCGAATTTCGATTCGATGCCCATCTTGCTCAGCATGGCGCCGATCTGCGGGCCGCCGCCGTGAACGACGATCGGGTTGACGCCCGATTGCTTCAACAGCGCGATGTCGCTGGCAAAGGCCTTGCCGAGCTCGGGATTGCCCATGGCGTGGCCGCCATATTTCACGACAATCGTCTTGTTCTCGTAACGCTGCATGAAGGGCAGTGCCTTGGCCAGAAGCCGTGCCTGCATTTCGCTTTCGGTTTCGTTCATGGGAACCCCGCAGAATTGTTCGCGGCCTTTTATCGCAAGTTTCTGACAGAGGGAATAATCCAGAGGGCAATAGTTTTTCGTATCTGTCGCGGAGCCGGACGTCGTTACCGTCTGGCGCACGCAAGCTTGAGATGAGGAACGGCATGCAAGGCGATGAGATCGTAGACTTGATCGGCCGCGTCGCACTCGGCGATCGCAGGGCTTTCGTGGCCCTCTACAATCAGACCGGACCGAAACTTTTCTCGATCTGCCTGCGTATCTTGAAGGATCGCACGGAAGCCGAAGAGGCTCTGCAGGAAGTCTATATCAGCATCTGGCAACGCGCTCGCAGCTTCTCCGTCGCCTCGGGTTCGTCCTCGGCATGGCTGGCCGCAATTGCCCGCAACCGGTCGATCGATGCGCTGCGGGCGCACAAGCCCGTCGCCGACGAATTGGACACGGTCTACGATCTTGCCGATGCCGGACCCGACCCGGAAATGCAGACGGTGACCAAGGATGAAGGAAGGCGGATTGACACCTGCATGGAAGAGTTGGAAGCTGATCGTGCGGTCGCGGTGAAACGGGCTTATGTCGAAGGGCTGAGCTATCAGGAACTGGCCGATCAGTTTGGTGTCCCGCTGAACACGATGCGGACCTGGCTCAGGCGCAGCCTCTTGAAACTGAGAGAGTGCATGGAACGATGACATCGCCCGACAAAAGCAAGGGAGACCGCTCCCGCGACGAGGTTCTCGCCGGCGAATATGTGCTTGGCGTCCTGTCGTTGCAGGATCGCCGGGTGGTGGAAGAGCGCATACGCCACGACCGGCCCTTCGCTGCGATCGTCAGCCGCTGGGAAACCAACCTCTCCGCCTTCAACGACGAGTATGAAGGCGTCGCTCCGAACCGGGAAACCTTCAAGCAGATCGAGGCGCGGCTGTTCGGCGATGGCCAAAAGCCCCCCTCTTTTTCTCAGGGGCTGTGGAATTCCGCCGTTTTCTGGCGCTCGCTGAGCTTCGCCTGCATCGTCGTCGCCGTCAGCGCCGTCATCTTCGCCTCCGGCGTGGTGCCCGAGCCGCAGGGTCCGGCACCGCTGGTGGCCTCGCTTTCGGGCCAGAACAGCACCATCAATCTTCTCGCCTCCTACGAGCTTCAGAGCGGCCGGCTGAAAATTGTTCCGGTCGCCGCCGGCAAGCCGGAGGAGAAGTCGCTGGAACTTTGGCTGGTGCCGGGCAGCGGCATGACGAGATCGCTCGGCGTCTTGCAGCCGGGCGAAAGCGGTGAACTTGTCATTCCCGCCGAACTGCGCAGCATGGTAGCCGATGGCGCAACGCTTGCCGTCAGTCTCGAACCCTTCGGCGGTTCGCCGACCGGCCAGGCGACTGGTCCGGTGATCGCAAGCGGTCCCCTGCGCCGACCATAAGCGCGCCGGCTATAATCGCCCCGGCCGTAAATTATGTCTCCTCTCTGAAACTCTTGGCGCCGCCTTCCGTAGTTCGAAATGTCCGGACGACGCTAAGGCATAAAGCCGGCGGACGGTTTCCGGTGAGGAGAAAATCATGATCAAGTCCGTATTGCGCGGCTTCGCGCTCGCCACCGCCATGTCCGCCGTCGCCTTTGCCGCCGCGAAAAACCCGACGGTCGGCGGTGCGGCGATGTTCGATAGCAAGAACATCATCGAGAACGCCGTGAACTCGAAGGATCACACGACGCTGGTCGCCGCCGTCAAGGCAGCCGGCCTCGTCGGCACGCTCGAGGGCAAAGGCCCCTTCACCGTCTTTGCGCCGACCAACGAAGCTTTCGCCGCCCTGCCGAAGGGCACTGTCGATACGCTGCTGAAGCCGGAAAACAAGGCAACGCTGACCAAGGTTTTGACTTGCCACGTCGTTGCGGCCGATGCGATGGCCAATACCGTTGCCAAGATGATCAAGGATGACGGCGGCGAGCACGACATCAAGACCGTCGGCGGCTGCGTGCTGAAAGCCAAGGAAAACATGGGCAAGATCACCCTGACCGATGAAAACGGCGGCGTCTCCCATGTGACGATCGCCGACGTCAAGCAGTCGAACGGCGTCATCCACGTCGTCGACAAGGTGCTGTTGCCGAAGATGTAAGCCCGCTCGTATCGGCAGACGAATTGGGGCGCTCTTCGGGGCGCCCCAAACACAATTGATGAGGTGGCTAAAGCATGTCGCGCAAAAGTGTGCAGCGGTTTTGCGACAACGACATGCGTAAAAACAAAGACCTAAAGCGCGAGGAGCGAATCTGAAAGATCGCGACGCGCTTTAGCGCATAACCCCGAAAATCGGAATCGATTTTCGGAAAGGATTACGCGCAGATTCAAAGTGATAGAGCGTCCTTAGCGCGTCTGAAAAGACGCGCGGCGCTCTATCGGGCCGCTTCGGCTCTCGGGAAGACGAGGGAGACACTCATCCCGGCGTCAGGGGACGAGCTGACTTCAACCTCGGCGCGGGCATTCTGTTTCAGCGACTGCACGATCATCGCGCTCAGCTTTCCCGGCTGCGGCCAAGTCACATCCTGGGGAAGACCGACGCCATTGTCAGCGACGGTGATCCTGCACCCGGTATCGCCGACCACGCAGCGGAGCGTGATCTCGCCGCCATCACGCCCCACGAAGGCATGCTTCAGCGTATTGGTGAGAAGTTCGTTGATGACGAGCCCGGCCGGCATGGCGACATCGACCGAAACCGGCCAGGTATCGACCTTCATGTCCAGCCGGATCCCTTCCACGGCATGGGCCGCCATCACCGAGGCGGCAATCTGGCTGACATAGGTGCCAAGATCGACCGTGGCGCCTTTCTCTTCGTCCGACAGCGAGCGATAGAGAAGGGCCAAGGCTTCAATCCGCCCGGCAAGCCGTGCAAACCTCTCGCTTTCCTCATTCTGCTGAGCATTGCGCGCCTCCATTCGGATGAGCGCTGTGATCATCTGAAGATTGTTCTTCACACGATGCTGAAGTTCCCGCAGAAGGACATCTTTCTCCGTCAGCAGTTCGCTGAAGCTCTCAGCGGCCGTCGCCTCATTTCGGGCAGCAAAGGCCACCAGTCGGAAAAGCGGCGTGTCGTCGTCGTCGACGATCGTATTCGACCAGACATCGATAATAACGGTGCTCTCGGGTTCGGCGGCGAGCGAGAAGGCGCCAATATACTCCTCCGCGGAGGTCACCACGGCTGTGAGCGGCACCTCTCCGGAAACGGCGGTGGAATTCAATTCAATGTCCGGCCAGGGTTTTCCCTGGACCTGGGTTGCCCCGAGCGCCGTCAGCCGTTCGAATTCGAGATTGACGTAGATCAGCGGTTCATTGCCACCGAGTTCGGAGACAGCCACCGCAAACGGCACATGATCGAGAAAGTGTCGAAACCGGTCGTCATCAAGGGCTTCGGCAAGATGGGGCAAGTTGCCGACGCCTTCCGGCGAAATCGGCTGGTCTTTGCTATCGGTCATCAAATATTACTCGTGGACGCGGCTGCTCCGGACAGCAGGAGAACTAGGGTTGCTTCAAAAACTGCAGGGACGCAAGCGCAATCGACCCCGGTCAGGCCATGCAACGCGTTTCTTAACTCGCCGATTGTTCGAGATTTAAGTACGGTCATAGGTAAATGACGTCAGCAGGGTTGTGACGAAATTGCTTGCCCTTTCCTTGACCAGGACTTCCGTCCATTCATCAGTCCCGCGCAGCCGCAAATCCGTGTAAATACTGTCGACGGCCGCTTCTTCGATACGCTTGATATGGGTCTTGAACGAAGCTTCGCCGCCGCCGTGATACATATCTCTGATCACCATGCGCAGGATTTCCTGAATGGCGATCTGCCAAGCCGTATTGATCGACTGAATTTCGTTCGCAGTCTCTGCCATAGACGCTTCCTTGGTGCGAGTGAATGCCAGCACGCCTTCGGCCATGCTGCAACGCGTGATCTGCAAGCCCGTCATTTCAGACGCGTTTAAATCTCGAGCCTTGCCGATCGGTGTGCGATCTCAGCGGGCTCTGGCGCGTTTCGCAATGAGGGCAGAGGTTGCCGACACCCGGTTACTATGTTCCCTCGCAAGCCGGGCCTCCCGAAGCCGCAACGTCTTTGCCTGTTGCGATTGGGCGTCGGATTCGAGCTCTTCGGCCGCCTGGTTCTTCGCGAAGAACTGGGTCTGGACGTTACCGAAGGCTATCTCCGCCCGCTGGCGAGATTTGCTGTATGTCTCTGTCATCTTGGGTCCGATACTGCGGGCTCGACACGCGAGCGAAAACGAAAAAGGCCAGGCAAATCGCCTGGCCTTGGATTGATAACGTGCTTCCGGCAGTGCCAGTACATCCGTGGTCAAAGGGAAGCAGATACCGATTTAAGCGTTCTGGAGATTGCAAGCGGACATCTTGCCCGACTTGTTGTCACGCTCGAGGTCGAAGCCGATCTTCTGGCCTTCGACGAGTTCGCGCATTCCGGCGCGCTCGACAGCGGAGATGTGAACGAAGGCGTCGTCGCCGCCATTATCAGGCTGAATGAAGCCGAAGCCTTTGGTGGAATTGAACCATTTAACTGTGCCAGTGGCCATGATGATGAACCCTTTCATAGCAATATTGAAGAACCGCAACGCCAAGGCGGTGCGGATGGTGATAGCGATTTTTGAAAGGAAGTTCGTTCAGGGCGCGGTGCCAATCGCGCGATAACCAAGCCAGCAAGCAAAATTCGATGGTCGCTATCTAGCTCATCAAGCCTGCGACGTCAACTGTTAGTTTTTCGGCGGCGTTGTGTTCAACTGTGGGATGTCGCGGCGACCTTTACACCAAACATGGCTTCGCGTTCGGGTACTCAGGCCTTCCTACTTCCAGCGGGCGATGCCGACGGTTTCGGCGATCGCCTGGCGAAGTTCGTCCAGCCCATCGCCCTTTTCGGACGAGGTGGACAGAACGCCCGGATAGGCGGCCGGGCGCTTGCGGATCTTTTCCGCCGTTTCGGCAATGAGCTTCGGCACACCGGCTGCCTTGATCTTGTCGGTCTTGGTGAGCACGATCTGGTAGGAGACGGCGGCCTTGTCGAGCAGATCAAGCACATCGTCGTCGTTCTTCTTGATGCCGTGGCGGCTGTCGATCAGCACATAGACGCGCTTCAGCGTCGCGCGGCCGCGCAAATAATCGAAGACGAGCTTGGTCCACTTGTCGACCTGCTCCTTCGGCGCCTGCGCATAACCATAGCCCGGCATGTCGACGATCGCCGTCGGCGGCAGGTCGCCGCCTTCGCCGGAATAGCCGTCCGGAACGAAATAGTTCAGTTCCTGCGTGCGTCCCGGCGTGTTCGAGGTGCGCGCCAACCCCTTCTGGCCGACCAGCGCATTGATCAGCGACGACTTGCCCACATTCGAGCGACCGGCGAAGGCCACTTCCAACGGCCCTTCCGGCGGCAGGAAATTCAGGGAGGGCACGCCGCGGATGAAAATCCATGGGTGGCCGAAGAGCGGCTTTTCGATGTCGGACATGCGGGTTCTGCAATCTCTGGGTTCGGTCTTTCACCGGGCTTCATGGTTTTGCGGGCGGATGTCAAGCTTTTCAGGCGCCTGCGCGGCATGCCTTGTTTCCTTCGTCCGCCGACCGGAAATGAAAAGCCCCGCCGGAGCGGGGCTTGGCAAGCGTCATTTCGACGGTACTTCTTTTCGTCGGAACAGACCCTTCAGATTGTCGAAGAGTTCGACCTTGACGCCGTGGCGCTTCATGATCAGCCCCTGCTGGGCCACCGAGAGCGTGTTGTTCCAGGCCCAGTAGATGACCAGGCCGGCCGGGAAGCTGGCCAGCATGAACATGAACACCAGCGGCATCCAGTTGAAGATCATCGCCTGTGTCGGATCGGGCGGCGTCGGGTTCATGCGCATCTGCACGAACATGGTGATGCCCATGATCAGCGGCCAGACGCCGAGGTGCAGCAGCGCCGGCCCCTCGAAAGGCAGCAGGCCGAACAGATTGACGATCGTCGTCGGATCGGGCGCCGAAAGGTCCTTGATCCAGCCGAAGAAGGGTGCGTGCCGCATTTCGATGGTGATGTAGATCACCTTATAGAGCGAGAAGAAGATCGGAATCTGCAGCGCCACCGGCCAGCAGCCGGCGATCGGATTGATCTTCTCTTCCTTGTAGAGCTGCATCATCGCCTGTTGCAGCCCCATGCGGTCGTCGCCGAATTTTGCCTTCAACTCCTCCATCTTCGGCTGCATGCGCTTCATGTTCGCCATCGAAGCGTACTGCTTGCTGGCGAGCGGGAAGAACAGGAGCTTGACGACGATGGTCGTGCACAGGATCGCCACGCCGAAATTGCCGAAGTAGCGGAAGAAGAAGTCCATCAGCTTGAACATCGGCTTGGTGATGAAATAGAACCAGCCCCAGTCGATCAGGCGGTCGAACTTCGGGATCGAGTAGCTGGCCTCATAACCGTCGATAACAGGCACTTCCTTGGCGCCGGCAAAGACGAGGTTCTTGAGCTCGATCGATTGGCCCGGCGCAACGGTGAAGGCATCATCCTTGTAATCGGCCTGATAGCGCGGCTGGCCATCGGCAAAGTGGGAGAAGCGCGCCTCATAGGCCGCACTTTGCGGCGGAACGATCGTCGCCGCCCAATATTTGTCGGTGATGCCAAGCCAGCCGCCGGTGGATTTCGCCGGCGTGACGGCTTCCTCCTCGACGGCGCTATATTTGGTTTCGATCAGGCCGTCGCCGATCACGCCGATGAAGCCTTCATGCAGGACATAGACGGAGGGCGTCGTCGGCTTGTTGTAGCGCGTCACCCGGCCGTAGGAAGACAACGATGCGGGCGCCTGGCCGGTATTCTCGATCTTGTCGGCGACGGTGAACATGTAGCGTTCGTCGACGGAAATGGTGCGGGTGAAGGTCAGGCCCTTGTCATTGGTGTAGGAGAGCGTCACCGGCGTCTTTTCGGTGAGCTTGGCGCCCTCGGGCGCGGTCCAGAGCGTCGAGGCACCCGGAACGGCGCCTGTCGCGTCGCTGCCGATATAGCCGAGTTCGGTGAAATAGCCGTCCTTGGTCTCGGCCGGGCTGAACAGCGTGATGATCGGGCTCGAGTCGTCGACCGTCTCGTGATAGCCCTTGAGCTTCAGATCGTCGAGACGGGCGCCGGCAAGGTTGATAGAGCCGGAAAGTGCCGGCGTATCGATGGCGACGCGCGGGGCCTTTGCCAGCGCCTGCTCGAGCGTCGCTGTCGCGGCTGCCTGGCCGGAAGGGGCCGTACCGCTCGGCTGGGCCGGCGTCTCGCCGCCGGCTGCCGGCTGCCGCACCTGCTCGGTCTGTTGCTGCGCCTTCTGCGCTTCCTGCGCCTTGCGCTGGGCCTCGATGCGCGGATTCATATAGAGAAACTGCCAGCCGAGGACGATCAGCACCGAGAGAGCGATCGCAATGAAATAATTGCGGTTGTTTTCCATCATACGTTCCTGGGGCGTCCGTCTCCGGAGCGCCGGTGTTTCGGCCTGGTTTCCACGCGGGATTTCAGTTCCGCGGCCAATTCCTGGAAGGACGCGTCAAGCACGTCCCTGCGCGCGACAACCACATAGTCGTGTCCGGGCTGCATTGCAAACCCCGCATGAAGCCGCACCGCCTCTTTCAGGCGGCGGCGCATACGGTTCCGTTCGACCGCGTTGCCATGTTTTTTGGTGACTGTAAAACCGACGCGTGCTTGGCTGTCGGGGTCCTTCCGGTCGAGGACCTCGAGAAGGAAGAAGCCGCCCCGGCGTTTTTCGCCCTCGCGCACGGCAAGAAACTGCGGGCGGCTCTTCAGCCGCCCGACAGTGTGTTTCTTCTCACTGATCGTCAATTCGCCCGCCATCTTTTACCGGGCAACCCGGCTTACGCCGACAGACGATTGCGGCCCTGCGCGCGGCGGGCTGCGATGACCTTGCGGCCACCCTTCGTGGACATGCGGGCACGGAAACCGTGGCGACGCTTGCGAACAAGCTTGGATGGTTGGTAGGTACGCTTCATTTATTTTAAACACCGCGGAGTGCGGCCCTTCTTGGATTTGCATAGTGCAAGGAGCGTTGTTTTTCGAACGGGCGGGCCATGAAAGGCCTAAGTGACCGGACGTGCGCGGGCTTATAAGGATGAAGCCCGTAAAAGTCAATTATGCCGGATAATTTCGCTATGTACTGCCGGCCTCGAAAGTAAATTCGCACTCTGGTGTTAAGAAATACGGGTTGCCCTGAACGGTTGTAGTTTTGCGCCGCGACGGATAGATCACCCAGCTTTTCAAGCGTTTAGCCTCCCGAAGACATTCGGCATGGATAATTTCCGAAGCCATAATCGTAAATATTAGAAATCTAACTTTAATAAATTTCGCCGATATTCAACGCATCGACTGGGAATTTGCTTTCCAGGCACTGGGCGTAGCTAGGAGGCATTGCATTGAAGATCCGTGGTAAAATCAATCTGCTGGTTTGCGTTATGGGCGCGGTGGCACTTCTGATCGGCGCAACGGCGTTGTCCGCCATGCACGAATACAGTCGCAACCTGACGGCTTACGAGCATGCCGCCAGCCGCGCCTATGCCGGCGAACGCCTCAATCGTTTCGTCACGGCCGTGGTCATGGAATCGCGCGGCATCTATGCCGCCAAAACGATCAAGGATACGCCGAATTTCGCCAAGGGCTTGCTGGCTGGCCTCGATGAGATCGACAAGGTCATCTCCGGCTGGGCGCCGCTCGTTCCCGAGGATGAGAAGGACGATTTTGCCAAGCTCGTCGCCCGTGCCGCGGAATTCCGCACCTTCCGCACGGAAACGGCCCGCCTCGGCACGGAAGTCGGCCCCGAGGCCGCAAGCCAACAAGGCAACAATGAGGCCAACCGCGCCAACCGCAAGGCGTTCCAGGCGGAAATCGATGCCGTCGTCGCCATCGACAAGGCAGCGCTGGAGACCGTCAATGCCGAGATCGAGAGCTTCCGCTCCTGGGTGCTGATGCTCGTGCTCAGCATCACCGGCATCGGCATCGCGGTCGGCATCGGCATGGGCTTCTATATCGGCACCAGCCATCTCAGCCGCCCGATCAAGCGCGTCACCCATGCGATCAACGAAGTCGCCAATGGTAATTTCGACGCCGAGGTGCCCTTTGCCGGCCGTCCGGACGAAATCGGCGAGATGGCCGCAGCGGTTGCGGTCTTCAAGGCGAACGGCCTTGCCGTCAAGCGCCTGAACGCCCAGGAGGCGGCAATGCGCGCCAAGAGCGACGACCTGCAGTCGAGCATGTCCGTCGTCGTGGCTGCGGCTGCGGCCGGCGATTTCGGCCACCGCATCAGCAAGGACTATGAGGACGACAACCTCAACCAGTTTGCCGGCAACATCAATATGCTGCTGTCGAGCGTCGATGCCGGCATCGGCGAGACCCGCCGCGTCGTCGCAAGCCTTGCCGAAGGCGACCTCACCCAGACGATGAGCGGCAACTTCCAGGGCGCCTTCGCCGAGCTGCAGCGGAACGTCAACAATACCTTTGTCACTCTGCAGGCGACGATGCGCGAAGTGCGGGAGACGACCGAAGCGATGAACGGCAACACCGCCGAGCTGCGAAATGCCAGCGACGACCTGTCGAAGCGCACCGAGCAGCAGGCAGCCGCCCTCGAAGAGACCTCGGCAGCGCTCGACGAGATCACCGCCGTCGTCCAGAACTCCACCGAGCGGGCCCACGAAGCAACCATCATGGTGTCCGAAGCCAAGGAGAATGCAGGCCGCTCCGGCGTCGTCGTGCGCAATGCCGTCGAGGCCATGGGCCGCATCGAACAGGCCTCACGCGAAATCAGCCAGATCATCAACGTCATCGATGAGATCGCCTTCCAGACCAACTTGCTGGCGCTGAACGCCGGCGTCGAGGCGGCCCGCGCCGGCGATGCCGGAAAGGGCTTCGCGGTGGTGGCGCAGGAGGTGCGGGAATTGGCCCAGCGTTCGGCAACGGCTGCCAAGGACATCAAGGCGCTGATCACCAAATCCGGCAACGAGGTGCAGGTCGGCGTCAAGCTCGTCCAGGCGACCGGCGAGGCGCTGGCCGAAATCGGCACCCGCGTCATTGCCATCAACGACCATATCCATTCGATCGCGACAGCTGCGACCGAGCAGTCGACCGGCCTCAAGGAGGTCAATACCGCCGTCAACCAGATGGACCAGGTGACCCAGCAGAATGCTGCGATGGTGGAAGAAACCTCCGCCGCCACGCACAGGCTTTCGGCCGAAGCCGGTGGCCTGGTGCGCCTCATTGCCCGCTTCAAGCTGTCGGATGATGCGCCGGCACCTGTGGCGCTCGTTCGCAACGAGCCGCAAAGGCCGGTCGCTTCGCCCGCCCGCCGGGCGATCGCCAAAGTCGCCCGCGCCTTCGGTGGCAATGCGGCCGCAGCCGAGCAGAGCTGGGAAGAGTTCTAAGCTTTACTGATCACGCGCCTTTTAACGCCGCCTCCGGGCGGCGTTAGTTTTTTCTGCCCGTCCGCGCCGGGCAAAGACCCCGCCCCAAACCCCTCCCCACAAGGGGGAGGGGCTTAACCTGTCGCACTGGCGCTTCCCACTTCGTCGTTTCATCCGCGGAAAGGCTGATATTTGCTGCGCGGGCGCCACAAATTAGTCCCTCCCCCTTGTGGGGAGGGGTTGGGGAGGGGCCTTCCTCCTCTCGGGCGGCGTTTCTTTGTGACGACGTGACGCTGCTCGCAAAGATTTGAAAGCGGAGCATCTTGGTCTAAGATAGAGCTCAACGGTAAAGGCGGCCTGGGTGCTGTCGATCGGGCGAGACGAGAATGCCGACAAGAGACCAGGGCGACAATCCTTCGGCGGAAATCCCGGCGGCCGGCGAGGCCGCAAGGGCGCCGTGCCCGTCTGCCCGCATGTTCGGCGGCCTCTCCGGCAAGCTGCTCTGGCTCACCGTCGTCTTTATCATGCTCGCCGAAATCCTGATCTTCTTTCCATCGGTCGCCAGCATGCGCTTGCGCTGGCTGCAGGACAGGCTGAACACCGCCGCCGCCGCCGCCATCGTCATCGATGGGCTGCAGCCCGTCGAGCTGCCGCGCGCGCTGCAGAAGGAGACGCTGGAGGCAACCGGCACCAAGGCGATCGTGCTGCGCAAGGACGGCACCTCGCGGCTGCTGGCGACGACCGACATGCCGGCCTCCGTCGATGAAGCCTATGATCTCACTGACGTGCCGCCGGTGACGGCGATACGTGACGCACTCGACACCTTGATCTTCGGCGGCAGCAGGATAATCCGCGTCTATGGCCCCGTCGGTGACACTAACACCGGCGTCGAGGTGGTGATGAAGGACCGGCAGCTGCGCACGGCGATGTTCGCCTATTCCCGCAACGTCCTATTGCTGTCGGTGCTGATCTCGCTGTTCACGGCGACGCTGATCTTCTTTGCGATCAACCGCATCCTCATCGGCCCGATCCGCCGGCTGACCGGCAGCATGCAGCAATTCTCCTCCGATCCCGAGAACCCCGCCCATATCTATATCGGCGACGGCGGCCGCGACGAACTGGCGGTCGCCGGCCGCAATCTCACCTCGATGCAGATGGAGCTGCAAAAGACGCTGAAGCAGCAGAAGAACCTCGCCGCTCTCGGCCTCGCGGTCTCCAAGATCAATCACGACATGCGCAATATCCTGGCCTCTGCGCAGCTGATGTCGGATCGGCTGGTCGATGTAGACGACCCGATGGTGAAAAGCTTTGCCCCGAAACTCTTGCGCACCATCGACCGCGCCGTCGGTTACACCACCGAGGTGCTGTCCTACGGGAAGGCGAGTGAATCCGCGCCGCGTCGCCGCCATATCCGCCTGTTGGAACTGACCCAGGACGTCAAGGACATGCTGGCGATCGATCCGCAAAGCGGCATCGAATTTGCAGAGCAGATCGGCGCCGAGCTTGAGGTCGATGCCGATGGCGAGCAGCTTTTCCGCGTCATCCACAATCTCTGCCGCAACGCGCTGCAGGCGCTGACGTCGCCGGGCGAGGGTGGCCCGGGCTCCGTCCGGCGCATCACCGTTTCCGCCCAGCGCGTCGGCAGCGTCGTCAGCATCACGGTGGATGATACCGGCCCCGGCATGCCGCTGAAGGCGCGCCAGAACCTTTTTGCCGCCTTCCGCGGCTCCGCCCGCTCCGGCGGCACCGGCCTCGGCCTCACCATCGCCCGCGAGCTGGTGCTCGCCCATGGCGGCACGATCGCGCTGGTGGAAAAACCGACGGTCGGCACGCAGTTCCGCATCGAGATCCCCGATCGCCCGGTTTCGCTGGAGGATTACCGCAGCCGGACGCACATCGAGAAGTGAAGTGATTTCCGAAGGCGCGGCTGCTGGCAGACAAACACGCGATTTTTTCAGAAATGCTCTTGCATTGTCCCGAAGGACGTTTTAGAGGATCGCCACGCAAGCGGCACCGCCGCATTTTGCACGCACCCGTAGCTCAGCTGGATAGAGCACCAGACTACGAATCTGGGGGTCAGGAGTTCGAATCTCTTCGGGTGCGCCATTCTTCCATACAAAACTGGGCACTCCAGCCGCAGCCTCTCCGCTCATCACCAGACGTTCCAGAACGTCCCGCCTTCCGTGGATGCGGATGTCGTCGTCATCGACTTCGACCTGATCGATAACGGAGCGAAGGTAGGCGCGGCGGAAAGGTATCGGCCCTTCGTTGCCTTCTTCCGCATGAGGCGGGCGACGCGTCGATCTTCTCCTCAGTCCCGCGCGTGTCAGGACGCAACGCCGCGAACGCTCGCTCCAGCGCGGCCTTCGCGTGATCGCGCTCGCCATCATCGGTGAGGCGACGGGACGGCTCCAGACGAAGTAGCGGCCGGCGGACCGGCAATTGATGGACCGTCTCAATATTCACGCATTTATGAGCTGTAGTGATAACCGCTTCCCGAATTGCAGGAGTAGTCTGAATGATCGCTACGCACTAATTTGTTAGCAGTGCCGGCTGTGTGCCAAGCCACTCCGTTGGGAGACTGAAATGCAACGCAAGCTCGCGGCAATCATGGCTGCTGATATCGTCGGCTACAGCCGGCTGATGGCCGAGGACGAGTCTTCTACCTATGCAGAGCTGCGCACTGTTTTTGACCACCTGATCGTCCCCACTGTCGCCCGCCATGGCGGAGCCACTTTCAAAACGACGGGTGACGGCTTCCTTGCGATGTTCCCGAGCGTCAACGCGGCCGTTGATGCGGCACTTGCCATCCAGCAAGGTTTTGACGACGGCCCTTTCAAGCTGCGTATCGGCATCAACCTCGGTGATGTCATCGAGGATAATGGTGATGTCTATGGGGATGGGGTGAACGTCGCGGCCCGGCTTGAGGCCATGACCGAGCCGGGCCAGATATTCGTCAGCGGCGCTGTGGTGATGGCGGCCGAGCGCAACCGCGGCGATCTGTTCGCCAGAGTCGGCCGCAGGCGCGCCAAGAATATTCCCGAGCTGCTTGAAGTGTACCGCGTAAGGCGGGCGGGCTCTCCCTGGTCGATCTGGCGGCAGGTGCCACATATCCTGCGCGGCAGCGCGGCGCGCTGGTCTTATGGCGTTGCTGCCATCGCTCTCATTCTCATCGGCACCCAGATTTCACCTCTCCCGCTGGCAGCGATGGTGAGCGGTATTCCGGCTGCACTTTCTCTGGACCAGACCCGTGCAGACCCCAGGCCCTCGATTGCCGTCATGCCGTTCGCAACCATGAGCGGCAGCGATAACCAGCCTTACTTTGCAGACGGTCTGACCGAGGACGTGACCACGGCGCTCGCTCGTAATCCCGAGCTTCAGGTCATCGCCCGCGATTCCACCTATGCCGTGCGCGGTCAGGAGACGGATGTACGTAAGCTCGCGGCAAAGCTTGGCGTTGATTACGTGGTTGAAGGCAGCGCGCGCCGGGAAGGCGACCAGCTCCGCGTTTCGGCGCAGCTTATTGATGTAAGCACGGGGGCGCACTTATGGTCGCGCAGCTTCGACAAGAAGGTTGCTGACGTTTTCACCGTCCAGAGCGAGCTCACCACGGAAATCGTCGCGCAACTCGCGCCCTATATCGGCCGAAGCGAAGCGGCGGCGGCGGCGCTGCGGCCGACGGATAGTCTGCAGGCCTATGATCTCGTCCTGCAAGCCCGCAACCGTTACCGGCACGGCGCCGCTGACCAGAACGCTATTCTCGATGCCCGTGGCCTGTATCAGCGCGCCCTCGAAATGGACCCGGCTTATGCCGCAGCCCGAGCAGGCCTTGCGTTGACCTACATCGGCGAAGTGGCGCAAAGGCCCGGCGGTCAAGCCGCCGCGCCCGAACTGGATCTGGGTCTCAGTGAGGCGCGGCAGGCCGTGCGGCTCGATCCCAATCTCGGTTTTGGATATCAGGTAATCAGTTTCGGACTTGCGCTGCAGGCGGACTATTCCGGCGGACTTCAGGCGGCGCAGCGTGCGGTCGAACTGAACCCCAACGATCCCGACAGTATGATTGCGCTGGCCAAAGCGCAGGTCCGGTTCGGAGACTATCCGGACGCTGTCGCCAATGCGGAGCGGGCGCGCCGGCTGCACCCCATGGCACCGGAATACTATGCCTACGTGCATGGTCAGGCGCTTTATGCCGATGGCCGCCGCGAAGAGGCGGCCACGGTCATCAGCGAGTGCCTTGTCAGAGCGCCCCGCGATGCGAATTGCCTTCTCATCCAAGCCGCGTTGCAGGGTGGAAGCGGAGAGATTGAAAAGGCGCAGGCTACAATGGCGAGCCTTGTCGAGGCCCATCCGGCATTCTCGCTGGAAGCGGAAAGGGCCTATCGCCGGTTCGGCGACAAGCCTTTGATGGAAGAGTTCCTGCAGGACCTGGCGAGAGCCAAAGCCCCGGAGACGGCTTGACGTTCCTGTCAGTGTCGCGGTTTTAGAACGATCCGTTCGTGGACTGAAGGCGACCATGCTCTCTGGGTCGCAAGTCGGGCGGGCTGAAAGCGGTAACCGACCTTCGAGCAACCGGGGCAATCGTGACAAAGGGCGTCAATCTGGCCGTGGTTGTCAAGTCTGCGGAGGCAGCATTGCCGGGCCATTATGATGGCTGATCGCGTATAATCTCTGCGTCATCACGCTGGACGGCGAGCCGAGATGACCGCTTGCCGTCCAGCGCCAATTAGGCGCCCACCGGGTCGTGGCCCTATTCCTTGATCGGGATTCCGGCTTCGATCGCAGCGTCGATGAACGCCTGCCGCGCCTCTTCCCGGTTTCGTTTGCCCGACATGACATCGGCACAAACCGCGCAGGCCCTATCCAAGGCAGGACCCTCTTCGGTCGGCCAGTCTTCGACCAGCGCCCATGTCGCGGCCTGGGTCGTCTGGATCACCACCCACTGATCCGGACCTTCGAGGGCGAGCGTTACCGGCTTCTTCCAAATGGTTTGCATGATCTCAGGATCTCCGCTGCGTGCTCTCTGCCGTTGCAGCCTGCACACATAGGGCGATTCATCCGGTGTGGCGAGGCGCAGTATGAACGAGATGCCTTTCTCGGTCAGCGAACTGCTGGGATGTGCTTTTCGAAAAGGGTTTCGTGCCGCCGTTTTGCGCGCTTATGCGGAGCCTCCTAGAATTCCTGCACGAATTCACACGCCAGCAAGGTTTTGCCGGGCAAGGCGTCTCCTTGGCGGGCAACGATAGAGACTTTTCCAGGCCCGGCCATTCCGGGTTCCGGCTGCAGATCTGCAGGAAGCTCAAGCGAATAGCCCTTGGTAGATGCGCCCAACAGGTCAGAGGTCTCCGGCTTCAACCCGTATTTTGCTGCCAGATCGTCGGCGCGTTCGCCCTCGATCAAGACCCCAACAGCGTTGCTAGCAAAGAAAATCTCGTTCGATTTGAAACCGTCCCGACCGATCTGGTTGGGAATTGTGTAGATCGCTGCACCCAGAGACGACGTGTCCGGCTTGGCCAGAGCTTCCACGACATCATAGATCTTCATTGCCGATGTCATCGTATAGGGTGGCTTGCAAAGGGCTGCGTCAAAGAACTTGTCATCGGCCGAATCGGCAAGAACCTGTCCGGCCTGAAATGTCGCAAAGGCGACGCACGCAGAGAAGGCGGCGTAACGAATGAATTTGGCGTTGTGCATGAAACATTCCCGAGAGAGTAGCTATAGCGGATTTGCGAGTTTCGAATGCCTAGGGATTCGAAACAATCATGCTACCGCAAGTTTAATCTCTCAGCTCCACTCTTCTCTTCCGTCTGGCCGTAGTGATGGGTAGGATGAGTGGTATCGGACGCCGAGACGGAGATATCATTGCGCCGACCCGAAGGCAGGAGAAGTCATGATCGCAGCCTATATCGACGAAATCATCATGTTTTGCGCCGGCCTTTGGATGACATCCGTCGGCTTTGGTTATCTGCCATATCCAGGCAAGCCAGCCAGCAGGTCGCCATTAGTTCGCCATTTCAAGTGGATGGGACCCTTGCTGCTGGCGATCGCCATCGTTCTGGCCGCGGCCTCCTGAAGGCGCGTGCTCATGCTGGGGTGAAGCAATGACCAATATGTTGGCCTGCCCGTCTTGCAGATTGGACAAAACAGAATCGATCGTCCACCGCGGTTCGTACATTCTTCGCTGCGCCGCCTGCGGCGAAACGATTGTTACGACATCGTTCATGGCAATGCTCGACTCGGAGCATGAGTGTTCGGCCTTTGTCGATCCGGGTTCCGGAAAACAACCTCCGCCAGAGACGTTCGTCGCGCGTGGACTGCTCCGGCAGATCGCAACGACAATCAGTGCCGCGGCGAGTGACGGAACTCTGATACGGCTGATTTCTGAAGCGAAGGATTGAAGTCCGCCTCTACACAGCTGGCGCCCTCATGGGCGCAACCGGACGAGAATCTTGGCCCCGGGACCCCTCAATTGTTCCGCCAGCGCTTCCAGATCCTTCCTATCCGATCCCGCCAGAACGATGCGACCATCCATGATCGGCTCCCTCATCCAGGGTTCCATGACGACCTTGTCGTTGATTAGCATCTGCGTTTGTCGTCCCGATACCGCCTGCGTGAAATCACGGAATGTGGCGGCGCTTTCCGGGGTGAGCACGATATTCAGGCCATGGTCGTAGGTCACGGGAGACAGGCTTACCTCCGCACTCTTCACCTCAAGCGAGACAGGCGCAATCGCCTTTGCCCTGTCATCGCCCGTCGCAACGGTCGTATCCTGCGATGCCGCTGGTGGGGCAGGCGGTGTCGAAAGCTCATCCAGGATGCCCGGCCCGGCCTTGGCCGACGGCAGCGGGTCGATGTGCAAATCGGGCGTCTGCAAGTCTTTTGCAGTAAGCACAGCGGGGAGCGGCAGGCTGACCGGCATGTCCTCCCGTTGGATGTGGGTGTATGTGCGCAACGTCGTCCCTCCTGCCGCGACCGTCACGATCTCCGACGCTTCGAGCGTCGAACCATCGTCCAGGGACACCACAAGCTCGACGCTGCGGCTCTTGCTGGCGCGTTTGAGGGAAGCCAGCTGATCGGCGGTGAGGTTCTTTGCCCGCTCGGCAAAGCCGGTCATCAAATTTTCGATCGCCGGCTGCTGCGACTGGCTGAACGCTGCGGCGTCGGCTTCCTCCGACAGGGAAAGGGTTGCCGTGCGTGCGGTCGCGTCGGTGGATTCCAGGGTCCAGGTCGATGCCACCGGAACACTGATGCCGTCATAATCTTCGTCCCGCGAGGTCGCTGAGGCCTGACCAATCTCCATAGTCTCTGCCTGATAGGATTGCCCTGTGGCAAGCAGTTGCGCCTCCGGCACCAAGACGGCAACAATCTGAAGAGGGTTTGCCTCGATGGTGTTGATGATCTCATGGAGCCCGTTTTGCGGTGCTGCGGGGACACCACCCGGCTCGTTGGCTGCCATCTCTCGCATGCGCGCCACGATCTGATCGACACCGGGGAGACTGCGCGGATTGCCGTTCAGGTCGGTTTCGAGCTCAAGCGTAGCGGTGCCATAGGCCGTGAGGGAGTTCCGATAGAACAGGTTCATCTGATAGCTGCCGGCAAGGCCCGCCATGCCTTCCGGCAAATCGGCGCTGAGGGACCAGCGGACCCGCATGCGGTCTTCATCCCGCGACATAACCGTCATACGCTGGCGAAACGCGCCGCGCACAGTCATGGCCGAGGCGCCTGATTTGTCGAACCAGAACGACATATCGGTCTCGGTCGCTTTTTGAACGCTGTAGATGTGCTCGACGCCCGTCGCGGGTTCGTAGCCGGGGATCGTGACGCCGCCGGCGGACCATGCCGGATGGGAGAGCATGAGGCACAGGCAAAACCAGACAAATCTCTTCCAGTGCAGTGATGTCATGCGGGCGGGGCCTCCGAACATTGCAGGTTGTGGGGCGCCGTCCGGCTGCCGGCCCGCGAGCATATTTGCAGATGAAAAGGATGGGTAGTGCCGTTGCCGCAATAATTGTTTGGCGCGAAACTGCTTCAGGTTTTCAAGATTGAGAGCGGGAGATCAAGGTTAAGCACTTCTCATCGGCCGCTCCAGTTTCGGCCCCAAGGCAGCGAAACGAAAAACTATTGCGCGGTCGGGTAGTCTCTTGAATATGCTTCCCGTTCTTCCTTCCCGAACAAGGCTGAGTAATAGCCGCTGCAAACCAGATATGAGCACTCATCCGGGTTGCCCGTTTGCCATCCCGGCTGGCAGAGTACAACGCGATGGAATTTGGCGTTGCAAAGTCCGTGGTTTGCTAAGAGCCGCGGATCGTTTCCGAAATACGCGCTTATGGCTTTCTCGCGAGTCCATGCAGGCACAACTTTCCAATCAGCGTCGCCGCCCTCATCGGTCACGTTGGCGATCGCACAGAACGACCAGTTAGATATCACGACCGGCTGATCGCAGGAAAAAGCCTGAACGGCGCTTCCCAGCAAGATCGAAATCAATGCCAACAATCGCCGGACGCAAACGACCACACTCTTCTCCCCCATACCGCTTATTCGCATCGTGCTTCTACCCCGAGATTCATTGCAAGGATCCTAGCAGAAGGGACTGGATAATAGAAGATCATAACTAAGAATATTTTCCTAGTTCATGGATCGTTCTTGCGCTAGGTTTGCCGCCACTGCAACCACGGACTGTTAGATGCTGAGCAAATTTTTTCTCAGGGATGAGGTGATGGCGCGGACGAGCTTTGGCCGTCACGCGCTGCATGAACGGAGTTCCCGCAACAGGCTCTGGAGGGCGGGCGGATACCGACCGACAACACGGGCGAGGCGCTGATGGCCGAATTCAACCCTCGCGACAAAAGCCGAACCAGTCAGGGAAAGACGCGGGCGATGGTGCGCAAGCATACCGCTCCGCCGGGCGCGGCGGACGACGGCAGCCTTCGCTGGCAATGGTTGACGATCCAACTGCTGGAATCTGCGGCCTTCACCACATTGAGTGCGAATGCCTGCCGCGCCTTCTTCCGCATCGTCATCGAGCACACGTCGCACGCTGCCTTGGAAAACGGCAAGCTGATCGTGACCCATCCTCAGTTCGTATCTTACGGCGTGACCGGGGAATATGTGGCCGATGCGATCGATGAGCTCGAATATAAGGGGCTGATAAAAGTTCGCCGCGGCCGGGCAGGCAGCGGCGTCGCGCATCCCAACCGGTTCACGCTGACCTTTGTTGGTGACCATGAGGGTGCGCCAGCGACGGATGAATGGAAACGATGCACGGCGGAAAGGTGCCGGAAATGGTCCGAGACCGATCGCAAGATCGCCGCCGACAAACGCGGGCGCGTTGGCAGGAAGAAAAAAACGCCACTTCGGAATCCCGAAATCCCCCCGCTTCGGGATTCCGAAATCCGCCGCGCTTCGTGAGCTGTCGACAGGGAGAAACGCTGAATGATTTCAATGCCCCAACCAATTTCGGGATTCCGAAGTGCTATATAGATTCTGGTGAGGAGTTACTGTCGGAGGCACTTAGCCACGATCAGGAACTCCGTCTCCCGCCCCCCGATCTTCCCGGCCGAGGTCGTGCGAAGCAGAAGACCGAAAGCCTCATAGAGCCAATAAAGTGGGGGAATTCGGTCCTTGAGCGCGTGCACCTGCGTCGACACATACTCGCCGACGAAGACCACATCCATGCCGAGTTCCTTTAATGTCCCCGCAATCTCCGAATGGGATGCCTCTGCGGCGTGCTCGACGCGAAATGGGGCATAGCCCGGCTTTCCGGCGTTTTTCTGCCGCAACACGTAGCGATAGAACAAGACGTGTGTCCACCAGGGCGTCAGATCGGTGAAGATCCCCTTGGCTGAGTTCAGGATCGGCCCCTTGACGAACACCAGGCCACCGGGAGACAGGGTGTCATGGGCTCTCAACAAGGCCGAGCGTGGGCTTTCCAAATGCTCGAGAACGTCCCAGAAGACGCAGGCGTCGAAGTGACGATCCCCATAGTCGATGGTCTGAGCATCGCCCAGGATCCTCTCAGCGGCGTCCTGGTTCTTTTCGAGTTGCTCTTTGGAGATGTCGACAACGGTATATCGCGCTCCTTTCAAGGGGATATGCGTGCGAGAGCCGCCTCCGACCTCAAGGATATTTGTATCAGTCTTGCTGGAAAATGCTGATTGTGCGTGCGAGAGCGCGTCGTTTACCCACGGCGAAGCCATAATCTTCCCTCCCGAAAGATTAGCGTTTACGACTATAAGTAAGCATTAATATAATATTTTAGCAATATTTCAACATGACTAGTCAAGTGGCGCGTCCGGCCGGAATGGCAGGCAAGCCCATCAGCCTAGTTTCGCGCAACCTTCCTGATGTATCCGCAGGTCTGATGATCTTTAAGGCGCTTCAGCCGGAGGAATGCATGGCGGTGGGAATTTTTCGGGCTCTGGCTATCCTGGCGATGATGACGGGTCTTGGCGGCTGCATCGACCATGCCAATGATCCCGTGCTCCTGGCGGTCGGCGTGCCGGTCAATCCGCCGGTCGTTGCGCACGGCCTTTGCATGACCGACGGCAACGCCATGTATGACGAGGCGAGGAAGCAGTATCAGCTGCGCGCACAGCTGACCGGCTATGCCGGGGCGGATGAGTTGGAAGCCGAAACCACGGCGCGCGCTGCCGCCCATCGCCAATATGTCGCTTGCCTCTCCGGCCAGGGTTACCGGACATTATACGCGAATTGAGAACAGAGAATTCACGTTTCGTCACCGGCGCCGTTCGAGCCCTTTCCTGATCGCGACTTTTCACGTTTTTCGGCGATTTAGTCACGCCGGATCGCCTGCAATCACGAGTTTTGGAATTGCGTGTGAGCCATGGAACTCCGCACGTCTGAAAGGCATTCTTCCGAGATAAATCCACAAGGAGGGTTTATCATGAAGATGTTCAGGCTTGCCCCATCCACCGCCGTGCTCGGCGCCCTTCTCGCCCTCACCCCGATCATTCCTGCGCAGGCGGCACCCGTTCAGACGGCTCGACCGCCCGCTGTCTCGGATGTAAAAATTATGCAATATAAACCACATACCGGGCCCTGGCATGGCTATCAGGGCTTTCGCACGGAGCGCCCCGGCACCCGCCGCCATTCCGATGGCTACTGGTATCCGCTTGCCGCCTTCGGCGTCGAGGCCGGCACCACGGGCTCCATCGTCCGCCAGCCGGTGAACAGGCCGGCAGCTCCGGCAATGTGCAACCCTACGTTTACAGGATCGATCGGTCCGGGCAGCATGCCCTGTGACAACGGCTATTGAGCCGGCAAATGAAAGAGGCGGCGATGAGCCGCCTTTTTCTCGATCGGGCCGCCGCTCACATGTCCGTGACCTCTGCTTTGGCACCGTAGTATGTGACAGATCGCCTTCCTAACTCCGGGGCGTAAATTCCACGAATCCTCCCAAGGAGACGATTATGACCACGACTTTCAAGAACGGCCTGATGGCCGCTGCCTTCGGCGCAATCCTCGGCCTTTCGGCCTTCTCGGCCACGGCAGCTCCCCTTCAGTCGAGCGCGACAGAACAGGGTGCAGCCGAGCGTCCGGTTGCCCGACAAGAAACCACGGTTGAGCACGACCGACGCACGACCGGTTCGATCGGCGAGCGCGCCTCGGAAACCTCAGGTCCGATGACGCCTTACATGATGAACCCGAAGAAGCCCCTCAAGAGGGATTGCAAGCTCGGCTTCAACCCGGGGAGCGGCTCCAGCTGCAACTACTGACGAGACGCTCGGCCGTTCGCCATCGCGAGCGGCCCGGTCTGAGCTGAAGGGCGGCCTCCGAGCCGCCCTGAGTTTGTAGGCAGGCCTCGCTCTTCCCTGGGCGTTTATCCTCGGCCTTGTCAGCCGGATACGGCATGTCCTTCCCCGTTTGTCGTTCGAACGATGTTGCATTGAATGCAAAAATGCAATAAGTACAAAATCAAGCAAGCTGTTGGTACGGGTGTTGCGAAAAGCCGCAGCGATGAGCGATTGACGCCTCTGCCTTGGAATTGCCATGCTCGCCGCGATGGTCGCTTTTCATATCAATCGAATTTCAGACAGGTGGGATAGTCATGACTGCAAAGGCCGCATGCACCGATTTCCTGCATTTTTTCCGCTCCTGGATCAGTAACCCGCTTCGGGTCGCGGCCATCGCGCCGTCAGGGGATTCGCTTGCCAGGATCATGACCAGTGAAATTGCCGCACTCGACGGTCCGATCATCGAGCTCGGCCCGGGAACCGGCGTCTTCACCCGGGCGCTGCTGGCGCGCGGGGTCAGCGAAGCGGATCTGACCCTGATCGAGTACGGTCCGGAATTCATCTCATCGCTGCAGGCGCGTTTTCCGACGGCGCGTGTGTTGCAGATGGACGCCGCCCATCTCGCCGATGCCGATATTTTCGAGGGCGAACCGGTCGGCGCGGTTGTCAGCGGCCTGCCACTTTTGTCCATGTCGCCGCGCAAGATCGTCTCGATCCTGGCCGGCGCCTTCGCCTATATGCGGCCGGGCGGCGCCGTCTATCAGTTCACCTATGGCCCGCGCTGCCCGGTGCCGCGGCCGATCCTCGACCGTTTGGGCCTGAAGGCGGTGCGCATCGGCGGTACGGTGCGCAACCTGCCGCCGGCCTCCGTCTACCGGATTTCGCGCCGCAAGCCGCTGGAACTGTCGCGCGAGCGCTTTAGCTATCGTGAAAGCGACACTGAGATCGACGATATCGCGGCCTTTTCCAACGAAACGGCGGCTGAACGATGATGCCGGACAGGAATGGCTGAGACTAAGCGGACGGAGACGACGGAAGGCAGGCGGGAACGCAAGCGGCGGCAGACGCGCGAGCGCATCGAGCAGGCGGCGATGACCCTCTTTCTGCAGCGCGGCTTCGAGGCCACGACGATCGAGGACATCACCGAGGCGGCCGATGTCTCCAAGCGCAGTTTCTTCGATTATTTCCCGTCCAAGGAAGAGGTGGTTTTCGCCTGGCAGGATGCCTTCGCCGATCGCCTGATGGCAGCAGTAGCGGCAAGGCCGGCGGCAGAATCCTCGGTCGCGGCGGTCGAGGCGGCAATCACCGCAACCGTCATCGCCTCGGTTGACGAGCCTGGCCTGGCGCTTGGCGAACTCATCCACCGCACGCCGGTGCTGAAGGCCCGCGACCAGCTGAAATACGCCAAGCTCGAACAGAAGCTCGCCGAGGCGCTGCTTCTGCGCAAGGGAGGTGAGCCGCTTGAGCGGCCCCGCATGCGCGTCCTTGCGGCCATCGTCATCGGTGCGCTGCGCGTCGGGGCTGAGCTCTGGCAGCAGCGCCCGCCAAGTGCTTCGCCACAGGATTTCGCCCGGGAGATTTTCGCCGACCTCTGGAGGATGCTGGCGGAATTCGGCGACGAGGCGAAGACCAGGCGTTGACGCAGTCCGCCTGAACCTCAGTGCGCTCTCCCGATACGTCGGTTCGATATCGATGTTTCCGCGCATCCCTGTCATCGGGCCCTGTTATCGGAACGGGACCGTCCTATATCTGCAAGCGTCGCAGCGGCCACATTCTGATGATCCCCGCGATAGGCGGATCATCACCATGGCGGGCATCGCTTTCGATCAGGGCAGACATTCGCGCTCGAAGGCATCTTAGAAAGCCTCGGCATCCGTGCCGCGGCTGTTGAACCGCCTCCGACCGTTCCACCGATTTCAATGATTGATTGATAAGAGAGGAAAGACCATGTCGAGTCACAACGCAGCCCAATACAACGCGGCAAAGTCAGGCACCTTCAAGATCGGCGGCGATATCGAGATCAACCGTCTCGGTTTCGGCGCCATGCGCGTCACCGGCAAGGGCATCTGGGGCGAGCCTTCCGATCATGCCGAATCCATCCGCACGCTGAAGCGCCTGCCGGAACTCGGAGTCAACTTCATCGATACGGCCGATTCCTACGGCCCCGATGTCTCCGAATGGCTGATCAAGGAAGCGCTGCATCCCTATGGCGGCAAGTCTGTCATCGCCACCAAGGGTGGCCTGACCCGCCACGGCCCCGATATCTGGCTGCCCGTCGGCCGTCCGGAATATCTGATCCAGCAGGCGCATAAGAGCTTGCGCAATCTCGGCGTCGAGCAGATCGATCTCTGGCAGCTGCATCGGATCGATCAGAAGGTGCCGGCCAAGGAACAGTTCGATGCGATCAAATCGCTGCTCGATACCGGCCTCATCCGCCATGCGGGTCTGAGCGAAGTATCCGTTGCCGACATCGAGGCCGCCTCGAAGCACTTCAAGGTCGCGACCGTCCAGAACCGCTACAATCTCGTCGACCGCACCAGCGAGGACGTGCTCGATTATTGCACCAAGCACAATATCGGCTTCATCCCGTGGTATCCGCTGGCAGCCGGCGACCTCGCCAAGCCGGGCTCGCTGCTCGATACCATCGCCAAAAAGCACAATGCAGCACCCAGCCAGATCGCACTCGCCTGGGTGCTCAAGCGCAGCCCGGTCATGCTGCCGATTCCCGGCACCTCCAAGGTCAAGCATCTCGAGGAAAACGTCGCCGCCGTCGACATCACCCTCTCGAACGAGGAATTCTCCTCCCTCGACGCCGAGGGAAGCAAGGTCTTCAAGGCTGCTTGATTTGCTGTGACCGCTGCGCCGCTCACCGGGGTCGAGCCGCTCGTTTCGACCCGTCCTTAGGCCCCCGTGAAAAGGGGGCGAGGGGACGTGCCATGCGAGAGGTGGCGAGAAACGGAAAGGTCGCGGCATATCGTCTTCTCCCCTCGGGGAGAAGGTGCCGGCAGGCGGATGAGGGGGCCACACGGCATGCCCTTCCCGTAATAACCTATCCTGCGACCCCGACGATAACACCGTGCCCCGCCCTGAACACGATCGAGACAATGCCGGCACGGTGGAACCCCGTATGAGCGTTGTTGGAAAGACCGGCATCGCCGGCCCCGTCATCCGCCCTACGGGCACCTTCTCCCCGAGGGGAGAAGAGGGAATCGAGAGGTCGCGGAATGTCCGGAGCAGAGAGGCCGCAACTTTCGGCATATTTTTGACCATCCGGTCAAACTTGCTGCAAAATGAGGCGAAGGCCTGTTATTTTGAGGGCAAGCCTTGCATGCAGCGCATTGCTGCATTGCGGTATTTTCGCTGTTCCGAATCAAAAGAATTGGCTATTACTATCTTCGTAAGCAGCGCACTCCTCCTCCCAGCGCTCTTACATCGGACTGACAACACTCCTCCTCCCAGTTGTCAGTCAGGATCAAGAGCCCGGCGCACCTCCTCCCGCGTCGGGCTTTTTTCTTTTTTCCCAAGTCTATATTTTCTCATGCCCAAAAAGGCTTTCACCTCTCGCGGTTTGACTCGGCAAGCCCCGTCGGACTATTTGGACGGGCGCCGCCTGTCCGGTGCGTGAACCGATTGGAGTTGGTCATGATCGGCAAAAGACGCGCCCCGCGCGCGGCCCTGACAGGTCTTCTGATGGCAACGATGGTGCTTTCCGGCTGCGGCGGCAGGCCGGTCGGTGTCATGCAGGCGGCCGGCACCGTGCCGCCCGGCACCTCCAAGGTCGACCTGCTCGTCGCGACGACGCGTGCCGCCGACGACAATCCTGCCGTGCTTTTCTCCGGCGAACGCGGCACAGGGCTCGCCGTCAATGCCGTCGATGTCTCGATCCCGCCGGAAGCCAATCGCAAGGCCGGCCAGGTGCAATGGCCAAGCCGCCTGCCGGCCGATCCGCTGCGCGATTTCGTCACCGTCTCCGTCGATCCGCTGGAAGGCGAGCGGGCCGGCGAGACCTGGCTGAAGACCCACATGCCGAAGAGCCGCCGGGTACTGGTCTTCGTCCACGGCTTCAACAATCGTTATGAGGATGCCGTCTACCGCTTCGCGCAGATCGTCCACGATTCACATGCCGACGTTGCCCCCGTGGTCTTCACCTGGCCGTCGCGCGGCAGCATCTTCGATTATAATTACGACAAGGAAAGCACCAACTATTCCCGCGATGCGCTGGAGGAACTGCTGACCCGCACCGCCGCCAATCCGGCTGTCAGCGACATCACCATCATGGCGCATTCGATGGGCACCTGGCTGACCGTCGAAGCGCTCAGGCAGATGGCGATCCGCAAAGGTCATGTCGCACCGAAGATCAACAATGTCATCCTTGCCTCGCCGGATCTCGATGTCGATGTCTTCGGCCGCCAGTTCGCGAGCCTCGGCAAGGAAAGGCCGCACTTCACCATATTCGTCTCGCAGGACGATCGGGCTCTGGCGCTGTCGCGGCGCATCTCCGGCAATGTCGACCGGCTCGGCCAGATCGATCCTTCCGTCGAACCCTATCGCAGCAAGCTCGAGGCGGCCGGCATCACCGTACTCGACCTCACCAAGCTCAAGGGCGGCGACCGGCTGAACCACGGCAAGTTCGCCGAAAGCCCTGAAGTGGTGAAGCTGATCGGCGACCGGCTGATTGCCGGCCAGACGATCACCGATTCCAATGTCGGCCTCGGTGAGGCCGTCGGCGCCGTTGCGATGGGCGCTGCCCAGACCGCCGGCAGTGCCGTCAGTGTTGCCGTCAGCACGCCGATAGCGATCTTCGATCCGCGGACCCGGCGCAACTACGACGCCCAGCTGAAGCGTCTCGGCCAGTCGATGAACAATACCGTCGGTTCGGTCGGCGACAGCGTCGGCGCCGGCCTGCCGGCAAGCCAGTAAAAATTCCACAGAGCAATTCCAGCAAAAGTGCACAGCGGTTTTGCGTTTCGGAATTGCGAAAAGCAAAGAGATAGGGAATTTCCGTGATGCGGAGAAAACGGAAATTCTCTAGGCATCGCATCTTGATGTGATATATCAGACTCACGACGGCACCTCTGTCTGCCGTGCGATGGGTTGATGGCATGGCGGATGAGACGAAGAAGAGGGTGGTTGTCGTCGGCGCGGGCGTGATCGGCGCCTCGATCGCTTTCGCGCTGCAGCGGCGCGGCCTTGAGGTGACGCTGATCGACAAGGGCGAACCGGGTCGCGGCACCTCTTTCGGCAATATGGCAAGCATCGCGCTCGATTTTGCCGCCGGTTCCGGTCCTTCGACATGGAAAAAAATCCCCGGCTGGCTACTCGATCCGGAAGGCCCGGTCTGGCTGCGTCCCTCTTATGCCGCCAGGATGCTGCCCTGGTTCCTGCGCTTCCTCGCCGCCGGCCGGCCCTCGCGTCTCCGAGAGATCGAGGATGCCGGCATGAGTCTCTCCAACCGCGCGCTCGGCGATTTCAGGCAGATGCTCCAGGCGATCGGCGCGCCCGAGTTGATGACCGAGGAGGGCTGTCTGGCGATCTACGAGACCGAGGCGGAATTTGCCGCCGATCGCGGCCATCTCGCCATGATGCAGCGCTACGGCCTTGAATTCGAGGTTTTGAGCAACGGCGCCATCCAACATTACGAACCCACTTTGTCGCCGGCGATCGCCAAAGCCGTGCTGCTCCCCGACAACAAGTCGATCCGCGACCCCTACAAGCTGGTGGTCAAACTCGCCGACGCCGCAAAGGCAGCGGGCGCGACTTTCGTCTCCGGCGCCGTCAGGAACATCGAGAGCAGGGGTGACGGCACGGCCGTCGTTCTCCTTGAGGATGGCAGGCGTATCGAGGCGGATTCGGTCGTGCTTGCCGCCGGCGTCCACACCCGTTTCCTCGCCGAAAAGCTCGGCGAGCCGATCCCGCTCGAAACCGAGCGCGGCTATCACACGCAGATCATGAAGCCCGGCATCGCGATGCGCTATTCGGTGATCTGGCCACATCGCGCCTTCATGGTGACGCCGACGGCGGGCGGTATCCGGGTCGGCGGCAATATCGAACTCGCCGGCCTCGATGCCGCTCCGGATTTCCGCCGCCCGCGGGTGCTGATGCGCCATGCCCAGCGTGCGCTGCCAGGCCTCAAGGTCGAGGAGACGACGGAATGGATGGGGCATCGTCCGGCGCTGCCCGATACGATCCCGATCATTTCGCCCTCGTCGAAGATGCCGGGCGTTTTTTATGCGACCGGCCACGGCCATCTCGGCCTGACCTTTTCGGCAACGACAGCGCTGGTGATCGCCGATATGGTGACCGGGCTCAAACCATCCCTCGACATGACTCCGTTCCGCATAGACCGTTATTAGGAGGCTCCGATGTCCGAAACCACCAAACCCGTAGCGCTGATCACCGGCGGCGGCCGCGGCATGGGTGAGGCAATCGCCCGCGAGCTCTCCGCGCAGGGCTATCGGCTGGCGCTGATGTCGCCGTCGGAAAGCTGTGAGAAGCTGGCTGCCGAACTTGGCGGCGTCGCCTCGCGCGGCGTGGCCGAAAAGGCCGAGGATCTGAAGGCGATCTTCGACCTGACGATGAAGGCCTATGGCCGCATCGACGCCGTCGTCAACCTGAGCGGCCATCCGCCGAAGGGCGACCTGCTCGATATATCGGACGAGAACTGGACGCTCGGATCCGACATGATGATCCTGTCGCTGGTACGCATGGCCCGCCTGGTGACGCCGGTCATGCTGAAGCAGGGCAAGGGCGCCTTCGTCAACATCACCACTTTCGCGGCCTACGAGCCGTCGCTGGTCTTCCCGGTTTCCTGCACCTACCGCGCCGCTGCCGGCGCCTTCACCAAGCTTTATTCCGATCGTTATGCGGCCGACAATATCCGCATGAACTGCATCCTGCCGGGTTATATCGATAGCCTGAACCACAAGCCCGAGACCGCCGATAAGGTGCCGATGAAGCGCATCGGCCATGTGGAGGAGATCGCCAAGACCGCGGCCTTCCTGCTCTCCGACGGCGCGGGTTATATCACCGGCCAGAATATTCGCGTCGATGGCGGCGTCACCCGTCACGTCTGATCTGGAGTTTTCTTATATGAGATGGAAGCGCACGATCCAGCTGCTGGATGTCCACGCCGAAGGCGAGATCGGCCGCGTCGCGATCGGCGGCGTGCCGAAGATCCCCGGCGATACCATTGCCGCCCAGCTGCATTGGCTGAACACCGATCCGAAGGGCGACGAGCTCCGCCGCTTCCTTTGCCTGGAACCGCGCGGCGCGCCCATCGGCTCGGTCAACCTGCTGCTGCCGGCACGGCACCCGGAGGCGGACGCCGCCTTCATCATCCTGCAGCCCGACCAGGCGCATGCGAGTTCCGGCTCGAACTCGATCTGCGTCACCACGGCGCTTCTCGAATCCGGCATCGTCGAAATGAAGGAGCCGGAGACGATCGTCACGCTCGAAACCGCCGCCGGCCTCGTCAAGGCGACGGCGACCTGCCGCGACGGACGCTGCGAGAAGGTCAAGCTCACCATGGTGCCCTCCTTCGTCCATGAGCTGGACGTCGGGATCGACACGCCGCATTGGGGAAGGATCAAGGCCGATATCTGCTATGGCGGCATCTTCTATGCGCTTGTTGATGTCGGCCAGATCGGTCTGACGATCGAGAAGGCCAATGCCGCCGGTCTCGTCCAGGCCGGCATGATCCTCAAGGAGCTGATCAATCGCGACATCAAGGTCGTCCATCCCGAGATCCCGGCGATCTCGGGCGTCGCCTATGTGATGTTCCGCGATACGGAAGCCGATGGCACGGTGCGCACCTGCACCACCATGTGGCCGGGCCGAGCCGACCGCTCGCCCTGCGGCACCGGCAATTCCGCCAATCTCGCCACTCTTTATGCCCGCGGCAAGGCCAAGGTCGGCGACGTCTTCACCTCGAAATCGATCATCGGCTCCGAATTCGAAGTCGGCCTCCAGGCTGTGACGGAGGTGGCCGGCCGCCCCGCCGTCATCCCCACCATCACCGGCCGCGGCTTCACCTTCGGCCTGACCCAGGTAGCCCTCGACCCCTTCGACCCGCATCCGAACGGTTTTGCGCTGACGGATGTCTGGGGACCGGCCGCCGGCGAGATTTGATCGGTTGGATGCCCTCATCCGACTGCCGCCACCTTGCCTCGGTCGAGCCACCGGTCTCGACCCGTCCTTCCGACTCCCGCAAACGGGGCGAAGGGATATGTCGCGACGTCTCGATTCCCTCTTCTCCCCAGCGGGGAGAAGGTGCCCGTAGGGCGGATGAGGGGGCCGCCGAAGCCGGTCTTTTCAACAACGCCCGGGCGGCATCGACCATGTCGGTATCGTCTTGCATGTTCAGCGCGCTTGCCGTCGGCGTGGCAGGATAGATTATTACGGCAAGGGCGTGCCGTGTGGCCCCCTCATCCGCCTGCCGGCACCTTCTCCCCGAGGGGAGAAGAGGATATGCGGCGGACCTCTCCGTTCCTGGCCTGCCTTTCGCATGGCACGTCCGCTCACTGTCAACAGATCTTAGGCCCGACCCGCCTAAAACCGTCTCGTTGTAGAGGGAGCCAAGCCGCGGACACAGGAGCATCCGCGTAACGATATTCGAAACGCGATCAACCTTGCCTGCGTTCAGCATCCCCGGTTCGTGTGTCCCAACCCAGCATGGCCAGCTCGGCCACTGCCTCCAGCTCGCCGCGGGTCGCTCCGTCGCGGGCCAGGATCGACATGCCGTTCTGAACGGTCTGCACGAAGCGGGCAAGGGCGTGGACGTCGGTCGAGGCTGGAATTTCGCCTTCTGATATCGCCTGGTTCAGGCGCGCCTTTAAGCGGTCGAGCGTGATGGCGCGGGCAGTTCGCACGAGTTCGCCGAGTTCCGCGTGGCCCTCGCTGCCGACCGAGGAGAGCGTCACCATGCAGCCGCGGGGAATATCCGCGACACAGCCGGTCAGGGCAGCGGCCGAATCCATCAGCAACGACATCACCGCTTCACGCGCCGTGCCCGCGGAGAAGAAGCCTGCCCAGACGAGCGCCTCGTTGTTATCGCGATAGTGGCGCAGCGCCTCGGCATAGAGCGCCTCCTTCGAACCGAATGCCGCGTAAAGGCTCGGCGATCCGATCCCCATCGCCTCGGTGAGATCGGCGATCGAGGTCGCCTCGAAGCCCTTGATCCAGAACAGGCGGGTCGCCTGTGCCAAGGCTGCTTCCCGGTCGAACGCCCGGGGCCGCCCGCGACTGCGGGCAGGGGTTTCATTGACGTTCGACATCTCGTCCGATTTTTGCATCGATCATTATATAAAGCCATTGACACCCCATCGCAATGTGCCTAGCTAATTATATGTCGATCACTACAGAAAGAGAAGATCATGACAGAACTGGCTGGAAAGCGTGCCCTCGTCACCGGTGGCTCGCGCGGCATTGGCGCCGCCATCGCATTGGCGCTTGCCGACAAAGGCGCCGATGTTGCCATCACCTATGAGCGTTCGGCCGATCGCGCCGCCGAAGTCGTGCGGGCGATCGAGCGCAAGGGCCGCAAAGCGCTTACCATCCAGGCCGACAGCGCCGATCCGGCGGCCGTGAAGCGCTCGGTCGACGAGGCGGCGCAGGCACTTGGCGGTCTCGACATTCTCGTCAACAATGCCGCAATCGCACTTTACGGTGCGATCGCCGACGTCAGCGTCGAGCAGATCGATGCGCTGCTTGATGTCAATGTGCGGTCGCCTCTGCTCGCTTCCCAGGCCGCCATTCCCTATCTGCAGGCCGGGGGCCGCGTCATCACCATCGGCTCGGTCGGCGCCGAACGCATCGTCGGTGACACCGGCACGGTCTATTACATGACAAAATCCGCGCTCCACTCATTTACCCGCGGCCTCGCGCGGGAACTCGGATCTCGCGACATCACGGTAAACCTCGTCCAGCCGGGTTCGACCGACACCGATATGAATCCCGCCAATGGCGACTTCGCCGACTTCCAGCGCGCCCTGATTCCACTTGGCCGTTATGGCGAGCCGGAAGATGTGGCGGCGGCTGTGGCTTTCCTCGCAAGCCCTGCTGCAAGGCACATCACCGGAACCATCCTCACGGTGGATGGCGGCTTGAATACCTGAAGTGGAGTCTGTTGCCTGCAAAAGAGGGGCGTCGACAGATGTCGGTCCCTCTTTTCGCCCCGATGGGGAGCGCCGGGCGCGGGCATCAGCCAGACGGAGTGACGGCCGCGAGCGTATCGGCGAGCCTGTGGCCGGGCGTGGCGGTCGCGTGCAATGCGCGCTCCGCGTAGCTGTGCAGCAGCGCGGGATCGTCGATCACATGTGCAGGAACGGCGTAGTAGCGGCGAACCGTCACCTCCCGGCCGGTAGCGCGGTAGCTGAATGGTTCGCAGCCATCTGCCTCGAACTCCGCGCGCATCGCTGCGTCGACGCGGAGATACAAAGTGCCCTTCATGACGAACCCGAACTGCGCGCCGTTGCGGACAAGGGCGGAGCCGCCGAAGAAGCGCCTGATATCGATGCAGCCGGCTGGGGCGATCTGGCTTGCAAAGTCGAGCGCCAGCTGGCGTGTCGCCTCGCTACTCATGGTGCCGCTCCGCCAGAGGATCGAAGAAGCCGGTGATCGCGCCGAGCCGGCCATTGGAAATCACCCCGAAGCTCGTGCCGGTCTGCAAGATCCTCTCGTCTTCGTGGCGCAGTGACCAGCGCGCCAGCGAACGTTCATTATGGTGAAGGACGCTTGATATCTCGAACCGGGTTAGCGGCATGCTCTCCTTGAAGCCCGCCATGTAAGCCGAGAGACCGGCGCGCCCCGCAATCGTTCCATTCGGGTCGCAATAGGTCACATCGTCAGCGAGGCAAGCCAGCATTTCCGGCTCGCGAGCGGAAGCATCCAGCGACCAGATGGCTGCATATCGATTCCAAAGGGCCTCAGGTGTCATGACATCGTCTCCAGTTGATTGAATTCGTCTTCTATCGCTTGCCGCAGGCCGGCCTTGTCGTCACCGCCGCGAATGAGCACGAGGAGGCCCTGATAGCAGGCGAGAAGGCGGGTGGCTATCCTGTCCGCTTTGGCTCCATCACCGTCCCGAGCGACGGTCGACGCCTCGGTGAGCCTTGAGCGGAATGTGGTGCGAAGGAGGCCGAGCGCTGCTTCGACACGGGGATGCGGACTGGCACCACCGCCAAATTCCACCGCCATGTTGGTGATTAGGCAGCCGAGCGAGCCATCGTCGGGCTCATGCAGGAGCGAAAGGAATAATTCGCGCAAGCCTTTAAGCCCGCTTCCGGGCGGCGCAAACCGCTCGATCCGTCCCTCCAGCACCGTCCGGTTGTAATGCCCGAACGCCGCGTCGAAGAGGCCGGCCTTGTCGCCGAAAGCGTGATAGATGCTTCCGCCTTTGAGCCCGGTCGCCTCCTCGAGATCCCGGATCGACGCCCCTTGATAGCCGTGCTTGCGAAAGATGTGCATCGCCCCCGTCAGCACCGCCTCCTCATCGAATTCCCGCGTTCGGCCCATCGCCACTCCGATTCTTTATCGATTGTTCTAGAATAAATGATCAAGAATTCAAATGCAACGGTCTCCGTGACTTTCGGCGAGAATCTCGCCTGGTCGAGCTCAGTCATCGCCGGCGAGCGCGGGATCGGCATGTACCGAGGAGCGATTCGGGCTCATGAGAACTTTGAAGTGAGAATAGACCATCCCGACCGTGGTGATCTTTGCACCCTTCCTGGCTGGAACGTTCCGCGTACCAGCCTGCGGGAGATCGCGTTTGATGCGGCTGAGAAAAATTCCGCTTGACAGCTTTGATGACGAGTATCATTAATCCTATTATGATGATGGTTGTCATTAAAAGGTAGGGCGACCGAAGCTGCGTGCTTTCCCTCTGACCCAACCCTGCCGGTTCGGGCCGGATATTGGAGTAAACGATGAACACTTCTGTAAGATATCTTCGGTCTGCCACGTGTTATGCCGAGGCGCCCAATCTCTGGATCAATGTTGGGGAAACCCCTTTTGCCTATCGCGACCTCGGCCCCCAAGGCGGCGTCCCGGTCATTCTTCTCAACCATTGGGGCGCGGTGCTGGACAATTTCGATCCCCGGATTGTCGATGGTCTCGCCACCAGGCATCACGTAATCGCCACCAATTACAGGGGTATCGGCGCCTCAGGCGGTACGGCCCCTTTGACCATAGACGAGATGGCGCGCGACACCATCGCGTTGATCCGAGCGCTTGGGTTCAAAAAGGTCGATTTGCTTGGGTTTTCTCTCGGGGGATTTGTCGCGCAGGACATCACGCTGAAAGCCCCCGATCTCGTGCGCAAACTTATTTTAGCCGGTACGGGTCCCGCCGGAGGCCGGGGTATCGAGAAGGTCGGAGCGGTATCCTGGCCACTCATTATCAAAGGTCTGCTGACTGCGCGCGACCCAAAAACCTATCTGTTCTTCACGTCCACTGCCAATGGTCGCCGGGCCGCGAAAGCATTTCTGGATCGGCTGAAAGAGCGGAAGGCGGGAAGGGACAAGGGGCCGACGCCAAGGGCCTTCCTGCGGCAACTCAAGGCGATCAAAGCCTGGGGGCGGCAGGCGCCTCAGGATCTCGGCCGTATCGATGTCCCGGTCCTGATCGCCAATGGCGACAATGATATCATGGTCCCGACCGTCAACAGCACCGATATGGCCCGGCGCATCCCCGGGGCGGAACTGGTTATCTATCAAGACGCCGGGCATGGCGGTATTTTCCAGAACCACGCCGATTTCGTGCCGAAGGCTTTGTCCTTCCTTGGCGCCTGACGTCGCAATAGAATTCGAATTGGAGAGGCCCGTGAAGGCATTCGTCGTTGATAAATACAAGAAGAAGGGCGCTCTGCGTCTCGCCAACCTGCCCGAACCGGAATTGCAGGACAATGATCTCCTCGTCCGGATTCAGGCCACGGCCGTAAACCTCCTGGACTCCAAGGTCAGGGATGGAGAATTCAAGCTTATTCTTCCCTATCGCCCACCCTTCGTCCTGGGGCACGACGTTGCCGGAACGGTTGTCAAAGCCGGATCCAGGGTCAGGCGGTTCAAGGTGGGCGATCAGGTCTATGCACGGCCGCGCGATCATCGGGTCGGTACATTCGCCGAATTCATTGCCGTCGATGAAGCCGACGTGGCGCTGAAGCCAAACAACCTCAGCATGACGGAAGCGGCGTCCATCCCGCTGGTGGGGCTGACCGCGTGGCAGGCGCTGGTCGAGGTGGGCAAGGTGAAGCCCGGCCAGAAAGTCTTCATTCAGGCCGGTTCCGGCGGGGTCGGGACTTTCGCCATTCAGCTCGCCAAGCATCTTGGCGCGACCGTTGCGACGACGACGAGTGCTGGCAATGCCGAGCTGGCCAGAAGCCTCGGGGCGGATGTGGTGATCGACTACAAGGCACAGGATTTCGAGAAGGTCTTGTCGGGTTACGATCTCGTGCTGAACAGTCAGGATCCAAAGACGCTCGAAAAATCTCTGGGCGTGCTGAAGCCGGGCGGCCAGCTCATTTCCATTTCCGGTCCGCCCGATCCCGCATTCGCCGGGGAACTCGGCCTGAACCTGTTTCTGAAACTGGTGCTGCGCCTGCTCAGTCGAGGGGTTCGGAAAAAGGCCAAGCGCCTTGGCATCCGGTACTCGTTCCTGTTCATGCGGGCCGAAGGGCAGCAATTGGGTCAAATCACCTCGCTGATCGAATCGGGCGCGATCCGCCCGGTCGTCGACAAGGTGTTCCCGTTTGAGAAGACCGGGGATGCGCTGGCCTATGTCGAGACTGGGCGTGCGAAGGGCAAGGTGGTCATCACGGTCGCCGACTAACCCGCAGAGACCTCAGCGGCTCACCGGATTTTCATGATTTCTGCGACGCTGGCTGCATCGAAACCCTTCGCCCGGAACAGCCGGCCAGCGATCTCGTGGATCCGTCGGTGGTTCTCGATCATCCCTTCCCAGCCGACTTTACGCCTATCCGCCAACACACGCGTTCAACGCAATTCAAGGAGCTGACAGCATTGCATATATTGAAACAATCGGCCGTTTTCGCCCTCGCCACCGTTGCGGCACTCATGTCATCGGCGGCATGGGCGGACAATAGCTCGCCTGTTGGCTTGTGGCGGAATGTCGATGACGTCAGCGGCAAGCCGAGGGCCTTGGTCCGAATTACGGAGTCAAACGGCACATTGCAGGGAAGGGTCGAAAAAGTCTTTCTCGGCCCGAACGAAAGCCCGACCTGCGCGAAATGCGAAGGCGCGCTCAAGAACGCGCCGGTCGTTGGCTTGGTCATCCTGAGCGGCCTGAAGAAGGACGGCGACGAATATACCGGCGGCCAGATTCTCGATCCGGACAATGGCAAGGTCTACAGCAGCAAGATTTCCGTCACCAACGGCGGCAAGAAGCTCAACGTGCGCGGCTTTATCGGCGTGTCATTGCTCGGACGTTCACAGGTCTGGGAACGTCAGCAATAATTTCTAACTCTTGGTGAAAGTGACACATGACCAACAAGACACTCTTTGAGCCCTCGGTACTCGGCTCCCTCACGCTCTCCAACCGCATCGTCATGGCGCCATTGACGCGCAACAGAGCGGGCGCCGGGTTTGTGCCGGGCGATCTCATTGCCGAATATTATGCGCAACGGGCCTCGGCAGGCCTGATCATCTCGGAGGCGACCCAGATTTCGCAGCAGGGTCAAGGCTACCAGGACACGCCCGGCATCTACACAGAGGCGCAGGTCGACGGCTGGCGGAAGGTGACCGGCGCGGTGCATGCCAAGGGCGGCCACATCTTCCTGCAGCTCTGGCATGTCGGTCGGGTATCGCATGTCGACCTGCAGCCGGATGGGCAGCCCCCGGTGGCGCCTTCCGCCATCAGGGCCGAAACCAAGACGTTTGTGAACAATGCTTTCGTCGATGTATCCGAACCGCGCGCCCTCGAACCGGGCGAGATCCCCGGCATTATCGAGGATTTCCGTCGCGCCGCCGCCAATGCGATTGCCGCCGGTTTCGATGGTGTCGAAGTTCACGGCGCCAACGGCTACCTGCTCGACCAGTTCGCCAGGGATGGATCGAACACCCGCACCGACGCTTATGGCGGGTCGATCGAAAACCGCGCCCGGCTGACGCTAGAGGTGACGGCCGCGGTCATCGAGGAAGTCGGCGCGCAGCGAACCGGCGTTCGGATTTCGCCGGTGTCGCCGGCCAACGGGATCTCCGCAACCGATCCGCAGGCGCAGTTCAACTACATCGTCGAGAGGCTTGACGAGATGGGTATTGCCTACCTCCATGTCGTCGAAGGCGCGACGGGCGGGCCGCGCGACGTTGCACCCTTCGACTATGAGGCGCTTCGCTGCAAGTTCAAGAACACCTACATCGCCAATAACGGCTACGATCTGGACCTTGCCACGGCTAGGCTGGAGCAGGGACTGGCGGATTTGTTCGCTTTCGGCAGGCCGTTCATCGCCAACCCGGATCTTATCGAGCGCCTGAGGGCCGGTGCACCGCTGGCCAATCTCGATATGGTGACACTCTATGGAGGAGGTGCTGCGGGCTACACCGACTATCCCACCATGGCCGCGCCGGTCGACGCCTGACTGCATAGGGCCGCGCATGCGCGGCCCTATTACTTGCGCGCGTGATTTCCGATGGCATCACGGCAGTCGGCCCGGCAGGCATCCAGGATTTCATCCGCCAGGGAAGAATTGTCCGGGCAGGCTCTCGAAAGGACGATGGCGCCCACGGCCTGAGCAAGGAGGCTGATCGTCAGGGCGCGCGATCCGGCGGCGGAGGCGTGATCTCGCACCATGTCGCCCTCGAACGTGCTGAGCAGGTTTTCGATCCCTGCGGCAAAAGCCGATCTCGTCTCATCCGGCTGCCGTGCCGCTTCGCAACTCAGTGCCGCGGCGGGACATCCCTGGCCGCGCGCATCCCGGTGCTCCCGCGAGATATAGGCTTCGATGGCGGCAAGCGCATCATATCCTGCGTAGCGTTCCGCGGTCTCGCCGAAACCCCTGGCGGTCGCCGCTGCAATCAGCTCCTCCTTGGATCGGAAGTGGTTGTAGAAGCCGCCATGCGTGAGCCCGGCCCGCTCCATCAGTTCCGCCACCGCCACGCCATCGTACCCGCGCTCGCGAAACAGTTCTGAAGCGATGGTGATAATCCGCTCGTAGTTTTCCTGCTTTTTTTCCTTCGTGATCCGCACTTCGCAGCCCTTTCGACGGCCATGCCTAAACTATGATGTCGTGTGTCATTATAGCTTGACTTATTGATGACGTATATCATTAATAATGTCAACGAACATCAGGATCACATCAAGGCAGAGACGCACCTGACGGCATCCAACCCGCTGTAAAGGCGTCACAGTCGTCGCGAAGCGGAGGGGAGTATGTTTGAGGGTTTTGAAAGCGGCCGGATTGCCGTCGATGGCGTGGAGATTGCTTATGTCGCTGCGGGTGCGGGAGAGCCGCTGCTGATGCTGCACGGCTTTCCGCAGACCAAGGCACTTTGGGCACGGATCGCACCGGAGCTGGTCGCGCTTGGCTATCGGGTGATCTGTGCAGATTTGCGCGGTTATGGCGCCTCCGACAAACCACCGGCTCGCGCTGATCTGGCCAACTACAGCTTCCGCGCCATGGCAGCCGATCAGCTCGGTTAGATGAAAACGCTTGGACACGAGCGGTTTCACCTCGTGGGTCACGACCGCGGTGCCCGGGTGGCGCACAGGCTGGCTCTCGACCATCCTGCGGCTGTGGCGAGCGTCACTCCGATGGACATCGTGCCGACGGCGGTGATGCTAGGCGACCTGCGCCGCGAGGTCGCTCAAAGCTACTGGCACTGGTTCTTCCTCGCTCAACCCGCGCCCTTCCCGGAGCGAATGATCGAAGCCAATCCCGATCTCTTTTATGAAACCTGCCTGTTTGGCTGGGGCGCAGCGGGCCTGCAGGATTTCGACGCCAAACAGCTCGCTGCCTACCGGGCTTCCTGGCATGATGCCAAGGCGATTGCCGGCGGCTGCAACGATTACCGTGCGGCGCTGGCCGTCGATCTCGCCCACGATCTGGCGGAGCAAGGGAGGCGTATATCGGCGCCTGCGCTGATCCTGTACGGCGCCGCTGGCGCGATGGCCAAACTCTATGATCTTCCAGCCACCTGGGCGGATCGCTGCACGACCATGGACGCTTGCGCTGTACCGGGCGGGCATTTTTTCCCAGACTCCGCGCCGGCCGAGGTTACAGAACAAGTGGCTGCGTTTCTTGGGCGTCATGCCTTTACCCCTGTGTCGGAGTAAGGCGGGACGATTGCAGCGGCGCGCCGTCACGCTGTAAAACTTTGAACTGCTGCCTCGAGCAGCTCTCCGAGCGCCTGCGATATCACGCTCCAGCGGAACGGCCGGTCGGCCAGGTGGACAGGAGCGCCAGGCGGAGGGCTTCCTTGTTGCCGAATGCAGAATAGAAGCCAGGCCTCTCTATGCCGGCAGCCTCGGTCAGGTCGGTATAGGAGGCGCCCTCGTAGCCCTTGCGCCAAAAGACGCATAGGCGAAAAGTGAGGAATTGATAGGCGCGAACACAGCCGCCATTTGAAGTCGGTAAGCTCGTGTCGGCTCTGATTCAGAGCCGACATATCGCGGCCCCCATCAACCGCGTTGCAAAATTCTGGCGCTGACCTGGCCTGTGGCAAGCTTCTCGGCCGGCGCTGGCCTGCCAAGCAGATAGCCTTGGCCGATGTCGCAACCCAGCTCCTGAAGCCGCTGAAGCTGGCTCTCCTCTTCGATACCCTCGGCCGTTATCGTCACGCCAAGTCCCACACCGAGAGCGATGATCGCCTTGATCACCTTGTCTTGCTTATCGTCGGTTTCGAATGAAGAGACGAAACTCCTGTCGATCTTGATCTTGTCGAACCGGTAGTTGGATAGCTGTGAGAGGCTGGAATAACCTGTTCCAAAGTCGTCGAGAGCAATCCCGACGCCGGCATTCACCAGATCATCGAGGACGATTCGTGCCGTAACGGCGTCCTGGATGATGGCGCTCTCCGTCACTTCCAGCTCGACCCGGTGCGCGGGCAGACCGACATCGCCCAATATCTTGAGAATTCTGAGCCCCAGTAACCGATCGCTCAGTTGGATCGGAGAAAGGTTGAACGACAGGACGAGTTCACTTGGCCAGGAAAGCGCATCGGTGCAGGCGTGGCGAAGCAGTTGATCGGTCAATTCGACGATCAGACCGGCTTCCTCCGCCACCGGAATGAAGTCGTTCGGTGGGATGAATTCGCCGGAGGCCGTCTTCCAGCGTGCCAGCGCCTCGAAGCCGATAATCCTATTCGTTTTCAGGTCCACGAGCGGTTGATAGTAGGGAACGATCTCGGCCTTCTTGATGGCTGCTCTCAGATCCGCTTCCAGCCGGATCCGCTTCGCCAACTCGTCCTGCATCGAAGGCACGAAGGGCTTCACCAGATTGCGCCCCTGCTTTTTGGCGACATACATCGCACAGTCCGAATGTCGGATGACCTGGCTTAGGTCATCGCCGTTCTCCGGAAAAAGCGCGAAGCCGACACTGGCGCCGAGGTCAACGGCGACGCCATTGAATGTGAAGGGTTTGCGGATCACGGTCACTATGCGGTTCGCCAACGCGACAAGATCGGGATTTCCGGTGCGCCGCGCCAGAACAACGAATTCATCTCCACCAAGGCGGAAAACGTGTTCACGGGGAAAGAGGGAAGAGAGCCGCTGAGCAACAGTCTTCAGCACCGCATCACCGTGATCGTGCCCCAGGAGGTCATTGACCTTCTTGAAGCCGTCGAGATCGATGCTGAACACGGCGTAGGTTTCTTCCCTTTGATCGGTCATCGCCTGCGCGCATAGGGAATCCAGAAACCTGCGGTTAGGCAGTTCGGTCAGCGTGTCGTGACAGGCAATCCAGTCTACGTTCTTTTCGGCCTGCAGCCGGCGATTGACCTCCCTCGAAAGATCCCGGATTCTCAGCGCGGAATAAATGAGCCCGAGAAACCCGGAGATATTGAGGGCGACGAGCGCGTGGTCCAGCGGATAGTCATGATGCTTCTCGATGAACCGATCCAGCCCTTCATGCCATTGGAGGAACCAAGATAGGCAGAAGAGAACCAGGAAGACCGCGAGCCAGGCAACGATCTCCATCTGCGGTCTGGTTGGTTGGATGCGAGGCATATGAACAGGCTCCTGTTGGGTGAAGAGCCGTCATGGCCAGTTTGGAGAACCGCATCGTCCCCGACATGTTTTCAATCAACAGCCGACATGGCTGATGCTCGTATCACCGAATGCCGGGTCGGGCGTTGCAGCTGTTGATCAAGCTGCGCAGCACCGACAAGTCCGTAAGATTGTCTGACCTTCGAAGGTTAATGGCGGGTTGCATTGACGAAGGTGCGGGCGTTTTGCTGCGTGAATTGGATATCTTTCCCGTAAATCGGATGGGGCTTCGATTCCATGGTGTCTGCCGGTCGCCGCTATCTGCCATTCTTCGAACGGCTGAAGAACCCGCCGGAGGATCAGTAGTCCTTCAAAGGGAATGGGCGTGACGGGTTTACAGCGCCCCGAGTCTTTTCAGCATCTGCGCGTCGCCCGCGACCGAGGATCGGCTCGGCGCCAGGGGTAGGGCGCATCCCAGGGCCGATCAACCTGCCAGCATGTTATCCGCCAGGCTGTAGCAGTGGCTCGCCTGATAGGCGTTCCGACCTCGGTTCATGTGCGTCACATTGAAAGTCCGAATGGCGCGCAAGATGCGGCGCTCCGCCAGGAGTTTACGGATCGAGGCCGAGCCCCGCACAGTGATGCCGAAAATGTCCTCGCCGCGCGGAAAAAAGTAACCGACGTCTTCGGGCGTCGCGACGCAGTCCTCGAGAAAAGCCTTGTCCACATCGCCCTGCGTGGGTGAATGGTCCGTGGTGAAGTCAGAAAGATGCACCAGGAATCGTGCACGCAGGTCCTCGCCATCGGCGTAGAGCGTGAAAAGCTCCATCCAGCTCGCATTGACGCGGACGAGCGGCTTGTCTGAGGTCGAGGGCAGACATGAAACCGACCAGTAGTGACGCTCGGTCTTGCGCGGGATGGGGATGCAGGTCTGCCCGTATACCCTGAGAATTTCCAGAACGTCTTGCGCCTGCGGGCGACCAAGCAGCTTTTCGAACCGTGGGACATATTTGAACCGCTGTTCCAGGGACTCCAAGCGCTCTTCGGCGTCGATTAGGTCCGCCTTGCCTTGTATCCAATCGCGCTGCTGCTCAGGATCCAGAAACTTGCGCAGACCGGTGGTACTGCGACGAGGAGTCGTGCTCATGTCAGGTACCATGTGAGATCCGTGTCCTCATCGCTTCACCGGCTAATCACGCACGCGTCTATGCAGCCGCTCGACGTCCGCCCCCGATGGTGACGCCGTTCGCAGCACTTGGCTTAACAAGCGGTTTGCCGGCGCGGTGGACCAACCCACCGGCCGCACAATAACTCCATCCAAAGAATGGCGAAAGACCGACCTTCAGCCGGACCGAAAGCCAAAGCCTACCGACGACCAAACGCTGCGTCTTTTGGCTGGAATTGCTAGTAGCCGAACGGATCCACCTCGGCCGCCGCATGGGCGTCCGCCTCCTTCGGATAGATCACGCCCTTGCGCAGGATGATGTTGGCATAGAGCCTGGGCTCGCCGGTCTGGGTCACCGCATGGGCGGTCTTCACCGGCCGCCGAAGTCCCGGCCGACGAGCGGCAGGCCTCCTTATGGCAAGGCCTCGGGCTTCTTCGGCGCCGATCCTGAACGGGTTTTGCCAACCGGTCGTTTTAAAATTCCGCCTCTCGCAGCAGCTCGTTCAGGCGGGTGGCCCATTCCTTGTTGCCATCCCTGAACGGACCAAGCGCATCGCCGGCGGGTTCGGAAAGGTCGCTGGCGGCCGCAGCAAAGCGGCGGGCCTGTTCACGATGTCCCGCGGCCATATGGCAGCACGCCTGAATGCGCAGGAGCGCCGGCCAGTCAGGCCGCGCCTTTTGCGCCGTACGTCCCGTTTCGAGTGCGCCCTCGACGTCGCCCGAAAAGAACAGTGCAAGCATCAGGAGGCTGAACCAAACTCCATTCTGCGGGTCATGGGGGTTGAGTTCGAGGCCGCGAGCCAGGGGTTGCCGCGCGCCGGCCGCATCCCCCGAAAAGAGACGGGCCATGCCGAAGACGAGATACCCCAAGGCGAAACTCGAACCGAGTTCGATGGATCGTTCCGCTGCGAGGATCGCATGGTCAGCCCTGCCTGTGTAGGCCGACACAATCGCCAGCGCATAGTGCGAGTACGGGTTCCGCGCATCGAGATAGATCGCTCGAAGGGCCGCATCCAATCCTTCCTTCCCGTCCGCGGCGGGGTTATCAGTCCAGCCGTAGCCAATGAGGCCCGCATTGACCCGCGCCCGCCAGATCTGCGCCTCTGGAAGCATGGGATCGAGCTCCGCAGCCTCGCGGAAGAATCGCCGTGCGACAAGGTGGGTGGGCTGCGTGACCTTGTGGAAATTGAATGTACCTTGCCTTACAAGGTTCCAGGCAGTGATGTTGCCGGTGTGCGGAGCCAGCTGAAGCCCATGACGCAACAGCAGCTCGGGCTCCACCGCCGCTGCGATCCGCTCGGCGATGGCGTCTTGCACTGCAAATACCTCGGCCACCTGAAGGTCGTAATGTTCGGACCAGACCGTGGCGCCTTTCACTGCGTCGGCGAGGTGCACCGATATCCGGATCTGATCGCGGGTATATCGGATAGCTCCATCCACCAGAAAATCGACGCCAAGTTCGCGCGCGATAGATTGCGGATCCCTCGAGCCATCCTTCCTTGTGAAACTCGCCCCACGTGAGGCGACGCGGAACCATCTGAACCGAACGAGCGCCATGATCAGGTCGTCGGTGATACCGTCGGCCAGATACTGTCTTTTTGCATCACCGCCGAGATTTTCGAATGGCAGTACCGCAATCGCCGGCATCGAACTGGTCTGCGCGTGCCATCCGCTTTCGGCTGCGTCGGTCCGGCTCTCCACCGGACCGGAAAATCTGTATCCGACCCGCGGGACCGTGACGATCCATTCGCTGCCGTCTGATGCAGGGCCGAGCAGCTTGCGAAGGGCGGCAATCTGAACGGAAAGATTGCTTTCCTCGACGGCCAATCCCGGCCAAACAGCATCCATCAGGGCCGACTTGGAGACGACACCTCCCTGTGCCGAAAGCAGTGCGGCAAGCAGGGAAGCACCTCGGGCGCCCGTAGCGACAGGCCTATTGTCGCGAAACAGGCATCCGTTCTCTGCAATGAACTCGAAGTGGCCGAAGGCAAGGTGCTGGGTGTTCATGGCCGGGAATGATACGCCGATTTCGCAACTTTTCGGAATTTTTCGGCCCCGCTTCAGGACTTGCGCCGGCTGAGCGCGCAGAGTCTGCTCCAGTGCACCGGCTGAAGTGGTGAGAGAGATGAAGAACGAAGCAACGCAACCGAAAAATCCTCATGGATTAACCGCGAAAGTCGTACGCGGGAGCGGCAGCCATGTCGCCGAGCAAGGGTCGGTCTATCGCTCGGGCGTCTCGGCACAAAGCGTCGGATCACGCGTGCTGTGGCTGGGGATGATTTCGCTACCGGCAGGCAGACGAACCAAGGCCCATCGCCATGAGGGACACGAGACGGCCCTTCTGATGACTGCGGGAAAAGAAATCGAGATCTGGTCGGGGCCGGAGCTCGAGCGGTGCGAATTGGTCCACGCCGGTGACTATCTGTTCATTCCGGCCGGCGTTCCCCACGTGGCCGTCAATCGCAGCACCGAAAGCGCCGAGTTCCTCGGTGCCCGCAACGACCCCGCAGCCAACGAGAGCGTCGTTCTGATGCCGGAGCTCGACAACATCGTACCTTAACCACACCGGGAGGTGCACCATGGCCATCATCGAACAACGTCTGGCCGAAATGGGTCTGGAATTGCCCGAACCGTTGAAAGTGCGCGAGGGGCTGCATATGCCCTTCGCCTGGGTTCGGGTGCGCGGAACCCGCGCTTACATCTCGGGTCACGTCGCGTGCAACCGCGACGGGACATTGGCAGACCCCCTTGGCAAGGTCGGAGCGGATGTTTCGGCAGAGCAGGGTTACGTGTCAGCCCGGCTGGTTGCCCTGGCCCATCTCGCCAGTCTCAAACGTGCTGTCGGAGACCTTGATCGGGTCACGGCTTGGCTGCGCGTCTTCGCCATGGTGAACGTTGCTCCGGGTTTCAATGAGACGCCGCTGGTCACAAACGGCTATTCCGATCTGATACTGGAGCTGTACGGCCCCAACGTTGGCGCCCACGCCCGCTCGTCCATCGGCATGGCCATCCCTTTAAATGCGCCCGTAAACTGTGAAGCGGAGGTCGAAATAGACGGGTGACCGCCTGAACAGGATGATTTTAGGCCAGTTTGGCCTAAAATCTGAATCCTGTTCTACGTCAGATCGTCAGAGCGTGATGTCGTCCGATAACCGCTCACACTTCGGCATCATGCTCTAGTAAACGAAGGGATCAACCTCCGCATGGGCGTCCGCCTCCTTCGGATAGATCACGCCCTTGCGCAGGATGATGTTGGCATAGAGCCTGGGCTCGCCGGTCTGGATCACCGCATGGGCAGTCTTCACCCTTCCGTAGAAATCCTGGCCGATCAGCGGCACCACCTGCCGGTGCGGTTCGTGACGGGCGCAGCAGTCGATCATCTCCTCATGCACGGGGTCGAGCTTGTCGCGCTCGGCCTTGACGGTCGAGCGGAAGATCGCCTCGGCCACGAAATCGTCGATCGGCAGCACGCTGAGCACTGCATTGAGAACCGGGATGAGGCGATGGCCGTCGAGCCGGATCAGCCGGCGGGCATGTTCGACGCCCGGATAGTTGCCGTCGACGATGGCGATCTCGTCGCCGTGGCCCATGGCGCGAAGCGTAAAAAGCAGCTCCGGGCTCAACAGCGGATCAAGTCCTTTCAGCATGGTCTACCTCCTTGAAGAGTACGTTCTGGTCGGTGAGGTAACGCGCAAAGATCGGCAGGCTGGCGCCGCCGATAGCGCGCGCCTGGGCGCCGACTGCGCCCTCGATGATTTCGGGCATGACGACGCCCTGCAGGTCGAGCTTGGCGGCTTCGTCGATCGTTGCCTGCACCACCCGGCTGCGCACCCAATCGGGAAAGCCGCCGTCGATGACGGCCGCGCTGAAATCGACGATCGAGGCGGCGGCAACGATCGCCTGCGCCAGCGCCTTGGCGCTGTCCTGGATCCAGGCTTCCATCGGCTCGCCGAAATCCACCCAGCCGTCGGCCGAATACCAGAGCGGCTCCGGATCGATGCCGCGCTCGCGCAGCATGTTTTCGAGCACGAAGATCGAGGCGATTTCAAGCAGCTGCATCGTCTCGCCGTTCTTGCCGCGCACCGGCAGCGGCCCGATCGCGCCCGCCGTGCCGGTGCGGCCGGAAAAGATTGCCGAATTCAGGACGATGCCGCCGCCGATGAAGGAGCCGATGAAGAAATAGACGAAATCCGGATAGGACGGCCCAACGCCGAAGACGAGCTCGGCGCCGCAGGCGCTGGTCGCATCATTCTGCAGAAAGACCGGATGCGAGACGCGCGCGGCGATGTCGGCCTGCAGGTCGATCTCGCGCCAGACCTCCATGGCGCCGGCCGGCGCGCCCACCTCTTCGGCCCAGTTCCAGAGCTCGAAGGGGGCGGCGATGCCGAGGCCGGCAATGCGGCCGCGCTGCTTGTCGTCGAGCCGCTCTTCGAGCTCGCGGATGCCCGAGGTGACGAAGGCAAGGATCTCATCCGGCAGCGGATAGGCATAGGTCTTATGCAGCTGCATGCGGATGCGGCCGACGAAATCCATCAGCACCAGATCGGCGCTGCGCCGGCCCATCTTCAGGCCGAAAGAATAGACGGCGTCGGGATTGAGATGCATCGGGATCGACGGCTGGCCGACACGGCCGCGCACCGGTTCTCCCCGCGACAGCAGCCCTTCCTTCTCCAGCACCCGCATGATGACGGAGACGGTCTGCGCCGACAGTCCGCTGCGGCGCGCGATATCGGCCTTCGACAGCGCGCCGTAGAGACGCACCAGCGACAGCACGAGCCGTTCGTTATAGGCCCGCACCCTGACCTGGTTCGCACCGCCGGCCGGATTCAGAATTGGTGGCGGGACCGGTATGTTTGCCGGTCCATCCAAGGACGACATGGCCCCTCCTCCCGATTGTTGGCCTATGCCCTAATTCGATCGAGCATGCCACATCGGATTAATAATTCAATTGGATTTATTTATTGACAAGGCGATTTCTTTTCGCTCTTAATTGCCGTCGTCAAGGGCACGGGACCGCTGGGAGGCATTAGCGATCCACGGCGAAGTGTCATATCTTAAGCTTCCGGCCCCGCAGGGGCGGCGCCGGCAAACTCTGGGAGGAGTTCCATGAAGAAATCTGTTCTCGCTTTCGGCGCGCTCGCGCTTGGTGTCACCTTTTCCGCTCCTGTCATGGCGGCTGACGTTGCTGCCTGCCTCATCACCAAGACTGACACCAACCCCTTCTTCGTCAAGATGAAGGAAGGTGCGACGGCCAAGGCCAAGGAACTCGGCGTCTCGCTGAAGTCCTATGCCGGCAAGGTCGACGGTGACAGCGAAAGCCAGGTGGCCGCGATCGAAAGCTGCATTGCCGACGGCGCAAAGGGCATCCTGATTGCTGCTTCCGACACCAAGGGCATCGTGTCTTCGGTCAAGAAGGCCCGTGAAGCCGGCCTGCTGGTCATCGCTCTCGACACGCCGCTTGAGCCCGCCGATGCCGCCGACGCCACCTTCGCCACCGACAACCTGCTCGCCGGCAAGCTGATCGGCCAGTGGGCCAAGGAAACGATGGGCGACAAGGCCAAGGATGCCAAGGTCGGCTTCCTCGACCTGACCCCGTCGCAGCCGACGGTCGACGTTCTGCGCGACCAGGGCTTCATGATGGGCTTCGGCATCGATCCGAAGGACCCGAACAAGATCGGCGACGAGGACGATGCTCGTATCGTCGGTCATGACGTGACCAACGGCAATGAAGAAGGCGGCCGCAAGGCCATGGAAAACCTTCTGCAGAAGGATCCGAGCATCAACGTCATCCACACGATCAACGAGCCGGCCGCTGTCGGCGCCTATCAGGCGCTGAAGGCCGTCGGCATGGAAAAGAACGTGCTGATCGTCTCGGTTGACGGCGGTTGCCCGGGCGTGAAGTCGGTCAAGGAAGGCGTCATCGGCGCCACCTCGCAGCAATATCCGCTGATGATGGCAGCCCTTGGCGTCGAAGCGATCAAGAAGTTCGCCGACAATGGTGAAAAGCCGAAGCCGACCGAAGGCAAGTCCTTCTACGACACCGGCGTCTCGCTCGTCACCGACAAGCCGGTTTCCGGCGTCAAGTCGATCGACACCAAGGAAGGCACGGACAAGTGCTGGGGCTGAGCCCCGATTGTTGAAAGCAGACCGGCCGGGGCTTGATCCCCGGCCGTTTTCGACGGACGATGTGCCGTCGCCTCACGAACCGGCTAATCAAAGACCGGATGGATATCGGTGACGGCCCCCGCGCGAGTTCGGCGCGCGGATGCGGAGGAGGAACCATGACCGGAACACAGGAATTCGAAAGTGTCCTCGACGGCAGCGACAAGAGCGTTGCCTCCTTCGAGCACGAGAAAGTCTCGCTGATCAAGCGCGCGCAGCATTTTCTGCACTCGACGCCGGCCGCCGTGCCACTGATCGTGCTGGTGCTGGCGATCATCATCTTCGGGATCACCATCGGCGGACGGTTCTTCTCGTCCTATACGCTGACGCTGATCCTGCAGCAGATCGCCATCGTCGGTATTCTCGGCGCCGCCCAGACGCTGGTCATCCTGACCGCCGGCATCGATCTTTCGATCGGCGTCATCATGGTGATCTCGGCGGTGATCATGGGCAATGTCGCCATCACTTATGGCATACCGACGCCGATCGCAGTGGTCGCCGGGCTTGTCGTCGGCGGCCTTTGCGGATTGCTGAACGGCTTCCTCGTCGCCTACATGAAGCTGCCGCCATTCATCGTCACGCTCGGCACCTGGAACATCGTCATGGCGACGAATTTCATCTATTCCGCCAATGAGACGATCCGCGACACCGACGTCGACGAAAAGGCGCCGCTGCTTCATCTTTTCGCCATGAGCTTCAAGCTCGGCAGCGCCGTGCTCACCCTCGGCGTCATCGCCATGGTCCTGCTCGTCCTGGTGCTCTGGTATGTCCTCAATCACACCGCCTGGGGCCGGCATGTCTATGCCGTCGGCGACGATCCGGAGGCAGCCAAGCTCTCGGGCATCCAGACCAAGAAGGTGCTGCTGACCGTTTACGCCATATCGGGCGTCATTGCCGGCTTGGCCGCCTGGGTCTCGATCGGCCGCAACGGCTCGATCTCGCCGTCCTCGGCGGTCACCGATTTTAACCTCCAGGCAATCACTGCGACGGTGATCGGCGGCATCTCGCTGTTCGGCGGCCGCGGCTCCATTCTCGGCACGCTCTTCGGTGCCATGATCGTCGGCGTCGTCTCGATGGGCCTCAACATGCTCGGCGCCGACCCGCAATGGAAAGTCCTTTTGACAGGCGTGCTGATCATCGCCGCCGTCGCCATCGATCAGTGGATCAGAAAGGTTTCGGTGTAATCATGGCTCGCGAACCCCTTCTCACCGCCCGCGGTCTCGTCAAGCGTTATGGCCGCGTGACCGCGCTCGATAATGCCGATTTCGACCTCTATCCGGGTGAAATCCTCGCCGTCATCGGCGATAACGGCGCCGGCAAATCCTCGCTGATCAAGGCGATATCGGGCGCCGTCACCCCGGACGAGGGGTGATCACGCTCGAAGGCCGGCAGGTGCAGTTTCGCTCGCCGATGGAAGCGCGCGACGCCGGCATCGAGACCGTCTATCAGAATCTCGCTTTGTCGCCGGCGCTGTCGATCGCCGACAACATGTTCCTCGGCCGCGAGATCCGCAAACCTGGCGTGCTCGGCTCGATGTTCCGCATGCTCGACCGGCCGGCCATGGAAAAGCTGGCGCGCAACAAGCTCACCGAACTCGGCCTGATGACCATCCAGAACATCAACCAGGCGGTGGAAACGCTCTCCGGCGGTCAGCGCCAGGGTGTTGCGGTCGCCCGTGCCGCCGCCTTCGGCTCGAAGGTCATCATCATGGACGAACCGACGGCAGCGCTCGGCGTCAAGGAAAGCCGCCGCGTGCTGGAACTGATCCTCGACGTGCGCGCCCGTGGCCTGCCAATCGTGCTGATCTCCCACAACATGCCGCATGTCTTCGAAGTGGCCGACCGGATCCACATTCACCGCCTCGGCCGGCGGCTGACGGTGATCGATCCGAAGGAATACACCATGTCCGACGCCGTCGCCTTCATGACCGGCGCCAAGGCGGTGCCGACGGAGACCGTCGCCGCATGAATGCACGCATCGATGAAATCGCCGGCGAGGTGCTTGATCGCGCCGGCCATTCCAAGCGTTTCCTGGTCGCCATTGCCGGACCGCCGGGTGCCGGAAAATCGACCATGGCCGACAATCTGGCGGAAGCGCTGAAGGTCAGGGGCGAAAGCGCCGAAGTCCTGCCGATGGATGGCTTCCACATGGACAACGCCATCCTGATCGAACGCGGCCTGCTGGCACGCAAGGGCATCCCCGAGACTTTCGATGTTCGCGGTTTCCTCGATATCATCCGCGCCGTCCGGCTGGCCGATCAGGAGGTTCTGGTGCCGGTCTTCGACCGCTCACGCGAACTCGCCATTGCGTCTGCCCGCCCTGTTTCCCCCGATCATCGCTTCATCATCGTCGAGGGCAATTACCTGCTCTTTTCGCTGGGCAAATGGGCCGAACTCGAAGGCGTCTTCGACTTTTCGATCATGCTCGCGCCGCCGATCGAGGTGCTGGAGGAGCGGCTCTGGGCCCGCTGGCGCGGTTACAACCTGACCGAAGAGGCCGCCAGCGCCAAGGTCTACGGCAACGACCTGCCGAACGGCCGGCTGATCCTCGAAAACCGCCGCCCGGCCGATGTGACGCTGGAGATCGCGCTGGCGTGATGCGGCAGCGATTGTTTTCATGTAAAAGATAGTGCTATCGAGGCCGCAGACGCATCGCTTCGGAGGCCTGCCATGCAATCGATCACCATCCGCCGTCCTGATGACTGGCACCTGCATCTGCGCGACGGCGCCATGCTGGAAGGCGTGATCGCCGATACGAGCCGCACCTTCGCCCGCGCCATCATCATGCCCAATCTCGTGCCGCCGGTCGTCACGTCAGCCGACGCCAAGGCCTATCGCGAGCGCATCCTCAAGGCCTTGCCGGACGGCCATCGCTTCCAGCCGCTGATGACGCTTTATCTCACCGAACACACCAGCCCCGATGACGTGGAGGAGGGTAAGGCGAGCGGCCTCATCACCGCCGTCAAGCTTTATCCCGCCGGCGCCACGACCAATTCGCATGGTGGCGTCCGCGACATGGAAAAGGCGATGCCGGTGCTGGAACGCATGGCAAAGATCGGCCTGCCGCTCTGCGTCCATGGCGAGGTGACGACGCCGGACGTCGATATTTTCGACCGCGAGGCGGTCTTCATCGAGACCGTGCTCGATCCGCTGCGGCAGCGCCTGCCGGAGCTGAAGGTGACGATGGAGCATGTGACGACATCAGATGGCATCGATTACATCAAGGCGGCCAGGGGCAATCTCGCCGGCTCGATCACCACCCACCATCTGATCATCAACCGCAACGCCATCCTCGTCGGCGGCATCCGGCCGCATTATTATTGCCTGCCCGTCGCCAAGCGCGAAAACCACCGGCTGGCCTTGCGCGCCGCCGCCACCAGCGGCGATGCTCGCTTCTTCCTCGGCACGGATTCGGCCCCGCATGTCGACCCGCTGAAGGAATGCGCCTGCGGCTGCGCCGGCATCTATACCTCGATCAATACGATGAGCTGCCTCGCCCATGTCTTCGAACAGGAGGGCGCTCTGGAGCGGCTCGAAGCCTTCGTGTCGCTGAACGGACCGGCCTGGTACGGGCTTCAGCCGAACGAAGACCGCATCACCCTGTCACGGCAGCCCGACCCGATCATCTTTCCCGCCAGGATAGAAACCGGCGCAGGCCCGGTGACGGTGTTCGATCCGATGTTTCCCCTGCACTGGCAGGTGGTCCAGCAGGCGTAAGCTCACGGATTTCAATTTTAAATAGATTTTTTGTCTTAAATTCCGGCGTAACGTTAAACGCGTAACATTTGTATTGTGCGATGCATCATTTGTTAACGGATGCATAAGACATTCCTCAACACCGACCCCATGAGCTGCCGACATCATCCGGCGCGGCTGCAGTCGCGGAGGCTGAAAAGCATGATGCTTGACTATAACTCCCTCTTGCTGGCGCTCGGCGTTTCGGCGGCCTGCCTTGCGGTGACGCTGATGGGCAGCTGGCTCGTCCGCCGGGCGGAAACCGTGCTGCTCACCGCCACTATCGGCCTGGTCCTCGTCGTCAGCGGTATTTTCGTCTACAGCGCCTATGTGACGACACCTGAGAAATGGTTTGGCGTCGGCAACTTCGTGCTGTTTCATGCCGGTTTCGCCACCATATGGGGTGCGGGCAGACAGTTCCTCACCGGCCACCTGTCCATCCGAGCCATTGCGATCCGCGCGCTCGCGGCGATGATCTTTTCCGTGGCGCCGATGTTATCGGGATATGACGGCCTGGCTTTCATCGCCGACAACCTCGCCATCGCTTTGCTGCTCTTTGCCACCGCCCGGCAATACTGGCTCGCCCGGGCGGAAGCGCCGGCGCCGATCCTCGGCATTACCGCGCTCTATACGCTGACGGCGATCTCTTTCGTGCTTTGCGCCGCCGTGCTGATAGCAGACGGTAAGCTGGTGCTGGGTCACGCCCCCAGCAACTGGGCCGAAGATCTGAGCCTTGCCGTCTGCATCGCCGGCATGACCGGGATCGGTGCGCTGTCGCTGGCGCTGCATCAATGGCGGCTTGCCGCCCGCCACCGTCTCGATGCGATCACCGATCCGCTGACCGGCCTGCTCAACCGCCGCGCCCTCTTCGACCAATACGGCACGCGCCCGATGGGCACGACCACGGCCGTCATCGTCTTCGATATCGACCATTTCAAATCCGTCAACGATCGCTTCGGCCATGCCGCCGGCGACCGCGTCCTCAATATCTTCGCCGGCGAACTTTCGGCCCATTGCCGCAGCGGCGACACCGCTGCCAGGCTCGGCGGCGAGGAATTCGTGCTGGTGCTGAAGGAGATCATGCCCGGCCGGGCGGAACTGACGGCCGAGCGCATCCGCCGGGCTTTCGAGGCGCGCGAGATCCATATCGACGACGAGGTGTTGAGATGCACGGTCAGCGTCGGCGTCGCCCCCGGCCGGTCGAAGAGCTTGGATTTCGACGCCATGCTGAGTGCCGCCGACAAGGCTCTCTACGTCGCCAAGCGCGCCGGCCGCAATCGGGTCGAGCTTGCCAGCTATCTCAAGGCGGTTCCCGTCGAGGCAACGCGCACGGCGTCTTGATTCCTGATAAACCCTCTCATAATATCGCCCTCGGCCGGATGCGGCCAGCCGCCCCGCGACGCTTAGCGTTATGGTGAATGCATCCAGACAACATCCTTCACATCCCTTGCCGTTTGGCGATCGATGGCGAACGGGTCAGCAGACGCGGGCACTGATCTTCCTGTTTGCCGCCAACGGAAGGATGACATCATGCGCGATTTTCGCGATGCCAAGCTCATGGCAAAGACATTGCGGCAGGCGCTTGCCGACCGCGACATTTCGCTGACCCACAGCGAGACGCTTGAAATCGTCGCCCGGCAGTTCGGGCTCGATCAATGGAATATCCTCTCGGCAAAGATAGAGGAGGCAGGCACCTCCCGCTCCGCGATCGGCATCGAGCCACCAATGCCGATCTTCCGCGTCTTCTCGGTCGAAAAGGCCATGGAGTTCTATTGCGGCTTTCTCGGCTTCCATCTCGATTGGGAGCACCGCTTCGGCGAAAACTTCCCGCTCTATTGCCAAGTCTCCCGCGACGGCATGGCGCTGCATCTGAGCGAACATTCCGGCGACGCCAGCCCCGGCGCCAAGGCCTTCGTCCGCGTCGCCAATGTGCGGGCCTATCACGCCGAACTCTCAGGCAAGGACTACCGCTACATGAAGCCCGGCGTCGAGGAAGCGCCGTGGGGCCTCGAGATGACCGTCACCGACCCCTTCAGCAACCGCATCGCCTTTTGCGAACAGACATAGTCCTATGGGATGACTAAGGTCACCGCTTGGCTCCCTCTTCTCCCCAGCGGGGAGAAGGTGGCCGCACGGCACATCCTATACGTTGACCCTCGCTTACGCTCAGAGCATTCGCGGCTTTGCCGCTCACCCCCTCAACCGCCTGCCGGCACCGACCGGGGTCGAGCCACGGGTCTCGACCCGTCCTTCGGACCACCAGCGGGGAGAAGAGACGTGTAGCAGCGCCGTGCCGCTTCTTCTTAGCCAGAGCAAGATGTATCGAGCGAAGTTTCTAGCTGCTTTCTCCAGCTTTCCGGTCTAGAAGGCGGCCAGCCGCGGCACCCTCTGACCCCTCACCCTTGTACGTTGCCGATCGTGTAGAATGCGGTTGTGCGACGGGGATGCGTGTCATCCTTGGGTCTTGAACTCGTACCTCAGCAAGCATCTCCGTCGCCATGTCTTCGCTCGAACGGTTGGTTGGGCTTCGAGCCCGCGTTGGAAGGAGGAGCAGTCATGCATATTCAGCAATCTTTCATGGTCGGTATCGATGTCTCGAAGGCCTATCTCGACGTGGCCGTCGAGGGCAAACGCGCCGTTGTCCGCTTCGACAACGATGCGCCAGGCTGTGCCGCGCTCGCAACGGCAGTGGCCGGCGCAGAGCTTGTCGTCGTCGAGGCGACCGGCGGTTACGAGATGGCGATCGTCAGAACGCTGATGGCCGCCGGTATTCCCGTCGCCGTCGTCAATCCCCGCCAGGTGCGCGACTTCGCCAGGGCCAGCGGTCGTTTGGCCAAGACCGATCAGGTCGACGCCCGCGTCACTCTCCACTTCGCCAGAGCGATGCGGCCGGCACAGATCCCCCATATCGACGACGGCCGCATCGCGCTTGCTGCGCTTGTCACCCGCCGTCGCCAACTCATCGACATGGCGGTCGCCGAGAAGAACCGCCTCGAGCATGCGCCTGAGGCCGTCGCAGCGCTGATTGGCGAGACCCTCGCCGCCCTCAAGGCCCAGCTCGCCCGCGTCGATGCCGCCATCGCGCTTGCCATCGAGGCCGAGCCCGACATGGCCGCACGCCGCAATCTGCTGCTGACCGTGCCGGGCATTGGCGAGGTCGGTGCCGCCGTGCTCATCGCCGAACTGCCCGAACTCGGCGCCATCGACGACAAGAAGCTCGCAGCCCTCGTCGGTGTTGCGCCGATGGCTCACGACAGCGGCACATGGCGTGGACAACGCCATATCGCCGGCGGCCGCGCCACCGTCCGATGCGCCCTCTATATGGCTACCCTCTCGGCCATCCGTTGCAACCCGGCCATCAAGACCTTCCACAAAAGGCTGCGCGACGCGGGCAAACCGCCCAAGGTCGCCATCGTCGCCGCGATGCGAAAGCTCATCATCATGATCAACACCATTCTTAAAAGACGAACCCCATGGAACCAGCCCCAACAACACGGTTGCTGAGGTGCGCAGCCCGCAGGGCGAAGCCTCGAAGGACACGCCGCAACACTGCTCCTTGCATAGATCCGTCGCCGGAACGCCCGCCTCGTCCTTCGAGGCCCCTTGCGGGGCACCTCAGGATGAGGCTCTCTTGAGTGCCGGCACTCCAGGGCGCTGGCATGGGGGCGCCATGGGTCGCGGACATACCTGCCGAGAGGAACAAAATGAAATACCTTCCAGTCTTCGTCCTAACGTTTCTGTCGATTTTTTTCGGATGGTTATTCTATGAAAGGTACTGGAAGTTCCGAGATTGCATCTCGCAAGCCTTATCCAGCTGCCTCACTCCCGACGATGACAACCTGACGCAAGGCGGTTCTCTGTGGGCTGGTTTTGCAGGTCTGTTCTTGCTGCTCGCCGTGATCTCCGCCTGGCGCGCTTTCCGGAGCCGGTGACCGAAGCGGGAGCGAAGCTGCGCCCCTCCAATTTGCCTCATCCAGAGGTGCGATCCACAGGGTCGCCTCGAAGGACACGCCGCCACGCTGTTCCTTGAATGCCTCCGCTTGTTTCTCAGACGATCATCAGCGCCCTCACGAAGGCGACCGAGGCGAGCAGAGAGGCGATGGTCCGCACATGGTTCCACCACGTCCAGTCCCTGACATAAGTGGTCCAGAGCTGAACCGCTTCCGGGCCGTTGCCGCCGACCTTTGCCAGCGCATCGTTCATCGGCACGTTGAAGATGATGGTCGAGAGGAAGGAGGCGAAAATGTAGAGGGCTGCACCCGCCAGCATCAGAAAGGATGCCCCGCCGCGCCAGTCGATCAGGGCGAGCACGGCGATGACGAGGCAGAGGATCGCTGTCGGTACGAAAAGCGCCATGAAGGGCGAGCGGACGATCGTCACGTTGATCGAGTTCATCGCCGCGATGCCTTGTTCCGCCGAAATCCGCGAGAAGGCGGTCATGATGAAGGTCGAGAAGGCGAAGAAGATGCCGGCGACGAGGCCGCTGCCGATCGCCGCGGCGACGAGGGAGATGATGAGAAAGATCTGCATGGTCAGGCGCTCCAGAGTCCGGTTTCCGTGGTCCGGCGGGCATATTCGCTGAAATCGGTGGCGGGGCGGCCAAGAATTTCGGCGACACCGCCCGTGGTGCCGGAGTTGCGCCCATCGAGCACCTGGCCGAAGAGCTGCTCCAGAAGATCGATCAGGCCCTGCGGCAGGCCGGCAGCCGCAAGCCCGCCGGTGAAATCCGCCATCGACACCTGCTCATATTCGATCGGCCGCCCAGTGGCTGCGGCGATTTCGGCGACCGCCTGGCGGAATGTCAGCGCTCGCGGGCCGGTCAGTTCGTAAATCTTGTTGCGGTGGCCGGGATCGGTCAAAGCGGCGACCGCCGCATCGGCAATGTCGTCGGCATCGATGAAAGGTTCCCCGATCTCGCCCGCCGGCAATTGCAGCCGGCCGCCAATGATCTGCTCGACAAAGGCGCCCTCGCTGAAATTCTGGCAGAACCAGGAGGCACGCAGGATGGTGGTGTTAATGCCGGAAGCTTTCAGCGCCGCCTCGCTGCGCTGCGCGCCCTCTTCGCCCCGGCCGGAGAGCAGCACGATATGCTCAAGGCCGCATTCCCTGGCGACCTTGGTGAGTGCTTCGATCGCTTCCGCCGCCCAGGCGACGGCAAGGTCCGGCTGGAAGGCGACATAGGCGCTCGATGCGCCGTCAAGCGCGCCGCGCCAGGTCGACCTGTCCTCCCAGTCGAAGGGCCGTGCGCTTGAGCGTGATGCCGCACGAATGGTGAGGCCGCGCTCTTCCAGGCGCTTGATGATGCGGCCGCCGGTCTTTCCCGATCCACCGACGAGGACGATTTCGGAAGTCTGCATGTCAAAATTCCTCCCAAACTTTGAAAACAAGAGAAACTCTCTTATTTTGTTTGTCAACGTGGAAAAGGAGAGAGCATGTCGGAACAGCCGGTCGCAACGCGCAGACGCCAGCAGGAGTCTACCGGCCAGCTGCGCCGCATTCCCAGCCAGCAGCGCGGCCGCGAGCGCTTCGAAAAGATCCTCACTGTGGCCGCCGAGCTGATCGAAAGCCATGGCAGCGACGGCTTGAAGATGAGCGAGATTGTCGAAAAGGCTGGTCTCTCCTTCGGCGCCCTCTACCAGTATTTCCCGGACAAGACCTCAATCATCCGCACATTGGCTGAGCGCTTCAACGAAGAGGGCAGGCGGTGCGTCGAAGAGGAACTGGCGAAGGTGACCGACGCTGCGGCCCTGCAGGGCGCACTCGCCAATATCGTCGACGAATATTACGCCTTCTTCCGCCGCGAGCCCGTCATGCGCGACATCTGGCATGCGACCCATACCGACAAGCTGCTGCAACAGGTCGATGCCGAGGACATGGAATTCCATGCCCAGGCATTTCTCGCGGTGCTTATCCGCCTATGGCCGGATCGCGACCGGAAGGAGCTGCTCGCGATCGCCCGGCTGACGATGCAGCTGCTTGCCGCCGCGGTGCGCTATGCCGTTTCGCTGGATGCGGAGGAGGGCGCTCAGGCAGTCGCTCTGTTCAAGAAGATGCAGATCGTTGATATCGGCCGCCTGCTGCAGCAATAGCCCGCCTTTCGTCTGGAAACGGCGCGCTCTTGCTGCTATTCCCGCAGGGATCCAAGCCGAAGGAGAGCCGCATGATCCAGACCACATTTCCCGACCGCGACGTGATGGCCGAATTGCTGGCCAAGATGCTCTGGGAGATCAACGCGGTCCATTTCAATGCCGCTCAGCCCTATAAACTCTCCTCCGGCATGGCGAGCCCGGTCTATATCGATTGCCGCAAGCTGCTCTCCTTCCCGCGCATCCGCTCAACGGTGATGGATTTCGCCGCCAGCACCCTGCTGCGCGATGCCGGCTTCGAGCAGTTCGATTGCATCGCCGGCGGCGAGACTGCCGGCATTCCCTTCGCCGCCCTGCTGGCCGATCGTCTCGGCCTGCCGATGATCTATGTCCGCAAGCAGCCGAAGGGCCACGGACGCAATGCCCAGATCGAAGGCAACATGCCGGAAGGGTCGAGGGTGCTGGTCATTGAAGACCTGACGACAGCAGGCGGCAGCATGTTCAAGTTCATCGATGCCATCCGTGCCGCCGGCGGCATCGTCGATCACGGCATAGCGCTTTTCTTCTACGGCATATTCGGCGAGGAGCGCTTTGCCGATGGCAAGGTCAGGCTGCATCACATCGCCACCTGGCGCAATGTTCTGGCCGTCGCCAGGGAGCAGAAGCTCTTCGACGACACGACGCTGTCGGAAGTCGAGGCCTTCCTCGATGCGCCGCTGGCCTGGTCGGGAAGAAATGGTGGCGTGAGTGAGCTTTCGCTCTAGCCGGTTGACAAAAGCTCGCTTAATCGGTTGATGAACCTATCAGTGCTGTTGGGAGGAATACGATGATTTTGTGCTGCGGCGAAGCTTTGATCGACATGCTGCCAAGGGACACGACCCTCGGCGAAAAGGGCTTTGCGCCCTATGCCGGCGGCGCCATCTTCAACACCGCGATCGCGCTTGGCCGCCTCGGCATCCCCACCGCCTTCTTCACCGGCATTGCCGATGACATGATGGGCGAAATCCTGCTCGAAACGCTGAAGGCGAGCAATGTCGATTACAGCCCGTGCGCCATCACGCCGCGTCCCTCGACCATCGCCTTCGTCAAGCTGGTGAACGGCCAGGCGACCTATGCCTTCTACGACGAGGGCACCGCCGGCCGGATGATCACCACGGCCGACCTGCCGGATCTCGGTGATGATTGCGAAGCGCTGCACTTCGGGGCGATCAGCCTGATCCCCAGCCCCTGCGGCGAAACCTATGAAGCCTTGCTCGACCGCGAAGCCGCACGCCGCGTCATCTCGCTCGATCCGAATATCCGTCCCGGTTTCATCAAGGACAAGCCGTCGCATATGGCCCGCATCAAGCGCATGGCCGGCAAATCCGACATCGTGAAATTCTCCGACGAGGATCTCGAATGGTTCGGCCTGCAGGGCGACCATGATGCGCTCGCCGCCCATTGGCTGAACCATGGCGCCAAGCTCGTCGTCATCACCAAGGGCGCGGAAGGCGCCTCCGGATATACCAAGGAGCGCAAGGTAACGGTGCCGAGCGAACGCGTCACCGTCGTCGACACGGTCGGCGCCGGCGATACTTTCGATGCCGGAATCCTGGCGTCGCTGAAGATGGATAATCTGCTGACCAAGCGCCAAGTCGCCTCGCTGGATGAGCAGGCGCTGCGCAACGCCCTGACCCTCGGCGCCAAAGCCGCCGCCGTCACCGTCTCCCGCGCCGGCGCCAATCCGCCCTGGGCACGCGAGATCGGGCTTTAAGGCCCGCAAGTCTCCGCAGAGGTGTGCCGTGCGGCCCCTCATCCGCCCTGCGGGCACCTTCTCCCCGAGGGGAGAAGGGAACGAGACGTTGCCGCAAGTCCCTTCGCCCCAGCGGGGAGAAGATGCCGGCAGGCAGATGAGGGGGCCGGCGAAGCCGGTCTTTCTAACAACACCCGCGCGGGTTCGACCGCGCCGGCATCATGTTCTGACGCCACGCCAGCCCAGCATCTGCCCGGTGCTCAAGCCTACTCTTTCGCGCGGGTGCGCGCCTGGCTTTCCTTCTTGATCGGCCGACCGACCGGGCAGACCTCCTGCACGAAGCCGTTGAGCGTGTTGACGAGATTGTTCTCGATCAGGGAATAGTGGACGAACTGGCCCTGTTTCTCTCGTCTGATCAGACCCGCAGCTTCGAGGATGGAAAGATGCTGCGAAACGGCTGGCTTGGACATGCTGAAGCGGTCAGCGATTTCGCCGGCGGTCAGACCCGATGCCGAGAGATAGGCGAGGATCTTCCGGCGCGGCGCGCTGGAAAGCGCGTGGAATACCCGCTGGGCGGCGCTGACGGAGCGGCCCTCTACGGCGTCATCGAAAGTCTCTTCGTCCAAGTCCGGTCTCCGTGCCAGCGGCATCATCGCATCGATCCGTTAATCAATTAAGCAATTAATGCATTGCTTAATTGTTTCCGCTCGTGCAAAGTAATTAGGTAATTTCTTAAATAATGAATTGGTAGGCGATGTTCAAGTAGAGAATGCGCCCGATGGGAAGGAGTTTGTCATGAGCAGTATTTCCACTGGACGAATGATCGACAATGGGAGCGATCCGGTGAAGGGCAGAGTGGTCTGGATGCCCGCAAAGTCGATCTGGATCACCGCCATGACCTTGATTGCCATCATTGGTGGCCCACTGACCTTCACCTGGAGCGCCTTTATCGTCTTTATCCTCCTGACCGCCATCACGATCTGCCTTGGTCATTCGGTCGGTATGCACCGGCTGCTGATCCATCGCTCATTCAGCACTCATATCTGGATCGAGCACTTTCTCGTCTATCTCGGTACGCTGGTCGGCATGGCCGGCCCCTTCGGCATGATCTACGCGCACGATATTCGCGACTGGGCGCAACGCCAGCGAGACTGCCATGACCTCTATGCCCATCGGCGGCCTTTCTTCATCGATGCCTTCTGGCAGATGCATTGCATCGTGGCGCTGGACCATCCGCCGCGTTTCGTCCTCGAAGAGCGCGAGCGGCGCGACCGCTTCTATCGTTTCCTGGAGGCGACATGGATGGCGCAGCAAATTCCCTTAGGACTCGCGCTCTTTGCGCTCGGCGGACTGCCATGGGTGGTCTGGGGTATTGCCGTGCGGATATCGGTGTCGCTGACCGGACACTGGCTGGTCGGTCATTTCGCGCATCGAGCCGGCCATCAGGGCTGGAGTGTCGATGATGTCGCGGTGCAGGGCTATAACCTGCCGCGTTTCGGGCTGGTGACCTTTGGCGAGAGCTTCCATGGCAACCATCACGCCTTTCCGGATTCGGCCCGGCTCGGCATCGAGCCGGGCCAGCTGGATCTCGGTTGGTATTTCATCCGGCTGCTGGCAAGGCTCGGTCTGGCTTCGGCGATCAAGCTCCCACACACGATCGTGCAAAGGCGAGGGTTGAGACGCGTCAACGGAACTGAAACGGCAGGTGACGGTCATGCGCCGCATCACGCAGCAGGTCACGCGGAATCTCGCCCGTGAATGCCTCCTCCTTGCGGCAACGTCTCGATTCCCTCTTCTTCCCTCGGGTCCGAAGGACGGGTCGATGCCGATCGATCAGGAGACTATCCGGGGTCACGCTCCGGGCGAAGGCTCGGGAGCAAGCACCAAGTCCCGCAAGAAGTTTTCGCACCAAAGTGAGACGTCGTGGGTTAGCAGATGCTCCATCATCATGCTCCAGCGGTCGCGGCGCTCCTCGAGCGACATGGCAAGGCCCCGGGCGATGGCATTGGCAGTGCCTTCGACATCGTAAGGATTGACCAGCAGCGCGCCCTTCAACTCTCGAGCCGCGCCGGCGAAGCGCGATAGCACCAATACGCCCGGGCGATCGGGATCCTGAGCGGCGACATATTCCTTGGCGACGAGGTTCATGCCGTCGCGCAACGGCGTGACCAGCCCGATCGTCGCCAGCCGGTAGAGGCCGGCGAGCACGTTGCGGCTGATCGACCGGTTGACATAACGGATCGGCACCCAGTCGACCGTTCCGATGGCACCGTTCACGCGGCCGGCCTGTTCGGCGACCATCTTCTGCATATGCTCGTATTCGGGAACTTCCGATCGCGATTTCGGCGTGACCTGCAGATAGGTGACCTTGTTCTGGTAGCCAGGATTGCTTGTGAGGAAGCGTTCGAACGCTTCCAGCCGCTGAATGATGCCCTTCGAATAATCGAGGCGATCGACCCCGATGATCATGTCCCGGCCTTCGATGCTGCGCCGCGTCTTCTGTACCATGATATTGTTTGCGGCTCTCTCGGCGAACTCGGCGAAGGCAGCAGTTTCGATCCCGATCGGATAGGCGCCGGCCTTGAATATCCGCCCATGGGAATCGAACAATCCATTTCCGAGGTCGTCGCCAATTCCCTCCCTTCTGAGATAGCCGGCAAAGTTCTGGAGGTCGTAGTCGGTCTGGAAGCCGACGAGATCGTAATGCGAGAGCCCGCGCATGATTTCCTCATGGACGGGCATCGTGACGAGAATGTCGGCCGGCGGCCAGGGGATGTGCAGGAAAAAGCCGATCCGGTTTTTTAGCCCCATTTGGCGGAGTTCGGCCGCCAGCGGAATGAGGTGGTAATCATGAACCCAGATGACGTCGTCCGGCTCGATCATCGGCGCCAACCTGTGTGCGAAGAAGCGGTTGACGCGGAAATAGCCGGCCATTTCCTTACGGCCATATTCGGCGAGGTCCAGTCGATAATGGCAGATGGGCCAGAGAACACGGTTTGCAAAACCGCGATAATATTCCTCGACGTCGGTGTCGGTGAGATCGGTCAGCGCATAGGTGATGTTGCCCTTCTGCAGTTGCGACAACGGGCCAGGTTCCCTGTCCCCGCTCGATTCGCCCGACCATCCCATCCAGATGCCGCCACGCTCCTGCAGGGCTGCCTGCAGCGCAACGGCCAGGCCGCCGGCAGCGGCGCTCCCATCTTTGGCGGGCATGGGAACACGATTTGAAACGACGACAAGACGGCTCATGAGCTTCCTTTAAAGGAGATGAGACATGAAAACGCTGCGTGACGAGCGTCTTGAGACATCTCCTGAACTTGGGCAGGGACCATGCAGTGAAGGCGCCGACATCGACGAGCCGACCCGGACGCGAGCGGCCCGGTGCAGATGCCAACAAGAACAACGAACGGAGCATTTCCCGCACAGATTTTGCTTGAATCTAGGGCGATTCCCGCGGATTGAAAGAATTCATTCTACAATTTTTGATTAGAAGAACGTTCAATCCGGTTTCGCATGACGAAGCCCATCGTGCGGATGCACCAAGCCCGCCGATATCAGTTCATTATAATTGCGGCCGCAATGACGATGTTGGCGGCAGTCGGCACTGGGCGCGTGGGATCGGCCTTTGAGACAGGAGCCAGCGTCCGCCCCTCATCCGGCTGCCGCCACCTCTCCCCGTCAGAACGGGGAGAGGGCTAGGGTGAGGGGCAATCTCGAGCGCTTACTTCGCCAGCTTCGCCAGTGCCGCAACCAGGCCCTGCGTCGAGGAGTCGTGCGATGCTGCACTTTCCTTGCCTTCGACGACCGGCAGCAGGCCCGTCGCCAGTTCCTTGCCGAGCTCGACGCCCCACTGGTCGAAGGAGTTGATGCGGAAGAGCACGCCTTCGACGAAGACGCGGTGTTCGTAAAGCGCGATCAGGCGGCCGAGCGCATAAGGCGTCAGCTTGTCGTAGACGAAGGTGATCGATGGGCGGTTGCCGGTAAAGACGCGGTGCGGGGCGATGAAATCGGCCTTTTTGTCGTCCATGCCCTTGTCGGTGAGCTGCTTCTTGGCCTCGGCAAAGGTGCGCCCCTTCATCAGCGCTTCCGACTGGGCAAGAACGTTCGAGATCAGCAGCTGGTGCTGGTGGCGCAGCTCCGGCTCGAAGGCGTTGGCGGCGATCATGAACTCGGCTGGAATGATGCTCGTGCCCTGATGGATGAGCTGGTAGAAGGCGTGCTGGCCGTTGGTGCCAGGCTCGCCCCAGACGACCGGGCCGGAATTGCCTTCGACCGGCGTGCCGTCGATGGTGACGCCCTTGCCGTTCGATTCCATGTCGAGCTGCTGCAGATAGGCCGGGAAACGCGACAGGCGCTGGTCGTAGGGCAGGATGGCGCGGGTGGGATAGCCGAGCACGTTGCGATGATAGAAGCCGATCAGGCCGAGCAGCATCGGCAGGTTCTCGGTAATCGGTGCCTTACGGAAATGATTGTCAACCGCATGGGCACCGTCGAGAAACTTGCCGAAATTGTCAGGCCCGACGGCGATCATCAGCGGCAGGCCGATCGCCGACCAGATCGAATAACGGCCACCGACCCAGTCCCAGAAGCCGAAGACACGGGCGCTGTCGATGCCGAAGGCGGCGACCTTGTCGAGCGCCGTCGAGACGGCGGCGAAGTGGTGCTGCACGGCCGCTTCGCCGAGCGCCTTGGCGATGAAATTGCGCGCCGTCTGCGCATTGGTCATCGTCTCCACAGTGGTGAAGGTCTTCGAGGCGACGATGAACAGTGTCGTTTCCGGCTGCACCAGCTTCAGGATGTCGGCGATATGGGCGCCGTCGATGTTGGAGACGAAATGCGCGCGCGGGCCGTCATGGAAGGGGGCAAGCGCCAGCGTCGCCATGACAGGCCCGAGATCCGAGCCGCCGATGCCGATATTGATGACGTCGGTGATCGCCTTGCCGGTCGCGCCCTTCAGCGTGCCGGAGCGGACGTCGTCGGCAAACTTGCCCATGGCGGCAAGCACGGCATTGACATCAGGCATAACGTCCTTGCCGTCGACCAGAACCGGCGTGTTGGAGCGGTTGCGCAGCGCGGTGTGCAGAACGGCGCGATCCTCGGTGAAGTTGATCGCCTTGCCGGAGAACATTTCCTCGCGCTTTGCCTCGACGCCGCCTTCTTCGGCGAGCTTTACCAGGAGCTTGAGGATGTCGTCATTTACCGCCGTCTTGGAAAAATCCATCAGCAGGTCGTCAAGCGCGACGGAAAAGCGCGAAAAGCGCTGCGAATCGGCGGCGAAGGCGGCACGGATATCGGTTGCCTTGGTGGCATCAGCGGTGCTTTTCAGCTGTTCGACGATGGCGTTCATGGGAGGCTCCTTTGGAGGCGGAAAGGTTGCGGAAACTATTCGCTTTCTCACCCGCAAATCAAGTTCAGCCACCTGCCGAAATGGAAAAAAGCCACCCGCGGCAAGCGGATGGCTGTCTATTTCATGACAGCGCCGCGCGTCCGAAAGACGCGCAAAGGACGCTGTAACACTTTATTTCGTCAAATTCAGCCGCGCAGGTCCTTGCGCAGGATCTTGCCGACCGGCGACTTCGGCAGCTCGGTGCGGAACTCGATGAAGCGCGGGCGTTTGTAGTTGGTGAGGTTGGCGATGCAATGGGCTTTCACCTCGGCTTCCGTCAGGTTGGGATCCTTCCTGACCACGAAGAGCTTCACCGCCTCGCCCGAATGCCCATCCGGCACGCCGATGGCCGCGGCTTCAAGGATGCCGGCATGCATGGCGGCGACTTCCTCGATTTCGTTCGGATAGACGTTGAAGCCGGAAACCAGGATCATGTCCTTCTTGCGGTCGACGATCTTGGTATAGCCGCGTTCGTCCATGAAACCCATATCGCCAGAGCGGAAGTAGCCGTCATCGGTCATCACCCGCGCCGTCTCTTCCGGCTTCTGCCAATAGCCTGCCATCACCTGCGGCCCGCGGATGCAGATCTCGCCGACTTGGCCTGATGGCAGTGAATTGCCTTCTTCGTCGCGGATATCGAGGTCGGTGGAGGGAAGCGGCAGGCCGATCGTGCCGGTGAACTCAGGCGAATCGAAGCGGTTGGCGGTGGCAACAGGCGATGTCTCGGAAAGGCCGTAGCCTTCCGTCACCGCCGTGCCCGTCATCTTCAGCCAGCGTTCTGCGACCGGGCGCTGGACGGCCATGCCGCCGCCGAGCGACATGATTAGCGAGGAGAAGTCGAGCTTGGCAAAATCGGCATTGTTCATCAGCGCATTGAACAGCGTGTTGAGGCCGGGGAAGATATGTACCTTCGATTTTTCGAATTCCTTGACGAGGCCGGGAATGTCGCGCGGATTGGCGATCAGGATATTGTGGGCGCCAAGCGACATGCCCATCAGCGAATTCACCGTCAGCGCGAAGATGTGGTAGAGCGGCAGGGCGCAGAGGAAATTCAGCACCTCCGGCTCTTTCTTGCGCTCGAAGGCCGATCGCAGCCAGAGCGACAGCTGCGCCTTGTTGGCGAGCAGGTTTTCATGCGTCAGCACCGCGCCCTTGGCGACACCCGTCGTGCCGCCGGTATATTGTAGGAAGGCGATATCGCCACTCGCAAGCGTGACCGGCTGTAGCTCTTTTCCCGCACCTTCGCGCAGCACCTGGCCGAAGCTCTTGTGCTGAGGGATCGACCAGGAGGGAACGAGCTTCTTCACCTTGCGCACGACGAAATTGACGATCAGCCCCTTCGGCCCCAGCATTTCCCCGAGCGAGGTGACGACGACATGGCGAAGGTCGGTCTTGTTGAGAACCTGCTCGACCGTGCGGGCAAAATTCTCCAGCACGAAGATCGCCTTGGCGCCGGAATCCCGCAACTGGTGTTCGAGCTCGCGCGGTGTATAGAGCGGGTTGACGTTCACGACGACGAGGCCGGCGCGCAGTATGGCATAGGTCGCGATCGGGTTCTGCAGCACGTTCGGCATCATCACGGCGACGCGGTCGCCCTTCTGAAGGCCGGTGCTTTGCAGCCAGGCGGCGAGTTTGCGCGTCTGGCTCTCCAGTTCGCGGTAGCGCATCGCCTTGCCCATGCTGGAAAAGGCGGTCCGGTCGGCGTAACGGGCGCAGGATTTTTCGAGCAGTTCTGTAAGCGAGGCATATTCCAGCGGCGGAATCTCTGCCGGAACGATATCGGGATAGGCGGCAAGCCAGGGCCTGTCGGGCTTCGCTCCGTTCGGATGGACGGAAATGCTGTTCATCGTATCCTCTCTCCCTTGCGGCCGCCGCGCCGGCCGCGCCGGTAATCGGCTGGCCCACAATTGACTGGAAGAGTCCTCCATCTTCCAGTCTGGCAGCTTATGCCATTGCCTGAACGGTTCAAGCCGAATGAAGCTATACTAACCTTGACGTAAACGTCAACATTCGCCCGTCGCCAGATCGTGGAAGGATGGGAACTTTGAGTCCGCCATGACGTTGATCTTGCATACCCATCATGAGGAAACACCAAAAGGAGGTGCACAATGTTGAACGAGGATACTGACGCCACCCGCCGTGACCCGAATGTCAAGGACACGCATTCGCTGATCGCCAGCGACCGCGTCGAGGGCACCCGCGTCTATGGTCCGGATGGCAGGCATATCGGCTCGATCGAACGCCTGATCATCGGAAAGCGCGACGGCCGCGTCGCCTATGCCGTGCTGAGCTTCGGCGGCTTCCTGGGCATCGGTCACGATCACTACCCGCTTCCCTGGGAAAAGCTGAACTACGACACCCAGCTGGACGGCTATCGCATCGACCTGACCAAGGAGCAGATCGAAGGCGCCCCGAGCTATTCGGACGATGACGACACCTGGTACAACGACAATGGCCGCCGGGTCTATGATTACTACGGCGTGCCGCCCTACTGGATGTAACGTCGTCCGATAGGCCGAGCTGGAAGGGCCCCGCGGATGCGGGGCCTTTTTAGTGTTTGGCGGCGAGATCGTTGGCCGAGCGCAATACGGTGCCGACGACAATGTCGTCTGCCCTGATCGCCTTTGCCGTCTTGACCACAAACACATGGCTCTCGCCCGGCAGCAGCGTCACCAGCATCGTGTCGACGACGGCATTCGGATCCAGCCGGTCGGCCATCAGGCAAAGATCCTTGAGGAAATTTTGCGCCGTCACCTTGACCTGATGCCCGCCATCGATCCCGACGACATCGACCGTCTGGCGCGGTGCTGGTAAGGCAAGCTCGATATCCTCGACGAAATAGTGGTAGGCGCGCCTGTCCAACATCTCAACGACAATGACCTCGTCCTTCGGTACTTCGGGCATGACGATATCCTCGGGCAGCGGAAATTCCTTTGCCTCGAAGCGGTCGCAGAGCAGGCGCCAGAATTCGAATTCGGCAAGCACGGTGCCGTCGAGCTTCATGCGTTTGCCGCTGATCTTCGCCCGCCAGAACAGCGTTCGTTCATTGACCGCAACCGCCGCAAGTCCGCCGCCGCGCGGCTGGATCGTCAGCAGGCGCGGATCATAGGCCGCCTTCAACGCATACCAGAGCGGCTTGCGGCGCCCGGCCGAATCGAGTGCCGACCACGAGGTCACCGGCCAGCAATCGTTGAACTGCCAGACGACAGCACCCTTGCAGATATTGCGATGCGAGCGCATGTGCTCAACGCCGAAGCGGATGGCGCGCGCCTGATTGAGCTGGGTGGCGAAGTGCCAGTCGTCCATTGTCCTTGGCTCCGGCAGATGGCCGGACAGGCCGCGGATCAGCTTGTCATTGCCATCAGTTGCCTTCTGATGGTGGAAGACGCCGTTCGATTGCGGCGTCAGCGGCGCGTCGTGCACGCTTTCTTCGATCGTCGCCCAGGCGGCCGGCGCCTGCCAGCCGAATTCGGAGCAGAAGCGCGGGATATAGTTGCGATAGACCTCGTAGCCGACATCGTTCCACACGTCCCAGATATGTTTGCAGCCATGTGCGTCGGCATTGGGTTCGATCTCCATCGAGCCGGAATAGGGACTGCCGGGATAATAGGGTCGGTCCGGATCGAGTTCGGCGGAGAGTTTGGGCAGCAGGTCGAGATAATAACCGAGCCCCCAGCTTTCGCCCGGCTTGATGATCGGCCGCCAGCCCCATTCGTCGAAGCCCCAGATGTTTTCGTTATTGCCGTTCCAGAGGACGAGCGAGGCATGCGACATCAGCCGCACGACATTGTCGCGCACCTCCGCCTCGACCTCGCTTCTGAGCGGTTCTTCCTCGGGATAGGCGGCGCAGGCAAAGAGGAAATCCTGCCAGACCAGCATGCCGGCGCGGTCGCAGGCCTCATAGAACTCGTCGGCCTCGAAGATGCCGCCGCCCCAGACGCGCAGCATGTGGATATTGGCGCTTTTTGCCTCCTCGATCCGCGCGGCATAATGCTCGGCCGTCACCCGCGATGGAAAACAATCGTCCGGAATCCAGTTTGCCCCGCAGATGAAGAGCGGCACGTCGTTGATGACGAAGGTAAAGGCCGAGCCGTGTTCGTCGGCTGCCGTATCGAGCCGCAGCGAGCGGAAACCGAGTTCGCGCTCATAGCTGTCGAGCAGGTCGTCGCTGAAATCGTCGATCAGCCTGACGGTCATCGGGTAGAGCGGCTGCGCGCCAAGATGGTGCGGCCACCAGAGCTGCGGCGAGGGCACGGCAAGCTCGAAGGAAACCTCGTCTTCGTCAGGCCCAATCGCCACGGTCGTCGTCATGCCGCCGATTTCGGCGATGAGCCTCAACGGCGTCGTGTCGCCATGTCGTGCCAGCCTGGCATGCACCTTCACCAGCCCATCGCCGCCGGCAAGCGTAGCCGACACCCTGGTTTCGGCAAGCCGCGCCCGATCCCAGATTTCCAGCCGGACGGGCTTCCAGAGGCCCACTGTCACCAGCGTCGGCCCCCAGTCCCAGCCGAAATTGCAGGCCATCTTGCGCATCAGATTGCCCGGTCCCGGATAGTTGTTGGGGCGGTAGCCGTAATGTTTTTCCATCTCCGCGCCATAGGCGTAGGCGGAGCGGAAGGTGACAGAAAGTTCGTTGGCGCCGGCCTTCAGCAGTGCCGAAACATCGAAACGATAGGTGCGGTGCATATTGAAGGTGCGGCCGATCTCTTCGCCGTTGAGTGATATCACCGCGACCGTATCGAGCCCGTCGAAGACCAGTTCCTGCACCCTGGCATCATCAGGCATCGCCTCGAAGCTGCAGCGATAGGTCCAGTCGGTCTTGCCGATCCAGTCATTGGTGATTTCGTTGACGTCGATATAGGGATCGGGGATCAGCCGGTTGGCGAGAAGGTCGAGATGCACGCAGCCCGGCACCGTCGCGGGTATTGCAGCCGGCAGGCCGGACTTGGCTGTATCGTTACAGGAGAGCGTCCAGCCGGAATTGAGCGCAGTCTTTTCGATCATGGCGGGCTCCTCATGCATGCCGCTTGAAGCTGTGGGATTATCTATGGATTGGAACGTATCAGTGGTTCGGCGTCGGATGCCTCAGAGAAAACGGCCGTGGCGCTGCAGCACCTCGATCTTGTAGCCATCGGGGTCGCTGATGAAGAAGAACAGGCCGAAGAGCTTGCCGTCGCGGTTGAGCTCTACCAGTTCACCGGGCTTGAGCCCGAGCTTCGACAGCCGCTCGCGCTCGACCGCCACCTCCTCGACCGAGACGGCGAGATGGCCATAGGCATTGCCCTGATCGTAGGGCGCGGTCCGGCCCTTGTTGACGGTCAGTTCCAGCTCGAAGCCGGTCTCGGCATTGCTCATGTAAATCAGCGTGAAGGTTTCGAAATCGACGCGGTCGGCGACCGAAAGGCCGAATGCCGTCTCGTAGAATTCGACGGAGCGCGCCTCATCGAGAACGCGGATCATGGAGTGGATCATCTTCGCCAAGTCTGCCTCCCATTGCCTACCAGCGCCGCAGTCTTGGTACCCGTCCTCTTACGCCGCGCGCAAGCCGATTCTTCGGGTGATCGCCGCTTCGACGAGACCCATGGCATCATAGATCAGCACCGCCATCAGGCCGACGATCAGTCCGCCCTGCAGGATGAAGGCGGTATTGTCGGAAATCAGCCCGGCGATGATGACCTCGCCGAGGCCCTTTGCCGCAACCGTCGAGCCGATCGTCGCCGTGCCGATATTGATCACGGTCGCGACCTTCAGCCCTTCGAGAATCAGCGGCAGGGCAAGCGGCAGCTCGACGCGCAACAGCCGCTGCGTACCGTTCATGCCCATGCCGTCGGCAGCATCGAGCACCTGCGGCGAAACCTGCTTCAGCCCGGCGACGGTGTTTTCGAAAATCGGTAGCAGGCCGTAGAGAAAGAGCGCAATCAGCGTTGGCATGGCGCCGAAACCGGTGGCGGGAACGGCGAGCGCCAGCACCGCGACGGGCGGAAAGGTCTGCCCGGCATTGGCGATGGCGCGCGACAGCGGCAGGAAGTCGGCCCCGCTTTCCCGCGTCACGAAGATGCCGCCGATAACGGCGAGCACGGCGCTGCAGACGATCGAGCCGATCACCAGCTGCAGATGGCCCCTAGCCAGCGAAGCAAGGCTGTTTTGCGTATAGACGGCTGGCGCATTGTTGCTGGTCAGCGGCACCAGCATGAAGGAAAGCCACTCCGTCCTGAACAGCAGGATGAGCAGCAGGACCAGCGCCGCCAGGCGGAAGAGATTGGCGACGACGAGCTTCATGCCTTGCGGCCCAGTTCGAGAAGCCGCGTCATCGAGATCGAGCCAACCGGCGCTTTCTCGCCATCCTGCACCGCCGCCTCGTCGACCCCCTGCCAGATCATTTCGGCCAGCGCGTCGCGGAGACTGAGAGATTGCGGCAGGGCATAGGCGAGACCGTTCTTGGCCGGCTCCATGCTTTCCTTCAGCGGCAGCAGCGACATCAGCTTCAGCGCCCGGTCGGAGGTGCCGGTCAATTGCTGGACGAAGGGATCGGCGGGTTCGGTGAGGATCTTTTCCGGGGTCGAGCATTGCAGCAATCTGCCCTCGCTCATCACCGCGATCTGGTTGCCGAGATGGAAGGCCTCGTCCATGTCGTGGGTGACGAGAATGACCGTCGTGCCGAACTGCCTCTGGATCGCCAACAGGTCGTCCTGCGCCTTGCCGCGGATGACGGGATCGAGCGCGCCGAAGGGCTCGTCCATCAAAAGCAGCTCCGGTTCGGCCGCCAGTGCCCGGGCGACGCCGACGCGCTGCTGCTGGCCGCCGGAGAGCTGGTGCGGATATTTGTCCGCAAATGTTGCCGGATCGAGATTGAAGAGCCCAAGTAGTTCCTCGACGCGTTTGGCGATGCGGGCGGAATCCCAATCGAGAAGCTGCGGCACGGTGGCGATATTCTGGGCCACGGTCCGATGTGGAAAGAGGCCGTGCCCCTGGATCGCATAGCCGATCTTGCGGCGAAGCTCGGTTACCTCAACGTCCATCACACTCTGTCCGCCGACGAAGATCTCGCCCTCGGTAATCGGCACCAGCCGGTTGATCATCCGCATCAGCGTCGATTTGCCGGAGCCCGACGTGCCGACGATGACGGTAATCTCGCCCTTCTCGACGCTCATCGAGACGTCGTCGACGACGGTGGCCGCGCCATAGCGCTTGGTGACGTTCCTGATCTCGATCATGGTCATGCGGCGGATCCCCGGATGCTTTCGATGACCGCATCGAGGATGACGGCCGATGAGAAGGCGAAGAAGACGGTCGGCACGGCGCCGAGCAGGACGAGGTCCATGGCCGTCTGGCCGAGCCCCTGGAAAATGAAGATGCCGAAGCCGCCGCCGCCGATCAGTGCGGCGATCGTCACCATGCCGATCGCCTGCACCAGCACGATGCGGATGCCGGTGAGGATGACGGGAAAGGCGAGCGGCATGTCGATTCCAACAAGGATCTGCCAGCGCGTCAGCCCCATGCCGGCCGCAGCGTCCCGCACCGAGGGATCGACGCCCTGCAGGCCGACGACGGTGTTGGCGACGATCGGCAGCAGCGAGTAGAGCACAAGCGCGATCAAGGCAGGCGCCGTGCCGATGCCGCGAATGCCGATGGCGGCGGCGAGGGGCACATGCAGGGCGAGATAACCGAGCGGCAGCATCAACAGGCCGAAGAGCGCCAGACTCGGGATCGTCTGGATGAGGCTGAGGCCTTGCAGCACGATGGCCCGCAGCTTCGGCACCCAGAAGCAGAGGATGCCGAGCGGCAGGCCGAGAATAATGGCGATGGCAAGCGAGCCTAACGCCAAGAGCAGATGCGAGATCGCTTCGGTCTCGAACTGCGGGGCCCGTGTCGAAAATTCCTTCATGATCGAAAGGCTGTCGAGCAGGCCGGAGGAAAGCGAGATGAAGAGCAGCGCCGTATAGGCTGCAAGGGCTGCGACCCGCATCCAGGGCGCCAGGCGGATCTTCACCAGCGCATCAGATATGACGAGCCCGATCACGGCAAACAGCACCCAGAAGCCGCCGCCGGGCGTCATGCGCGCTACCGTGCTGCCGGGCGGCGTCGCGGCGGTCGAGACGAGGCCGATCGCAACGATCAGCGCCGCAAGGCAGAGTGTGGCGATGGCAAGCCGCACGATCGCATGGCGCAGGAACAGCGTCGCGAAGGCGGTGAGGATGAGTAGCACCGTCAGGATGATGACGGAAGGCTGGGGAAGAAGCTGCATCAGCAGCATCGGCTTGCCGGCGGCGATGCGGTTCGCCTTCACGTAGATGAAGGGCATCAGTGCTGTCGCCGCGATGCCGCCTGCCACCAGAACCACGCCGAGCCGGTCCAGCCTGCGGACCGCTAAGGTTTCTGCCATGAATCCCAATCCTGTCCGGAAAGAAAGCTCCGCCCGTAATCGGGCGGAGCGGGCAATGACTACTTCAGGAAACCCTTTTCCTTGAGATAGGCTTCGGCAACGGACTTTGCCGGCTCGCCGTCGACCTGGATCTTGGCGTTGAGCTTGCGCAACTCGTCGGCGGTCAGGCTCTTAAAGATCGGCGACAGCACTTCCTCGATCTTCGGATTAGCCTTCAACACCTCTTCGCGGATGATCGGCGTCGGAGCATAGACCTGCTGCACATTCTTGTCGTCTTCGAGAACGGTCAGTTCGGCCGCTTCGATGGCGCCGTCGGTGCCGTAGACCATGGCGGTGTTGACGCCGTTCGTCTGGTCGGCGGCCGCCTTGATCGTCGCCGCTGTGTCGCCGCCGGAAAGCACGACCATCTGGTCGGGCTTCAGCTGAAAGCCGTAGGTCGTCTGGAAAGCGGGAAGCGCGCCGGCCGAATTGACGAATTCGGCGGAGGCGGCAAGCTTGGCGGCACCGCCGCCGGCAATCCATTTGCCGAAGTCGGTGAGGCTCTTCAAGTTGTTCGGGCCGGCGACGTCGCTGCGCACGGCAAGCGCCCAGGTGTTATTAGCCGGTGACGGCGTCAGCCAGACGATCTTGTTGGCGTCGTAATCGAGCTTCTTCGCCAGCTCATAGCCCTGGTCGATGTTCTTCCAGGCGGCATCATCGGCCTTGTTGAAGAAGAAGCCGGCATTGCCGGTATATTCGGGATAGATATCGATTTCGCCGGCGGTGATCGCCTTGCGCACGACCGGTGTAGCGCCAAGCGCGATGCGGTCCTGCGTCTTGATGCCGTTCGCTTCAAGAGCGAGCGCAATGACGTTGCCGAGCAGCGTGCCTTCCGTGTCGATCTTCGACGAGACGACGACGTCGGCGGCATGGGCCGCACCCGCCGCGAAGGCGGAGAGCGAAACGGCAAGTGCGAGTTTCTTCAGCATGGAAAGTCCCCTTTTTCAAAAACCGTTGACCTACAGCGCCGCACGTCTTTCGGACGTGCAAGGACGTTGTAGCACTTTGAATTGCTGCATAATTTTATCTTAAATCGAGCCCGATTTAAGGAATTATGCAGTGGCCCAAGCCCCGGGCGGGAGGCCTGCGCATAGGAAATCCGCCGGCAAAGGCGGCCAAGCCGCCATCATGCCGGAATTGCGTGCGTGATGGAAATAGCGTGCATGCCCGAAAAATCGATGCAAGCCCCCTCCAGTATTTGCGGTCGCGGCACGATTATGGCGGCGAATGCACCTCCGCGCGCGGAAACGCATTCCCTTTTCCAAGGCCGGCGCGATTTGTTTTTGTCCCCTTGCGTGTTTCCACGATATTCCCCGGCTCTATTGCGGATTCCCGCCGGCCGGATTTTTCTATGATCGAACGATAGCCCGCCTCTCCGGAGGCAGGGATATCTTTTTTCCTGAACACATCATATCGTCCGGTTTTTCCAGCGCTTTCCGGAGGCGGCCGTTTGCATCTTGGTGCCCTGTTCATCGCAAGCCATGTCCTGACCTCCGGTTCGGTCCGCGAGACCGCGCGGCGCTTCCAGCTGTCGCCCTCCACCGTCTCGACGGCAATCCATAATCTCGAGACCGAACTGGCGATGACGCTGACGGAACGCGCCTCCGGCGAGCTGGCGACGCTGATTGCGAGCGGCAGGGTGCTGGAAGGCCTGGAGCCGATCATGGCTGCGATCGGCGAGCTCGGCCAATGGGCCGGTCACGACGGCGCCGGCGCTGAGATCGACGAGGCCTGGACATCCCGCATTCCCGTCAAGATCGTCACGATGGAGCGTTTTCTCGAAGTTGCCGACCAGGGCAGCATCAACCGGGCCGCCCGCCGCCTTCGCCTCGGTCAGCCGCAGCTTTCGCTTCAGCTTGCCAATCTTGAGAAATTTCTGAGGCACCGCCTGTTCGAGCGGCAGGCGCAGGGATCGGTGCTGACGGAGGAGGGCAGGCGCGCCTACCAGATCTTCATGGCGATCAGCCAGGCGTGGAACGATCTCAAATCGTCGGCCGACGAGCGTTATCGGCGCACCGCTCGGTCGCTGCGCATCGGTTCGATCATCCCGACCGGATCGGAAAGCTGGGTGGCGCGCTGCCTGGGCTCGCTCGTGTCGGAATGGAATATACGCCGCAACAACAATGCGATCTCGCTGGTCTCGATGACCGCCGACGATTTGCGCGAGGCGCTGAAGAGCGGCCGCATCGATGTCGCGATCCTGGATTCGGTCTTCGGGCTGGAAAGCTTCCGGCATCGCGAACTGCTGCAGACCGAGATGGTGGTGATCGCGCCGCTTGACAGTACCGAGACCAGCGTCGCCGATCTCGTCGCCGGCCACCCGATCTGCATGCCGAGCCCGCGCACAGGCCTCGGCCACGCCGCCATGGCCTTCAGCTACGAACGCGCGCCCAACCGGCGCCTGCGCGGCCAGGATATCACCGCGGCGGATTCGCTGCCCGTCATCGTCGACCTCGTCGCCAATCACGGCTACGTCTCCTTCCTCGGCCGGGTCAGCGCCATGCCGATTGCCGACAAGGTGCGTATCGTCGATCTCGACGAGCATCTGCCGATGTCCTATCACGTCGCCTTCAACCATCGCAAAGCCGCCGCCGATGCCTGCACAATGATCATCGAGGCGGCGGCGAGAATTACGTCAGAACCCGTCGCGCGCACCATAACGCTGACGGACGCCGGAGCCAGGGAGACTGCAGCGTGACGATCTTGCTGGAAGTGTGCGTCGACAGCGCCGAAGGCCTTGCCGCCGCGATCGAGGGTGACGCCGGGCGCATCGAGCTCTGCTCGGCGCTGGAACTCGGTGGCCTGACGCCGGTGCCGAGCCTGATGCGGATCGCCGCCCGCGCACCCATTCCGGTCTACGCGATGATCCGCCCGCACGCCGGTCCGTTCATCTTCGACGGGGCAGATGAGGAGGCGATGATGATCGATATCGATGCCGTGCGCGCCGCTGGCCTCGCCGGTGTTGTCATCGGCGCCAACCGGCCGGATGGCACGCTCGACATGCCGTTGATCCACCGTTTGAAGGCGCATGCCGCAGGCCTCGGCTCGACGCTGCATCGCGCTTTCGATCTGGTGCCGGATGCCGACCAAGCGCTGGAACAGGCGATCGAGCTCGGCTGCGAACGTATCCTGACCTCCGGCTGCGCGCTGAAGGCGCTGGATGGTATCGAAACGCTGAAGCGCATTTCGGCAAAGGCCGCCGGCCGGATCGCCATCATGCCCGGCAGCGGCATCCGCCCCGCCAACGTCGGCGAGATATTGAAGGCGACCGGCGCCCACGAGGTCCACGGTTCCTGCAGTTCGCCGTTCGAGAGCGCCGATCCGCGCGCGGTCGCCTTCGGCTTCGAGGCGAAAAGCACGAACAAGACGGATGTCGCGATTGTCCGGCAGATGCGCAGGGCGATTGAGGTGGCGGGTTAGCCCGACTGCGGGAGAAGGGATATGCCGCAACATCTCGATTCCCTCTTCTCCCCAGCGGGGGTCCGAAGGACGGGTTGAGACCGGCGGCTCAACCCAGGCAAGGGTGCCCGCAGGGCGGATGAGCATCTGTGTTTGGTGTCAAGGTGGATTTGGTGTCCAGATGCGGTTTTTGGTGATGAGGGTATTTGCGAGCACGATGAGCTTTCGCATGACGGCGACGAGGACGACCTTATTGGGTTTTCCGGCCTTCTTCAGTCTTTCGGCGAAGTGTGCGAGGTCCGGGTTGTGACGGGAGGCGGACAGGGCGGCCATGTAGATGGCGTTCCTGGGTGCGGGGCGTCCGCCCCTGATGGCGCGATGTCCGGCCCGCTCGCCGCTTTCGCAGGCGAGCGGCGCAAGGCCAGCCAGCATGGCGGCCTGCTTGCCGGAGCAGGCGCCAAGTTCGCAAAGGCCAGCGATCAGGCTTGCGGCGGTGACGGCTCCGATGCCGGGAATGGAGATGAGGATGTCGAGGCGGCGGCGCATCTCGGGCTCGGCGCCGATGCTCCGCTGGATTTCGGCATCCAGTCTTGCGATATGGGTGTCGAGCGCGGCAAGCCGGCGCGTCAGTTCCTTGCGCAGGAAGGCGGTCACGGCCGTCTTCATCCGGTTGGACAGGGCGGTGCGTTCACCGTTGGCCGCAGATCGGGCATTGACCAGTTCCTGCAGGGCTTCCAGGGCTTGGTCCTGCGGTGGGGTCTGTGCGGGCTTGAGGGCTTCTCCCATGATGGCCAAAAGCCGCGCATCGAGCCGATCGGTCTTGGCGAGAAAGCCGCAAGCTTTGGCAAACAGCCGGGCGCGCAGCGGATCGACGACCGACACGTAAAAGCCATCGGCATGCAGCGAGCGCTGGACGGCGCGATGCCACTTGCCGGTCGCCTCCATGACAATATGCAGCGCCGAGCGCGGCATCTGACCAAGCGCATCGAGCTCCCGCTTGAGGCGGCGCAGGCCGGCCGTGTCGTTGGCCACCCGAAAACTGCGGCCGAGAGGATGCAGATGAATGTCCAGCCACTCTTTACAGACATCGATACCGACATAAACTGTCGCTATCGCGGTGCGTTCGGACGATACCTTGCCTTGCATACGGGACCTGCTCCCCACTATCTGTTCAGGACAAACGCGAAGGACGGGCGGACCAGGCTCATCCCCGGTTCAAGCCAAGGGGGTTACGGTCCCGCCCGTCCGACCTCTGGGGGATGGCCATCCCCCAGAGGTCGCACCCATCATCAATGGATGCAGTTTGAACATGCAAGGGGGCCGGCGAAGCCGGTCTTTTCAGGTAGTGTGCGGAAGGTTCTGCAAATTCACTGAGAGGGGCGGTCATGGCAGGCTGGTGATGTTCAACGTCACCTGATTCCCTGGAAGGAACGCCACCATGACCAAGACAGAAGATAAGACTGCTGTTGCTACCGTCAAAGACATTCTGCTTTCGAACCCCGATGGGCTGCACGGGGTGCTGCGCGCGGTGATGCAGGAGGTCCTTGAAGCCGAGATGGACGAGGCTTTGGGAGCCGCGAAAGGCGAACGCACGCCCGAGCGGCTCGGCTACCGCTCCGGCCATTACGGCCGCACGCTGATAACGCGGGTGGGCAAGTTGGAACTCAGGGTGCCGCAGGACCGCTCGGGACACTTCTCCACCGAGCTGTTCGAACGCTACCAGCGCTCGGAGCGGGCGCTGGTCGCCACGCTGGCCGAGATGTATGTGCAGGGGGTGTCGACGCGCAAGGTCAAGGCGATCACCGAAGAACTGTGCGGGCATGCGTTCTCGGCCTCATCGATCTCGGCGATCAACAAGCGGCTCGATGAAAGCCTAAAGGCCTTTGCCTGCCGCCCGCTTCAAGAGCCCTTTCCCTATCTCATCCTCGATGCCCGTTATGAGAAGGTCAGAGAGGGCGGCGTCGTCAGGAGCCAGGCGGTGCTGATCGCCGTCGGCATCGACTGGGACGGCCGGCGGCAAATCCTGTCCGTCGAGATGGCCGGCCGCGAGAGCCGCTCGGCCTGGAAGGACTTCCTGTTGGGATTGAAAGCCCGCGGCCTCAAGGGTGTCGAGTTCGTCGTCTCCGACGATCATGCCGGCCTCGTCGCGGCGATCGGCGAAGTCATTCCGGAAGCCGCCTGGCAGCGCTGCTATGTGCACTTCCTGCGCAATGCGCTCGACCATCTGCCACGCAAGCACGGCGACGATTGCCTGCAGGAACTGCGATGGATCTACGACCGGCGCGATCTCGCCGAGGCGAAAACCGATCTTTCCGCCTGGCTTGGCAAATGGTCGGGAAAATATCCACGGCTGACCGGCTGGGTCGAGGAAGCCATCGAGCAGACGCTCACTTTCTTCCGGCTACCGCGCACTCACCACAAGCATCTCAAGAGCACCAACATGCTCGAGCGCCTCAACGAGGAAATCCGTCGTAGAACCTACGTCGTGCGCATCTTTCCCAACACCGAAAGCTGCCTGCGCCTGGTCAGGGCGCTTGCCGTCGAAACCCACGAAAACTGGATGGAGGCCAATCGATACATCAACATGGACGATCTCAGAGAGCATAAGAAACTCGCTCTCCGCAATGCCGCATGACCAGTCTCATGACCGCCCTTTTTGCTGAACTTGACGCACATAACCTCTTTTCAACAACAGCCATACGGGCTTCGACCGCGCTGGTGTGGCGGGTTAGGATATCACAAGAGGGGTGTGCCGTGTGGCCCCCTCATCCGCCTGCCGGCACCTTCTCCCCGAGGGGAGAAGAGATTTGCCGCGCCCTCGCCGTTCCCCTCACGCTCTCGCATGGCACGCCCGGTGAGGGGCAGCCACAAGCGCGAACCGGACAGCCGTGCTCCTGAACAGAGCTCAGTTGCTTTTCACTGTTCCCGAAATTGCCCTAACCACCAATACTGATCACCGCCTTGATCAACCCATTCTTCTCATGCGCCCAGCGCGCGAGATCGCGCGGTGCATCGGCAAGCGTCGTGCGGTGGGTGATGAGTTTGTCCACCGGCACCAGCCCTTTGGCGATCGAATCCGCCACATGCTCGAAATCGACGCGGGTGGCGTTGCGGCTGCCGATCACCATCATCTCGCGCTTGTGGAATTCGGGATCGGAGAATCGGATATCGTCCTTGACGACGCTGACCAGCACCAGCGCGCCGCCATGGGCGACGAAGGAAAATGCCTTCTCCATCGAAGGCCCGTAGCCCGTCGCGTCGAAGACCACGTCGAAGCCGTCGCCATTGGTCTTGTCGCGAACGGCCTCCGTTGTCGCCTCGTTGGCAACGATACCGGAGGTGAAGCCGAAGCGATCCGACGCCATCTGCAGCCGCTCGGTGCTGGTATCGAGCAGCGTCACCTCATGGCCTGCGATGCGCGAGAAAATCGCCGCCCCAAGCCCGATCGGCCCGGCGCCGATGACGAGCGCCCGTGCGCCCGCACCGGTCATCGAGCGGCGCACCGCATGGGCGCCGATCGCCAGGAACTCGGTCGTCGCCGCCGCTTCGAGACTTAAGCCCTCGGCGGCATAGAGGTTCTCGGCCGGAACCGAAATCTCCTCGCAGAAGGCGCCGTCGGTATGGACGCCGAGCACCTTGATATTGGTGCAGCAATTCGGCTTGCCCTGGCGGCAGGCGATACACTGCCCGCAGGAGAGATAGGGATTGACGATGACGGGCGTGCCGACCGCGATAGTGACGTCGTCGCCCGCTTCCAGCACCGTCGCCGAGATCTCATGCCCCATCACCCGGGGATATTCGAGGAAGGGATGTTTGCCCTCGAAGATATGATAGTCGGTGCCGCAGATGCCGACATGGCTGACGGCAAGCCGCACCCAGCCGGCGGCGGGAGGCGCTGGCGAAGGACGCTCGACGATATCGAGCACGCCGGGCTCCCGGCAAAGAACTGCTTTCATGACGGATCTCGCATTCCTGGAATGGAGGAAGCCGGCTTGTTCAGGCCGGCTGCCTCTTGTCGCTCAATTGCTCCGGCGGCGGCGCAGCTGGTCGAAGAACACGATCACGATGATCAGCAGACCGGTGATGATACGCTGCCAGAAGGAGTTGACGTTCAGAAGGTTCGCGCCGTTGTTGATGGTGGCGAGAATGAAGGCGCCGATCAGCGGGCCGTGCACCGAGCCGACCGCGCCGAACAGGCTGGTGCCGCCGATGACGGAGGAGGCGATCGCCTGCAGTTCCCAGCCGTCGGCCTGTGTCGCATTGCCGATGGCGATGCGCGAGGCGAGCAGCACGCCGACGAAGGCGGCGAAGGAGGCCGAGAGGATATAGGCAAGATAGATCATGCCCTTGACGTTGACGCCGGAAAGGCGCGCCGCCTCGGCGTTCGAACCGACCGCGAAGAGATAGCGGCCCCAACGGCTCAGATGCAGGAAGATGAAGGATGGGACCGCCACCAGGATGACCATCCAGAACAGGCTCGGAATACTGAGCAAATCGGCGCGGGCGAAATTGCTGAACCCCTCATTGGTGATATTGATCGTAGAGCCGTTGGTGATCAGCAGGCCGATGCCGCGCAGCGATGTCAGGGTCGCCAGCGTGATGATGAACGGCGGCAGGCCCATATGCACGATGCCGAAGCCATGGAAGGCGCCGATCGCCACACCCATCAGCAGCGTCAGCGCGATCGCACCCCAGACCGGCACGCCCGCCTGCAGCAGCCAGGCAATGATGACGGTGCAGAACCCGACGATGGCGCCGACCGAAAGGTCGATGCCGGCGGTGATGATGACGAAGGTCTGGCCGAGCGCCAGGATTGCCGTCATCGCGCCTTGACGCAGCAGGTTGGAGATATTGAGCGGCGTCCAGAAGCTCGGGGTGACGACGCCAAGCACGATCCAGAGGAAGATCAGCAGGCCGATCAGCGTCAGGCCGAACAGGATGTTCATTTTCCGGCGCGGCGGCGGCGCGACGATTTCGGTGGGGGTGACAGTCATGAATTTTCTCCCTCTTATTCTTTTGGCTCAGACGCCGATCGCTTCGCTGAGCACTTCTTCATGCGTCGCCGCGTGATAATCATGGCTCGCGACGATTTTGCCGGCGCGGAAGACGTGCAGCCGGTCGGCCAGTTCGTAGACCTCGGGCAGGTAGGAGGAGATCAGGATGATACCGGCGCCGTCCTTCAGAAGCTGGGCGAACAGCCGGTAGATTTCCGCCTTGGTGCCGACGTCGACGCCGACGGTCGGCTCGTCGAAGATGAAAAGCCGGGCGCCATGGCTCAGCCACTTGCCGATGACGATCTTCTGCTGGTTGCCGCCCGACATGCTGGAGGCCGGAACGCGCCGGCTCGGCGTCTTGATGCTGAGATTGCGGATCTGCTGGTCGGCATTGGCCGATTCGCGCGCGTGATTGATCACCGGCCCGTGGCTAAGCCGCCCAAACACCGGCAGGTTGATGTTGAGGCCGATCGGCAGGTTGAGGCAAAGCCCCTGGTCGCGCCGGCTTTCCGGCGCCAGCGCAATGCCGAGTTCCATCGCCGTGCGTTCGTTGCGGATGTCGACACGTTTGCCCATCCATTCGACATCGCCCGATGTCGTCGGCTGGCGGCCGTAGAGCCCCAGCGCGAATTCGCTGCGTCCGGCGCCGATCAGGCCGTAGAGGCCGACGATCTGTCCCGCCTTGACGCTGAGCGACACATCTTCGAAGCCCGGGCCGGAGAGGCCGTTGACCGTGAGGATCGTCTCGCCGATCGCGATTTCTTCCTTGTGGTAGATCTGTTCGATCGAGCGGTTGATCATCAGCGAGATCAGTTCGGCATCGTTGGTCTCGCCGATCAGGCGCGTGCCGACATGCGTGCCGTCGCGCAGCACCGAGACACGGTCGGCAAGCTCGAACACTTCCTCCATGCGGTGGCTGATATAGACGATGGTGACGCCTTCGCCCTGCAGGCGGCGGATCAGCTTGAAGAGCTGCGCCGATTCCTGGCGGGTGAGATAGGCGGTGGGTTCATCGAAGATCAGGAATTGCGTGCCGCGCATCGCCGCGCGCGCGGTTGCCACCAGCTGCTGCTGGCCGATGGTCAGCTCGCTTAGCAGTGCACCCGCCGGCAGGCCGAAGCCGAGATCGTCGAGCACGGCCTGGGCCATCTTCTCCATTTGCTTCTTGCGCATCAGGCCATAGCGGTTGACCTCGTCGCCGAGGAAGAGATTGGCGGCGACCGTCAGGTGCCGGCAGAGCACGACTTCCTGGTGGACGGCGTTGATGCCGCGGGCGATCGCCTCGTTCGGCGTCGACAGTCCTACCGATTGGCCGCACCACAGCACTTCGCCGGCGGTGCGGGTGATGACGCCGGTCAGCAATTTGATGAGGGTGGATTTGCCGGCGCCGTTTTCGCCGACGATGGCGTGGATTTCGCCGGCAAGAAAGGTCAGCGTCGCTGGCTTCAGCGCCTGCACATGACCGTAATTCTTCTGCAGGCCCTTGAGTTCGAGGATAGGCGATCCGGCGGGAATTCGATTGGCTTCTTTCAGCGTCGCGCTGTCATCATGGCGATGACTGACCTCTTCCAGTCCGATCATGGGACCTCTCCTCCTTGTGTCGCGTCTGCTCTCCATCCCCCGCAAAACATAGCACGGATGGAAAAGGCCGCGCCGGTTTTTGAAGCCGGCGCGGCCTGTCTGTCGTTATTACTTGATCTTCGGGTTCAGCAGCGCGTCGATCTTCGGATCGGCCATATTCGCCTTGGTGACGAGGTTTGCGCCGGTGTCGACGTTCTCTTCGACCTTCTCGCCCTTGGAGACGGCAAGCGCGGTCTTCACGCCGTCATAACCCATGCGGTAGGGATCCTGAACCACCAGGCCGGCAATCGCGCCATCCTTGAGGAAGCCGACCGTCTTGTCGTCGCTGTCGAAGCCAATGACCTTGATCTTGTCGCCGAGCTTGTTTTCGGCGATCGCCTGGCCGACGCCCTGCGCCATGATCAGGTTCGAGGCGAAGATGCCGACGAGGTTCGGGTTTGCCGTGATCAGGTCGGTCATCATGTTCAGGCCGGTCGTTGCCTGGCCGTCGCCGTACTTGTCGGCAATGACCTTCAGGCCCGGATACTTGGTCTTCACCTGATCCAGGAAGCCTTCGCGGCGCTGTTCCAGCGAGCCGACGCCCGGAAGGTTGGTGAGGATGACGACTTCGCCCTCTTCCTTGCCGGTGGCGCCCTTGATAGCGGCGGCCAGACCATCAGCGGCGATGCGGCCGCCCTGAACGTTGTCGGTCGTCAGGAACGACTTGAACGCCTTGGAGTCAGCACCCGAGTCGATGCCGATGATCGGTACCGACTTGGCCGCTTCATCGATCGGCTTGCCGAGCGCCTTGAATTCGGTCGGCGAAATGACGATGGCCGCCGGCTTGCCGGCAACGGCGTTCTCAAGAATGCTGATCTGGCCGTTGACGTCGGATTCGGCCTGTGCGCCGAGTTCCGGCACGTTGACGCCGAGATCCTTGCCGGCCTTGCGGGCGCCGGCCAGAACGATCTGCCAGTAGAAGGACGTCGTGTCCTTGACGATGATCGGGATCGTCACGTCGGCTGCAAACGACGGTGCCGGCATCGCCGTGGCGATAACTGCGGCGCCCGCAAGCGCGGTAAAGGCGCGGCGGGACAGAAGGGATTTCACGAAACTCATAAGGGTTCTCCTCTCAGGGTGCGTTCTCCTCCAAATAAATCGACCGCTGAACGCAGGCGGACGATTTTTATCGATAAAAAACATTTGCCAGGTGAAGCTAGCCGAGGCGCAATCAAATTGCAAGAGCGTCAGACAGGCTTTTTTACTTCGTTAAACTCCCGCCAAGCAACTGATTTTATTCCAATACCACGATACCCTAAAATAGGGATCAGGCCATATCGACCTCGTGCGGATGGACGACGCCCTTTTTCAAAATCAGGTTCCCGTACAGTCGGAATTCCGTCGTCGCGACGATGTAGGTGGCCTTGCGCGCCATCGCGTAAAACGCAAAACGCTCGACCCGCGCGATGCGAAAATTGCCGGCGTGCTTGGAAACGATCTGCTGGAACTCGGTGCAGACCTCCGGCACCGCATCGGGATCGCCGACCACTTCCATCCGCCACGCCGCTTCCGGCACGAATGTATCGAGTGGCATATGCGTCAGGATGGCCTCGGCCATGTCAGTGGCGCTGACGCCGTCGGCGCGAATGACCGGCGGGCCCATTGAGCCTGAGGGAAAATTGGCGTCTGATATGACGATGTCGTCGCCATGTCCCATGGTCTTCAGCGCATGGAGCAGGTCGGGGCCAAGCAGCGGATGAATACCCTTGAGCATAATCTCTCCTCAGACTCGCACCGCTTCGGCGCCGAGCGGCGGCGCGACCAGCGTATAGGGTTCGAATTCGGCATAGATCTCGTCGGCAAGCCGCGGCTCGACGATTTCCATGTTGCGCGTCAGGCTCGAAGGCTTGGCTGTACCGATCAGCACCGATGCGACGATCGTCTCGCGCAGCGGAAACTGCAGGGCGGGAGCAGCCAGCTGCACGCCGTGGCTTTTGGCGATCGCCTCCATCGCGCCGACCTTGGCAAGCACGTCGTCATCAGCCGGCATATAGTCGAAATGCGAACCCGGAACCGGGCCGGTGGCGAGAATGCCGGAGTTGAAAACGCCACCGACGACAAGCGAGGTGCCTTTCTCTCGGCAAAGCGGCAGCAGTTCTGCAACGGCCGAGCGGTCGAGCAGGGTGTAGCGGCCGGCAAGCAGAATGCAGTCGAGATCGGAATGGCGCATGACGTCGAGGCAGACCGGTACTTCGTTGACGCCGAGGCCGAAGGCGGAGATCGCGCCAGACGACTTGAGTTTCTCCAGCGCCTTCACGCCGGAATCGAGAAACTGCTTCTGGTGGACCGCATTCTTCGCCGCGCCGTGTGTGTAGACGCCGAGATCGTGCACATAGAGGATATCGATGCGGTTGAGGCCGAGGCGGGCATAGCTGAACTCGACCGAGCGCATGATGCCGTCATAGGAATAGTCGTAATCGGCATCGAAGGAGAGCGGGTCGACATAGCTGTAATCAGGCACGGTGCCGGTCGGCACCGGCCGAAGCAGCCGGCCGACCTTGGTGGAAAGCACGTAAGAGCCGTCCGGCTGGTCGCGCAGGAAATCGCCGACCCGCCGTTCGGCAAGGCCGAGCCCGTACCAGGGCGCCACGTCGAAATAGCGGATGCCGCTGCCCCAGGCCGCCTGCAGCGTGTCCATCGCCTGCTCGCGCGGGCAGGCGCGGTAGAGACCGCCGAGAGCGGCTGCGCCGAAACTGATTTCGGTCACCTCCAGCTTGGTCTTGCCGATCCGTCTCGTCTTCATCATTCCTCCTTACGAAGAAGCTGAACTATCTCGAGCAATCCCAGGAAAAGTGTGAAGCGGTTTTCCGTCCGGGATTGCGTAAAAAGAAAGACTACAGCGTTGCACCGAGATGCCAGGGCACGAATTCATTGTCGCCGTAGCCGAAGAGCTCGCTCTTGGTCTTCTTGCCCGAGGCGGTATCGACGATGAGGTCGAAGATCTCGCGGCCCTTGCCGCTGATCGTCGCGTCGCCGGTGGCGATCGTGCCGCAATCGATGTCCATATCCTCTTCCATCGAGGCATAGAGCGCCGAATTGCTGGAAAGCTTCAGCGATGGCGCCGGCCGACAGCCGAAGCAGCTGCCGCGGCCTGTGGTAAAGGCGATCATGTTTGCTCCGCCCGCCACTTGGCCGGTCGCCGAGACCGGGTCGTAGCCGGGTGTGTCCATGAAGACGAGGCCGGGGGCCGTGACCCGCTCGGCATAACCATAGACCGCCGTCAGCGGCGAACGCCCGCCCTTGGCAACCGCGCCGAGCGACTTTTCGAGAATGGTCGTCAGCCCGCCGCGCTTGTTGCCGGGCGAGGGGTTGTTGTCGAGCGAGGCGCCGTGCAGGGCGACGTACTGCTCCCACCAGGCGATTTTGTCGTCGAGCTTCTTTGCCACCTCGTCGCTGACGGCGCGGCTGCGCAGCAGATGTTCGGCGCCATAGATTTCCGAGGTCTCCGAAAGGATCGCCGTGCCGCCGGCTGCCGCCAGCAGGTCGGCCGCGACCCCTAGCGCCGGATTGGCGGTGATGCCGGAAAAGCCGTCCGAGCCGCCGCATTGCAGGCCGATGATGATCTCCCCGACCGACATCGGTACGCGCTTTTCCTTGCCGACATCGGCGGCGATTTCGCGCAGCATGCCCATGGCGCGCTCGACCGCGCGGCGCGAACCGCCGGCATCCTGGATGTTGAAATGCCGCTTCGAGGCGCCTGCACCACTTTGGCCGTAAAGCGTCAGCTGATTGACCTCGCAGCCGAGGCCGATCATCAGCACGCCGCCGAAATTCACATGCCTTGTGTAGCCGGCGAGCGTCCGGTGTAGCACGTTCATGCCGTCGCCGGTCGAGCTCATGCCGCAGCCCTGGTCGTGCACGATCGGCACGAAACCGTCGATGCCCTCGTAATTCGGCAGGATCGTCCGGTTCGCCTCGTCGGCGATCGCCCGGCAGACCGTGGTGGAACAGTTCACGCTGGCGATGATGCCGATATAGTTGCGCGTTGCCGCCCGACCGTCGGCGCGGCGGTACCCCATGAAGGTGCGCCCGACGTCGTCGGCTGTCGCCGCTTCCGGCGCCGAATTGGCGGTCGCGGCCAGCCGGTCGTTTTCGAAATGCAGGTTGTGGCTGTGCACATGGTCGCCGGCCTTGACCTCGGCCGTCGTGCGGCCGATCGCCTGTCCATACTTCACCACCGGCGACCCGAGCGGAATATCCGCTATCGCCACCTTGTGACCGGGGTCGATCTTCTCACGGGTCTGAATGCCGGCAACCGTCGAACCCGGCGCGATTGCCGCCGTTGCGACCGCGACGTTGTCGCCGGCCGAAAGGATGATCCAAGGCAATTTATCCAATGTCGTCTCCCTAGAGCATGATGCCGAAAAGTGTCAGCGGTTTTCGGACGACATCATGCTCTAACTCTTTAATTTAGAACAGGATTCAGATTTTTAGGCCATCCCACCTAAAATCATCCTCTTCTAGCGAAACGCTCGCTGCATCGGCGAAAGCGCATTGATTTTGTTTTTTATCTACAATAAACATTTTCAAGTCAACGGGAATATTGATCCTGTGGACGAGGGAGGCAATGAGCCGCAGGCGACCGAAATTAAGCTAAAAGGTCGTTTGAACAAGCCCCGGTCCGTTCCGTCCTGCTTTGAAGCGGGCGACGGTCACGAGGGCGGAAAGCGGGGTCTGGTGGCAAGGCAGAATACGGTCTTCAAGGAAGCCTATAACAGGTATGCCGTAGCCCTGCGCACGGATACCGCACTGCCGTCGGAACCGGAGATCGCCGCCCAGCTCGGCGTCAGCCGCTCGACGGCGCGCGCCATCCTGACGCGGCTCAGTGAAGAAGGCATCATCCGCTGGAACAAACGCCAGAAGATCGTGCTGCGCCAGCCGACCGACCATGACCTCTTTCCTTCCGAAGAAACCGACTCCCTGCATGATATCATCGAGCGCAGCTTCATGCAGCGCATCCTTGCCGATGATGCAGCACCCGGCATGCAGATCAATGAATTGGAGCTTGCCCGCGAGATCGGGACCGGCACGACCAGCGTGCGCGAATTCCTGATCCGCTTCTCCCGCTTTGGCCTCATCGAGAAACGCCCGAACAGCCACTGGACGCTCAAAGGGTTCACCCGCGAATTCGCCCTCGAGCTTGCCGATGTGCGCGAAATGTTCGAGTTGCATTCCGCCGCCGAATTCGGCCGGCTTCCCAGGGATAGTCAGGGCTGGGCCGATCTTGCCGCCATCCGCGACGAACATCACGCCATGCTTGCCGACATCAACCAGCGCTTCAAGGATTTCTCCGTCCTCGACGAGCGCTTCCACTTGCTGATCCACCGCGCCTCGAAGAACCGCTTCATCGCCGATTTCTACGACGCCATCGCCATCGTCTTCCACTATCACTACCAGTGGAACAAGACCGCCGCCCGCCAGCGCAACGAGCGTGCCATCCACGAACATCTGGATTATATCGCAGCCCTGGAATCCGGCGACCAGGCGGCAATCGAAACCGCCTGCCGAGCGCATCTGCACTCCGCCCGCCAGACCCTGCTGCAATCCCTGCCGCAGGTCGCGACCGAAACCGCCTGAGCGGACGAGAGCAGGCACCGCGTCGGTGTGCCCGCCGGCAACATTTCGGACGAAAGAGCCTATGCCTTGCCGAGATGCTTCGGCCAGAATTCCTGATGGACTTCGGCGGCTTCGGCTTCGAGCTTCGGGTCCGGGCCAACCACAGTGACGATGCGTGCGCCGGTTTGCAACACCGCGCGGCTCGGCACGTTCAATCCGATCCCGGCGATCTCGCCAAGCCGCGTTTCGGAGCAGGCAAACACCATGCGTCCGATGCCCGACCAGTAGATCGCCCCGGAGCACATCGCGCAGGGTTCCGTGCTGGTGTAGAGCGTGCAGTCGGCGAGAAAAGCAGTGTCGTAGTGGCGTGCTGCCAGTTTGACCAGGTTCATCTCGGCGTGGTTGGTCATGTCGTGGCCGCTGAAGACGCTGTTTTCGGCGCGCAGGATGACTTCGCCGTCCTTCACCAGTAGCGAACCAAACGGTTCGTCGCCGTTTTCCATCGCGGATTTCGAGAGCGCAATCGCCTCGCGTAGAAACGGCTCGTGGTTTTCCATCGGATTTTCCCCTCCAGCTAGAGCGGGGTGATCTTGTCTTGCATCGAAGGGATTTCCAAGGCGCGCTAATAGCTGCACGGGCGATCATTGCCGAAACCATCTCGGCAAGCTGGTCTGAGAGAAAAGTCAGCGCTTCGAGATGTATACCCAACCGAACCCGTTTGCATTGAGTCATCGGAAGCCGTAGTGCAGGACGACGATGACATCGCGACCACGATGACTGCTGTCAAGGCTGCCAATAGTTTGCGAGTTTGAAGCATCTGGTCACCCCTCACTTGCCAAATTTTGTCGTGCAATTCCTGCGCAAATAGGGCTGGTGTAGCGTTTCGATAACTGTCGTGGCCGATCAAGATATCGTTATTCGTTGAAAATCCGTTAGCAGCTTCGCTGTACGTGTTTTCTCGACCAAAGCCACCTACGGCACCGGCCTCATGAAACATTTCGATGTGTAAGCCGTTATCGCGCTTATGGCCGACGCTAAACTCAATCCGACATCGGTCGACGGCACCGACGAACCGCACGGTGCCGAAAAGACGCGCCAGGAGAAGGCATCGACTGTCGAGGTCGTGCCGCCGCCAGATATCATTGAACCCGATCCGGAGTGGACGCCTGAGGAGGCCGAGCACGCGCGCAAGCGCTATTTGCTCAAGCGCTTCTGGATCACCGCGCGCCGTTTCTGGGGCCGTGGCGGTGACAAGCTCGCCTGGCCGTTGTCGATCGGGCTGCTTGCCATGATCTGCATGAATGTCGGCTTCCAGTATGGGATCAATCGCTGGAACCGCGCGATTTTCGACGCCATAGAGCGGCACGATGCCGGCACCGTCTATTACCTCAGCGGCGTGTTCGTGCCGCTCGTGCTTGGAACCGTCGCCCTTGTCACCACACAGGTCGCTGTTCGCATGATGATCCAGCGGCGCTGGCGTTCCTGGCTGGCGACAGCAGTCATCGCGCGCTGGCTGGCAAACGGCCGATACTATCAGCTGAACCTCATCGGCGGCGACCACAAGAACCCCGAGGCCCGCATCTCGGAGGATTTGAGGATCGCCACCGAAGCCCCCGTCGATTTTACCGCCGGTGTCATCGCGGCGTTCCTGTCGGCCTCGACCTTCATCGTGGTGCTGTGGACGATCGGCGGAGCCTTGACGCTGCCGATCGGAGGCTGGACCATCACCATTCCCGGCTTTCTCGTCGTCACCGCGGTCCTCTACGCCGCGATCACCTCCAGCGTGATCGCGGTGATCGGCCGCCATTTCGTGCAGGTCTCCGAGGTCAAGAACCAGGTAGAGGCCGAATTTCGCTACACGCTGACGCATGTGCGGGAAAACGGCGAGAGCATCGCGCTTCTCGGCGGCGAGGAGGAAGAGCGCAACGACCTCGACAAGACCTTCGGCAATGTGCTGCGGCAATGGGCGCTGCTTGCCCGCCAGCATATGCGCACGACGTTTGTGTCGCATGGGTCGATGCTGATTGCCCCTGTTGTGCCGCTCCTCCTTTGCGCCCCCAAATTTCTCGAAGGCAGCATGACGCTGGGCGAGGTCATGCAGGCAGCGTCAGCCTTCGCCATCGTCCAGACCGCCTTCGGCTGGTTGGTCGACAACTATCCGCGTCTTGCCGATTGGAACGCATGCGCGCGTCGCGTCGCGTCGCTGATGATGTCGCTCGACGGGCTGGAGCGTGCAGAACAGAGCGACTCGCTCGGGCGCATCAAGCATGGCCAAACCGAAAGTGAGGCGATGCTCAGCCTCAACGATCTCGCCGTGTCGCTTGACGATGGCACCGCGGTGGTCAAGGAAACCCGGGTCGAGATCCAGCCCGGCGAGCGGGTGCTTGTGTCAGGTGAATCCGGTTCGGGCAAGAGCACGCTGGTGCGGGCCATCTCCGGCCTTTGGCCGTGGGGTGGCGGGAGCGTCGATTTCCGCGCCGACAGGCGATTATTCATGTTGCCGCAACGATCTTATATTCCTTCGGGGACGCTTGGCCGTGCTGTCGCCTATCCCGGCGCCGCCGATAACTGGCCGCCGGATGAGATCAAGTCGGCCCTCGACAAGGTGGGACTGGATTATCTGAAAGATAAGATCGAGGAAGACGCGCCATGGGACCAGACCTTGTCGGGCGGCGAAAAGCAGCGGCTGGCCTTTGCCCGTCTCCTGCTGCATAAACCCGATATCATCGTGCTGGATGAAGCAACCTCGGCACTCGACGAGAAGAGCCAGGACAAGATGATGCAGATGGTGATCGATGAATTGCCTAATGTCACCATCATCAGCGTCGCGCATCGCGCTGAGCTGGAAACCTTCCATAGCCGCAAGATCACCTTGGAGCGCCGCCGGGGCGGCGCAAAGCTTGTCAGCGATATCGATCTCATCCCGCGCAAAAGAAAGGGGAACTTGCTATCACGCGTCTTGGAGAACCGCCGCTCCCTGCCGAAGGGTAGCACGACCTCGAACAAGGCGCCGCAGCCGCAGAATAGAAATTGAAGTCCGCTTGCGGGCGAGCAACCGCTGCCTATTGCGCATTCTGGGGCAGGTTGTCGGTGATGTCGTAGTAGTCGCCTTTGTCAGCGACAAAGATATGCATTTTCAATTTGGTTTCGGTCGGGCCATCAAATGCACCCATCGCGACAGCAATCCAGTCGTGATGAGGTGGGTCCCAAAACAGCGATGATCCACATACCCCGCAAAATCCACGCCTCACTTTTTCTGAGGATTGGTACCAAGTAACACTTTCACCTCCCTGGATCGCGATCTGACGCCTTGGCACGTCGGTTGAAGCGAAAAAGTGGCCGGATTGTTTTCGGCATTTGGAGCAATGGCACGCGTCCGGCGCTCGCAGATCGCCTTCGATTTCGAAAGTTATGGCGCCACACAGGCAGGATCCTTTGTGCATAAGCCTTCCTCTCATAAGCCCAGTTGACGCCCATTTTCGCTCTGCTTTTCGGCCCCTAATGCGAGGCTGCCTCGCTTGCGACAGCCGCCCCCTCGCGCTTTTGGCTAGGCCCGACCGGGATCAGCCAGGTGGTGAAGAAGGTCAGCACCGCGACGACGACCACGCCCCAGAAGCTCCAGTGCAGGGCCGCGTTGAAGATCGAGCGGATCGCCGGATCGGCGGCGAGCGCCGAGAGCCCGGTTGGCTGGTTCAGCGCCTCATGCAGGCCTGCCGCCGCCTCGCCGCTCGCATAGTGGTTGATGCCGGCATTGAGGATGGCGCCGAGCACGGTGGCGCCGAGGGTATTGCCGAGGCTGCGGGCAAAGATGATCGAGGCCGTGGCGCTGCCGCGCATCGACCATTCGACGCTGTCTTGCACCAGCACGATGCTGGTGAGGCTGATGAGGCCCATGCCGAAGCCCATGAAGAAGGAGCCGGCGCCGGCAACGATCGGCGAACTGTCAGGCGTCAGGAACAACAGGAAACAGGCGCCGAACGGAAACATCAGGCTGCCGACGCGCAGCGTGCGGCGGATGCCGAAGGCCTTGTAGAAGCGGCTGGAGAGCATCACCGCCAGGGGCCAGCCGACGACGAGCATGGTGAGCGTGAAGCCTGCGACAAGAGGCGAGCGGCCGAGCACGCCCTGCACATAGAGCGGCAGGATTGTCGAAAGCCCGATCAGCGCCATGCCGGCCAGCAGCGTCGCCGCATTGCTGGTCGCAATCAGCCTTCGGCTCCAGAGCGGGATCGAAATGATCGGCTCCGGCGCCCGCTTCTCCTGGGCGAGAAAGAGAAGGCCCGTGACCACGAAGACGGCGAAAAGCGAAAGCAGGATCCAGGCGCTGGCATCGGTTTCCGTCAGCATGACGAGCAGTGCCACGATCGAGATCGAAAACAGCACCGATCCGAGGTAATCGATCTTTGCCTGCTTGTGCGCCACGTCCTCCTTGAGGAAGACCATGAAGGCGATGATCGAGATGACGCCGATCGGCAGGTTGATCCAGAAGATCCAGGCCCAGGAGATATTGTCGACGATGATGCCGCCGGCAAGCGGCCCGACGACGGCCGAGGTCGCCCAGACAGTCGCCATCGCGCCCTGCACGCGGCCGCGCTCCTCCAGCTTGAAGAGATCGCCGATGATCGTCATCGTCACCGGCTGGATGGCGCCGGCGCCGAGCCCCTGCAGCAGCCGGAACAGCACCAGCGACATCATCGACCAGGCAAGCCCGCAGAGAGCCGAGCCGACCAGGAAGATCAGGATGCCGCCGATCAGCACCGGCTTGCGCCCAAAAATATCGGAAAGCTTGCCGTAGATAACAGTCGTCGTCGACTGCGCCAGTAGGAAGGCCGAAAACACCCAGCTGTAATAGGAAAAGCCGCCAAGCTCCCCGACGATGCGCGGCATCGCGGTCGCCACGATCGTCGCCTCGATCGCCACCATGAAGGTCGCCAGCATGATGGTGGCGACGATAAGCACGCGGTTCGAGCGTTGCGCTGCATTCGACATGACGATCCTCTTCGGGTGCTCCGCAGATGCCGGAAATATCGGCAGGCTGGCGAGATGTGGGGCGATGCGCCGCTTGCGGAGTGATGTGGCTCTTTTACGACCTCAAGCCCGGCCGGTAAAGCAGGCCGAGACCGGTTTCTGACGCCAGCCGTTGTTTTCGCGTGATGTCAGGGAAGTTTCGGCCGCAAGCGAAGGCCCGGCGCCATTCCGCTCCGGGCCTTCGCTTTGACAGCAGGTAAGGCGAACAATCACCTCATCCTCATTGCGGGCATGCCTCGCCCAGCGAGCCGGTATCCGCGCTGCCGCTGGTGCAACCCGGTGTCTGCTGCAGGTTGGGATTGACCCCGCCGGGGTTGATCGTGCTGCGGCCGCTGTTGAGATTGACGCCGCCAGTGCCGGTCGTGCTGCCGGAATCGGTGCCGACAGACCCGGTGCCCGTTGCACCGCCGCCGACAGAACCAGTGCCAGCTGACCCGGCCCCGGCAGAACCGGCGCCCGAACTCCCTGACCCGCCAATGATCGGCGCCACCGAAAGCCGCCCATTGGAATCCGCACCCCCGGCCGTCTGCGCCAGCGCCGGGCCGGCCAAGCCGATAGAAAGCAGCGATATCGCGATGAACTTGCAGGACATGATTTTCTCCATGCTTGTTGCCTCACGGGAGGAAACCGGCACGGGGTTGGCATTGTTCCTGTCGGGGTTGCGGTTTTCACGGTCGTTTGATTGGAACCGGGGAGACCGGTTTGCGGCCATTATATTCCATAAGTTCGCGTGCTGATTGCTTTCTTATCGGAGAAAGCTATCGTTGCCTTTCAATACTCAAGGTATCCATCTTTGCAGTTTCATCGCCATTTGCACGGCCAGCGAAGAGAGAAAACTCCTCGAAAGGTAGAAGCGGTCCACGCCAACGGGGCGAACCGAAAAGACTCTCGCGCGAAACCGCGCCTACAGGATTAAGGCTATCCAGGAATGCGAACTGCGCATCCAGTTGGCCGACCATTACGAAGCCGAAACCGCCCGTCTTCGGCAAGTTTCCGGGGCTGATGTTGCTCGTCCGCGGTTAAGGGCGCTGACGCATTCACGTCCCAGAGGAAGCCTCGCAAATTTTCGGAAACCGATGACGTCCGCACCTTCCGCATCAGGCTAGCCTGTGGTCTCGTTCAAGGAAGCTGCAATGTCCTTTGTCGGCAAAATGAGACGCCGCTCCATGTTCTTCGTCTCCTGAAAGCCGAATTTTTTATAAAAAGTGACAGCATCATCATCGAGAGCGTGGATTATCACGGCGCGAAAAGCGACTACCTGCGCGGCGGAAACCACACTCAGGAGCGCGTTTTTAAGGAGTACTTTGCCAAGGCCCCTACCTTGATGATCGGCATCAACCGCAAGTCGGGCTAAAACTGCAATCGGAATTTCGGTGGGAGATTTAGACCCCTTTACCGATCGGGAAACATCGTTTCGGTGTATCATACCTGCGCAAATCGAATGGTAACCTACCACTCTGAAGTTTTCGTCCGCAATTACAAATGTACGAGTATATCCCTGCTCCTGATTATATAAGGCCATTTCCTTTAGCCACGAATCCAATGAGGGCTTCCCTGATGAGAAGCCCTCAATGATGTGATGATTTGTAATGGGGCAGGGCTTCCGATACGGCAAACGTCAGTCCATCCATTCTACTTTGGTCTGAAAAAGCTTGACCAAGTTGTCTCTGGCTACGCCTGGAGCGGCAAGCTGGTCACTTACAGCGTCAAACACTTCAGCGGATACACCTATGAATCGTTGATCTAGCAACTCTTCTTGCGCGGTATATACAGAGGCTTCGGTCATGAACGCAGTTATGCTCTTTCCACAAACCTCAGCAGCGCGTGCGATTAGATCATGCGTTTCCGGTTCAATTCGAAGATTGACGGTTTTGGTTTTCCTAAGAGCGGACATCATACTTCTCCATCAATCGCACAGGTGAATTGATTTGTGCGACGTACTCGATGAACGTTCGAATACGTCCATGTGTGGTCAATGTAAATACGTTTCCATAAATTTTCAATTACCGAAAAGGTTCCATTTCCGCTAATGCGCTGAAAGCATTTCTGGATTTCTTAATTCATAGGTCCGCGCCGACCTTATGGACGCAGAGGAGGTGCTGGATTCTAAAAATCAGCGCCGTTTCTCAATGCTTCCCCGGAATAGTCGCGTCACTACCGATCGAGCAGCGAACTAACGGGAGCGACAGTTTGAACCTGTGAAGCACGACATTTTATCTGCCTTGCAATCAACGCACTCCTTTCCTAACGAACGGGTAACGGTGGGCTAAAAGGTGGATTGGCGAAAATCGTCAGTGCGAATAGGCAAGAAAAATCAGCCGTTTAAGCTAATAAATGGTGCCGCTTGCAGGACTCGAACCTGCGACCCCATCATTACGAATGATGTGCTCTACCACCTGAGCTAAAGCGGCGTTTCACGGCCGAAGCATGCGGCCTGCGATTTGCATGGCGCTGATACAGCCATTGTTGGAAGATTTCAAGCACCCTGTCATGGCTTTGGCAAAAAAGAGGGGAGGGGCCAAGAAGGCGCGCCTCAGAGCGTCAGCCGGGCGCGCGCCGCCCTGTATTCGGCCTCCAGCCGGTCGACGAGATTTGCCACCGGCTCGACGGCTTTGACGGCGCTGATGCCCTGGCCGCTGCCCCATATGTCCTTCCAGGCCTTGGCGCCGCCGACAGCCTGCTCGAAATCCATCTTCGAGACATCGGCTAAGGGGAGATTGTCCGGGTCCATGCCGGCAGCCACGATCGAGGGCTTGAGATAGTTGCCGTGCACGCCGGTGAAATAGTTGGAATAGACGATATCGCTGGCGGCCCCTTCGACGATCGCCTGCTTGTAGGCGTCTGCGGCGCGGGCTTCTTGCGTTGCGATGAAGGGCGAGCCGATATAGGCCATGTCGGCGCCCATCGCTTCTGCGGCGAGGATGGCGCCGCCGGTTGCGATTGCGCCGGCCAGCAGCAGCGGTCCGTCGAACCATTCGCGGATTTCTTGGGTCAGGGCAAAGGGCGACAGCGTGCCGGCATGGCCGCCGGCGCCTGCCGCGACCGCAATCAGCCCGTCGGCGCCCTTGCGGATCGCCGAATGGGCATGGCGGTTGTTGATAATGTCATGCAGCACGATGCCGCCATAGGAATGCACGGCGGCATTGACCTCGGGCACGGCGCCGAGCGAGGAGATGACGATCGGCACCTTGTATTTGACGCAGAGCGTAAGATCGTGCTCCAGCCGCTTGTTCGACATATGGACGATCTGGTTGACGGCAAAGGGCGCGGCCGGCCGCTCCGGATGGGCGGCGTCGTGGCGGGCGAGCTCCTCGGTAATCTCCGCCAGCCATTCGTCGAGTTGGCTTTCCGGCCGGGCGTTCAATGCCGGAAATGCGCCGACGATGCCCGCCTTGCATTGCGCCAGCGTCAGCGCCGGGTGCGAGATGATGAAGAGCGGCGAGCCGATGACCGGCAGTCTCAATTTGTCCCTCAGGATGGGGGGTAGGGCCATGGTCATCACCTCCATTGACGTTTACGAAAACGTCAATCTCATAACAGAGATGAAAAGGCGATTAAAGACCGGCTGCCATGTCTTCGTCGATTTCGGCCCGAATATATACGTCCGAGAAAGCTAATAGAATAAGGCCCGTAAGCGGTGAAAGCTGCCGATATCCCCGCCGATCGACTGCGGCCGGCCCTCGCAAGGCTTGCGGTTTGCCGCACTTGCCGTTACCGAATTTTGATAGAGAACGGCAGGGATTGCAGTCCAATGCCGAGTTCAAGGTGAAGGACTGAATGTGAGCGGATTAGAAACGGCCATCAGAACAGCGCTCGAGAATTCCGATCGCGACAATCCGGAGGTTCGAGCGAGGATCTATCAGTCGGCCCGCCAGGCGCTGGAAGCCGGCCTGCGCAAGCAGGATATCACCGATTCCGAAGTTGTCGCCCATCACCGCCACCGCCTGGAAAGCACCATTCACGCCATCGAAGGCGAGGAGCGCGACCGCCTTCACCCCCGCCAGAGGCCGCCTGAAGTGCCCGTGCCGCCGGTCGTTGAAATGCCGGCGCCGCCGGTTCCGCGCGGTGATGTGGCCGATATTGACAGCCTTATCGACAGTCCCGTGCCTGTGGGCGAAACCCGCACCCCCGAGGTAGCCTTCAGCCGCGGCGACGAGTCGAGCCTCGACGACGTGCATGCCGGCAATACCGATCATCTCGCTGCCGCTCCCGTCGGCGAGGAACGCCTTGCCCGCGGTCAGCGCGCCACCACCATGGATTTCCGCCCGGAGCGGGCGGCGGGCCGCCGTAAACCGCGCAAATTCTTTTCGCGGCTGCTCGTCTGGTGCGTGTTGCTTGCCTTCATCGGCATCGGCGCCTGGTGGGCGTATACGTCGGGCCTGCTGATGACGGCGGCCGAGCGCGACACCAGCGTCGCCAATCCGCCGGCAAGCACGCAGCCGGAGGATTTTACCGGCAATGACGACAGCGCCGGGAATGCGGGCTCTCACACAGAACAGCCGGTCACCATCGATCCGCAGAACAGTTTCTCGGCTGATTGGATCCCGCTGTTCAAGCCTGAGGACGCCGACAAGATGCAGACCGGCCCGCGGGCGCGCACCGAAAAGATCACCGAGAATGACGGTCCGGCCATTCGGCTGATTTCCGAAAGCGGTGCGGCCGATGGCAATATATCAATCAGCGTGCCGCCGTCGGTGCTGCAGCAGCTGGCCGGCAAATCCTCGACGATCGCGCTGACGCTGCAATCCACCACCGACGAGCCGACGCAGATCACCGTCGAATGCAATTTCCAGACGCTCGGCAATTGCGCCCGCCACCGCTTCAACGTCACCCGGGAAAAATCGGATGCGCTGCTGCAGGTGAAGTTCGACCGCTCGCTCGCGCCGAATTCGCCGGGCACGCTGACGATCAACAGCGATCTCGACGGCAAGGCGCGCGGCATCAACCTCTTCGCCATCCGCATCCTGCCGGGGCAGTAAGGCCGGTCCCGGCAGAGCCGGTGACCTCGGTCTCGGCAGAGCCGGTGACCCCGGCTTCGATTTCAGGAAGCCAGTCTGTTCCGAAAGCTCTACTTCAAAAAGCCTGGCCCTGAGCCGATGATCTCCTCGTCGACCGTGCCGAGCGCTTGTCTGTCCTTGCCGTCATAATCCATCCTGTTCAGCATGTGGCGGATGAGTTCGAGGCGCGCCCGCCGCTTGTCGTTGCCGTGGATCACCGTCCATGGCGCGAAATCCGTATGGGTTTCCTTCAGCATCCGGTTGCGCTTGTCGCTGTAATCGTCCCATTTCGTCAGCGCGGCGATATCCATCGACGACAGTTTCCAGACTTTCAGCGGATCGTGCCGGCGGTCGTGGAAGCGCTTGAGCTGCATCTCGCGGCCGATATCGAGATAGAATTTGAAGAAGAAGATGCCCTCATGGGCGATGATCTTTTCGAGCTGCGGCGCCTGCTTGAGGAAATCCTCATATTGCTGCGGCGTGCAGAAGCCCATGACCGGCTCGACGCCGGCGCGGTTGTACCAGGACCGGTCGAACAGCACGAATTCGCCGGCCGTCGGAAACTGCGCGACATAGCGCTGGAAATACCATTGCCCCTGCTCGCGATCGGTCGGCTTGGTCAGCGCCACGACGCGCGCTAGGCGTGGGTTCATATTCGCCGAGGAGGCCGAAATCGCGCCGCCCTTGCCGGCAGCGTCGCGCCCTTCGAACAGCGCCATCACCCGCTTGCCGGTCGCCTGCAGCCAGAACTGCACCTTGACGAGTTCGATCTGCAGCTTTTCCAGCTGCTCCAGATAGTCCTCCTCCTTGAGCTTCTTCTTGTGGGGAAAGTCGCCGGATTCCAGCGCGCGTTCCTCCACCCAGGCCGGCAGAGTGGGATCGTCGACATCGAAGATGCGCTTCTTTCCGCGGATCTCCAGCTCCACGGCCCTGTTTTCGACGTCCTCGTCCATATCAGCCTCCACAGCCCGATCGCTTCTCTTCCTGCAAGCGAACATATTTACCGTTGAAAATCAAATCTTTCGCAACCCGCCGGCATTTTTTCGTGGGTTTCGGCTGCGGTCTTTCGCATCTGAGCGGCAGCCCGAAAACTTCTGTCATGAATTGCCGCTATCAGGCAGAGTTCCAATATAAGAAAAACGAATCGACGCCGCGAGGGCACTTGCCAGACGAAACTCCATGGAGAAAAAGCCTGTTGGCGCGCATCCGGCGCGAACGGCCGGTGCTGCTTGCGGCAATCCTCAGCGCGCTCGCCGCGCTTGCCGCCGGCATGAACAAGTGGGTTGTGCTTGTCCTCCTGCTTGTGATGATCCTCACGGCGCTTTTCAACGAGGCGCCAATCATCAAGGCCGAGCCGGCACCGCCGGTGGAGATCGAGCCGGAAGCGCCGCCAAGCCGGCTGCCTGAAGTTTCCGCCACGCTCTCCGGCCTCGATATCCCCGTCATGGTGCTGTCGGACGACGCCTCGGTGCTCTTCCAGAACCGCGCTGCCGAAAAGGCCTTCGGCGAGGTGGCGCTCGGCGCCCATATATCGGCCCGTATGCGCTCGCCCGGCGTGCTCGACATGGTGCGCGAAACCATCGCCACCAACGCACCGAACCAGATCGAGCATTCCGAGCGGCTGCCGTCCGAGCGCGTCTATATCGTGCGCAGCGCTCCTGTCGAATTCGCGGCCGATGACGGCCCGCATGAACGTTATTTCATCCTGTCCTTCCGCGATATTTCAGAGGTCCGCCGCATCGACCGGATGCGCTCGGATTTTGTCGCCAATGCCAGCCATGAGTTGCGCACGCCGCTTGCCTCGCTGCGCGGCTTCATCGAGACCATCCAGGGACCGGCGAAGAACGATCTGAAGGCGCAGGCGCGTTTCCTCAACATCATGCTCGACCAGACGACGCGCATGAGCCGGCTGGTCGACGACCTGCTGTCGCTCTCCCGCCTGGAGCTGAAATCGCACATTGCGCCTGATGAGAAGATCGATCTGGTGCCGCTGCTTGGCCATGTCAGGGACGCGCTTGTGCCGCTGGCCAGGGATGTCGGCGTCGACATCAATCTGCATCTGCCCGACGGCAAGGTCGAGGTGCTGGGCGACCGCGACGAACTTGTCCAGGTCTTCGAGAACCTGATGGAAAATGCCTGCAAATACGGCCAGGAGGGCGAGATCGTCGATGTCTGGCTGAAAAACGGCACCGGCCAGCCGGTCGAGGTCAGCATCGTCGACAGGGGCCCGGGCATCCCGGCCGAGCATGTGCCGCGGCTGACGGAGCGCTTCTACCGGGTCAGCATCGAGGACAGCCGGTCGAAAAAGGGCACCGGCCTCGGCCTTGCCATCGTCAAACACATCCTCACCCGCCACCGGGCGCGGCTGATCGTCAAGTCGGAAGTCGGCAAAGGCACCGATTTTACCGTCCGCTTCTAACGATATGTCGCAACACTTATACGTTGCATAATTTTATCATTTTAAATCAACAACTTATATTGTCACAAATGTTTCATCGATTTGACATAAAAGGACGAGGCTTCAAGAGCTAAGAGAGTCCCGCCGATGAAAAAAGGCAATGCGAGGGCCTCTCTAAGGCCGCACTCACACAAGCCCAATGCGGGAGATTTACATGAACACCTTCAAGCTCACCGTTGCCGCGCTCGCTGCAACTGCTGCTTTCGCTGGCGCTGCCGTCGCCCGCGACCAGATTCAGGTCGCTGGTTCGTCCACCGTCCTGCCTTACGCAAAGATCGTTGCCGAGTCCTTCGGCGAAACCTTCACCAACTTCAAGACGCCGGTCGTCGAATCCGGCGGCTCGGGCGCTGGCCTGAAGGAATTCTGCAAGGGCGTTGGTGAAGACACCATCGATATTGCGAATTCATCGCGTCCGATCAACAAGAACGAACTGGAAGCCTGCAAGGCTGCCGGCGTAACCGACATCCAGGAAGTCAAGATCGGTTATGACGGCATCGTCTTCGCAACCGACGCTTCCAACCCCGATCTCGCTTACGTTCCTGCCGACATCTACAAGGCCCTCGCAGCCCAGGTCGTCGTCGATGGCAAGCTCGTCGCCAACCCCTACAAGAAGTGGTCGGAAGTCAACCCGAAGCTTCCGGCTGTTGATATTGCTGCCTACATTCCGGGCGAAAAGCACGGCACCCGCGAAGTCTTCGAACAGAACGTTCTCGCTGCCGGCTGCAAGGCCTCTGGCGCAACCGACGTCATCGCCAAGGAAATCGCCGAGAAGGCTGCCCAGGGCAAGGCCTGCGTCGCAGTCCGCAAGGACGGCGCCGCCGTTGACATCGACGGCGACTATCCGGAAACCCTGGCGCGCATCGCCGCCAACAAGACCGGCGTCGGCGTATTCGGCCTTTCCTTCTATGAAAACAACGCCGACAAGCTCAAGGTTGCTTCGATGAGCGGTATCGTTCCGTCCACCGAAACGATCGCCAACGGCACTTACCCGGTTTCCCGCCCGCTGTTCTTCTACGTCAAGAAGGCACATCTCGGCGCTGTTCCGGGCCTGAAGGAATACGTCAACTTCTTCGTATCCGACCAGATGATCGGCCCTGACAGCCCGCTCGTCGAATACGGCCTCGTTGCCGCTCCGGATGCCGAGCGCGAAGCGATCCGCAAGGAAGTCGAAGCCGGTAAGGCTATGTAATGACTTTTGCCGGCGCGGTGCCTTTCAGCCCGCGCCGGCATTGCTTATGTCCCTGCCGGGCATGTCCGCTGCAGGGTTGAATTCCTTCTCCATGATTGGAAGCTGAAGGCAGCTGACGAAGCTGCCGGGCTTTTTGGGGCTATGGGCCTGGGGACGTAACGAATGAGCACATCCATCATACTTTTGTGCCTTGTGGTGATCGGAGTCGCCGCCTATCTGGTCGCGCGCAACCGTGCCACGGCGCTTGCCGGAGGCAGATCCTCCGCACTGCATTCACGGCCGGCCTATTACGGCGCCTATGCGGCGATCTGGGCAGTTCTTCCCGCCCTCATCGTCCTTGGCCTCTGGCTCTCCATCAGCCCCGGCATCATCCAGTCTTCGGTTCGCAGCGCTTTCCCTGACGACATCAAGGCTCAGGTCTCGGTCGAGCAGGATCTTGGTTATTCGACGGTGGCGACGGTCGCCCGCGGCCTGACGATGCTGACCTCGGATGAAACTGCGGCGGTCGGCAACGATCCAGCTGCGCTTCAGGCCAAGCTCCTGGAAAAGGGCGTGCCGCTTGCCGGCCAGCCGCTGCCTTACATGATCGACGCCGCCAGGACGCTCAACGCCATGAGCATGACGAGCCGCATCGCCATGACGGCGATCGTCTTCGCGCTCGCCGTTGCCGGCGCCTTCTATGCGCTGCGCTCCATCGCTCCGCGCTTCCGCGCCCGCAACCGGGTCGAGCGCGTCATGCTCTGGGGCCTGCTGCTTGCCTCCTCGATCGCCATTCTGACGACGATCGGCATCGTGCTCTCCATGCTGTCGGAAGCCGCCCGCTTCTTTACGGCCGTTCCCGCCATGGACTTCTTCTTCGGCACCGTCTGGGATCCGCGCTTTGCCGGCGCCGGCAGCTCGTCCTTCGGTCAGTTCGGGCTGATCCCGCTGCTGCTCGGCACGATCTATATCGGCCTGGTCGCCATGCTGGTCGCCGTGCCGGTCGGCCTCTTTGCCGCCATCTACATGGCCGAATACGCCTCGATGAAGGTGCGCTCGATCGCCAAGCCGCTCCTCGAAGTGCTCGCCGGCATTCCGACGATCGTCTATGGCTTCTTCGCGCTCGTCACCGTCGGCCCGTTCCTGCGCGATTTCTCCGCTCAGGTCAGCGGTCTTCTGTCCGGCAACTATAGCAACTTCATTCAGGCGCAGAGCGTTCTGACGGCCGGTATCGTCATGGGCATCATGCTGATCCCTTACGTGTCCTCGCTGTCGGACGATATCATCACCGCCGTGCCGGGGTCCCTGCGTGACGGTTCGCTCGGTCTTGGTGCCACACGCTCCGAAACCGTCAAGAAAGTGGTCTTGCCCGCAGCCCTTCCCGGCATCGTCGGCGCATTGCTGATGACTGCCTCGCGCGCCGTCGGCGAAACCATGATCGTCGTGCTGGCCGCCGGTGTGGCAGCCCGCATCCAGATCAACCCCTTCGAGCCGATGACGACGGTGACGGTCAAGATCGTCAACCAGCTGACCGGCGACCTTGAGTTCACCTCTCCGCAGACGCTGGTTGCCTTTGCCCTTGGCATCACCCTGTTCTGCATCACGCTTTGCCTCAATATCTACGCGCTCTACATCGTGCGCAAATACCGGGAGCAGTACGAATGACGGATATTGTTTCTCCCACATCAGGCGTCACCGTTTCCAAGGCGCCCGCGCGCCGCGATATCGGCATCAAGCGCCGCTATGCCGCCGAGCGCCGGTTCCAGGCCTATGGCATCGCCGCCATCACCTTCGGTCTCGTCTTCCTCTTCATCCTGCTGTGGACGGTGATCGGCAAAGGTTATACCGCCTTCCAGCAGACGGCGATCACCCTGCCGATCGAATTCGTCGAGAAGACGATCGACCCCGACAATAAGCGCGCGACCGACCCTTCGGTGCTGATCGCCGCCAACTATCCGGTTCTCCTGCGTGACGCGATCGTCAAGCAGCTGAACATCAATGCCTCGAGCCGTCCCGACGTGCGCGATGCATCCGCCATGCTGTCGAAAAGCGCGCCGATCCAGCTGCGCGATATGGTGATCGCCGATCCGTCGATCATCGGCAAGACGGTCAATGTCACGGTGCTCGCCGACGCCAATGTCGACAGCGCCAACAAGGCCCAGATCGACCTCTCGGTCGATGAGAAGAACCGCAAGGTCAACGACAAGCAGGTCGGCTGGATGAACGAACTGAAGGCGAGCGGCGCTCTCCACAAGCAGTTCAACACCGGCCTTTTCGTCAATGGCAATTCCAGCCGTCCGGAGGCCGCAGGCCTTGGCGTCGCCCTGATCGGCTCGCTCTACCTGATGCTGATCGTGCTCGTGCTCGCTCTGCCGATCGGCGTCGCCGCCTCGATCTATCTCGAGGAGTTTGCGCCGAAGAACAAGCTGACGGACCTGATCGAGGTCAACATCAACAACCTCGCCGCGGTGCCTTCGATCGTCTACGGTCTGCTCGGTCTTTCCGTCTTCATCAACTTCATCGGCCTGCCGCGCTCGGCCTCGCTGGTCGGCGGCCTGGTGCTGACGCTGATGACCCTGCCGACGATCATCATCGCGACGCGTGCGGCACTGCGCGCCGTGCCGCCGTCGATCCGCGCCGCAGCGCTCGGCCTTGGCGCTTCGAAGATGCAGATGGTGTTCCACCATGTGCTGCCGCTCGCCATGCCGGGCATCCTGACCGGCACGATCATCGGCCTGGCGCACGCGCTCGGCGAAACCGCGCCGCTGCTGCTGATCGGCATGGTCGCCTTCGTCGCCAACGCGCCGACGACACCGCTCGATCCCTCGACGGCTCTGCCCGTACAGGTCTATATGTGGGCCAACGAGGCAGAACGTGCCTTCGTTGAGCGTACTTCGGGTGCCATCATCGTCCTGCTCCTGTTCCTGATCGTCATGAACATGGGCGCCATCCTCTTGCGTCGTCGCTTCGAGCGCCGCTGGTAAACGGAGTTACACATCATGAACATGTTGACGGAAGCTGCAGTTGAAAAGGCGCTGGATCAGAAGATGAGCAACGTCCCTTATAAGATGATCGGAAAGGATGTCTCGGTTTACTACGGCGAAAAGCGCGCGCTTTTCGATGTGAACCTGAACGTCCGCGAAAACACCGTAACCGCCCTGATCGGCCCGTCCGGCTGCGGTAAGTCGACCTTTCTGCGGTGCCTCAACCGCATGAACGATACGATCGACGGCTGCCGCGTCACCGGCAAGATCACGCTTGATACCGACGATGTCTATGATCCCGATATTGACGTCGTCGAACTTCGCGCCCGCGTCGGCATGGTCTTCCAGAAGCCGAACCCGTTCCCGAAGACGATCTATGAAAACGTCTCCTACGGCCCGCGCATCCATGGCCTTGCCAAGTCGAAGGCCGACCTCGACCAGATCGTCGAAACCAGCCTGCAGCGCGCCGGCCTCTGGAACGAGGTCAAGGACCGCGTGCATGAATCCGGCACCGGCCTGTCCGGCGGCCAGCAACAGCGCCTCTGCATTGCGCGTGCCGTCGCCGTCAGCCCTGAAGTCATCCTGATGGACGAGCCCTGCTCGGCGCTCGATCCGATCGCCACCGCCAAGGTCGAGGAACTGATCCACGAGCTGCGCGAGAACTACACGATCGTCATCGTCACCCACTCCATGCAGCAGGCCGCGCGTGTCTCGCAGCGCACCGCCATGTTCCACCTCGGCAATCTCGTCGAGGAGAACGACACCGACAAGATGTTCACCAATCCCGACGATCCGCGCACCCAGGACTACATCATGGGTCGCTTCGGTTGATTTTGGCGACACCAAGCCTTCCCGTTATTCGAGGATAAAGCCCCATGGCATCGACACATATTTTTTCTGCCTACGATGATGATCTGAAGTTCCTGTCCAGGCGGATTTCCGAAATGGGCGGCCTGGCCGAGCAGATGGTCAGCGAAGCCGTCCGCGCCCTCGTCAACGGCGATACCGCGCTGGCGCAGAAGGTCATCTCCGACGATGTGATCCTCGATCACGCCGAACGCGAAATCGGCGACAAGGCGATCGTCACCATCGCCCGCCGTCAGCCGATGGCCTCGGACCTGCGTGAAATCATGGGTTCGATCCGCATCGCCGCCGATCTCGAACGCGTCGGCGACCTCGGCAAAAACACCGCCAAGCGCGTCATCGCCGTCCAAAGCACCGGCGTTCCCCGTAAGCTCGCCCGCGGCCTCGAGCATCTGTCCGAGCTGGCGCTCGTCCAGCTCAAGGAAGTGCTCGATGTCTACACCAATCGTTCAGCCGACAAGGCGAATGCGATCCGTGAACGCGACAACGAGATCGACGCGATGTACACCTCGCTGTTTCGCGAACTCCTGACCTACATGATGGAAGATCCGCGCAACATCACCAGCTGCACGCATCTTCTCTTCTGCGCCAAGAACATCGAGCGCATCGGCGACCATGCCACCAACATCGCCGAGACGATCTTTTACATGACGACAGGCGCACAGCCGGAAGGCGATCGTCCGAAGGACGACAGCGCCAACACCGTCGGCGCGGTCACGGAATAACCGCCCGCATAGTTAGTTGCGTGCGCGCCCGTCCGGGGCGCGCAAAGAGGTCGCAGCCAATTTCTGAATTTGCGCAGGATGAATTGCTTAAATCACCCCTGATTTAAGGATGATGCGCGAGGAGACCGACACGCATGATCCCGAGAGTTGCAGTTGTTGAAGACGAGGAAGCCCTCAGCGTGCTTCTTCGCTACAATCTCGAAGCGGAAGGCTTCGAGGTCGATACCATCCTTCGTGGCGACGAAGCCGAAATGAGGCTTCAGGAGCGCACGCCCGATCTTCTCATCCTCGATTGGATGCTGCCGGGGGTCTCCGGCATCGAGCTCTGCCGGCGCCTGCGCATGCGGCCGGAAACCGAGCGACTGCCGATCATCATGCTGACGGCGCGCGGCGAGGAGAGCGAGCGCGTCCGCGGATTGTCGACGGGCGCCGACGATTATGTCGTCAAGCCCTTCTCGACCCCCGAGCTCGTTGCCCGCGTCAAGGCGATGCTGCGCCGCGCCCGTCCCGAGGTGCTGTCGACGGTGCTGAAATGCGGCGATATCGAGCTTGACCGCGAAACCCATCGCGTCCATCGCAAGAGCCGCGAAGTCCGCCTCGGCCCCACCGAATTCCGCCTGCTGGAATTCCTGATGTCGTCGCCGGGCCGGGTCTTCTCCCGCTCGCAGCTTCTCGATGGCGTCTGGGGCCACGATATCTATGTTGACGAGCGCACCGTCGACGTCCATGTCGGCCGCCTGCGCAAGGCGCTGAATTTCTCCAACATGCAGGACGTCATCCGCACCGTCCGCGGCGCCGGTTATTCGATGGAAGCCTGAGGGCTTCCATATGAGCCTGCTGACAAATCCCTGGCAAAACCTGCGACGTCATCCTCGGCTTTGTGCCGAGGATCTGCACACGCCAAGTTAAGTATTTGAAAATAAAGTTTTTCCGTCAAAGCAATTGAGGTGATCAGATGCTCGGCACAAGGCCGAGCATGACGGAGGAACCTGAGCTCACATCCACTCGCATAAAAAAACGGGCCACTCGGCCCGTTTTCTGCATTCTAACGATGGTTGCCCGCGTTCAGCTGGCCCGCGCCGCTGCCCGGCGGCGTTCATTCACCGGCTGGTAGGCGAGCTTCTGGTGATAGCCGCAATAAGGCGAATTGTCGGGGGACTCGCAGCCGCAGAAATGGAAGTCGTCCTTCAGCGGATCGCCGACCGGCCACTTGCAGGTGCGTTCGGTCAGTTCCGTCAGGCCGAGGCGGCGCGAAATCGGCACCACCACGTTGCCTCTCGGCACGTATTCCATTTCCTCGATCGTTTCGATCTCGATCTCTTCCTTCAGCATCGTCGCGCCCTGCTGGCGGGTGACGGTGCGGGTCGTGATCCGCGAGGTGTAGTTCGGTGCGCGCGGCGCCGATGTGTTGCGCTTCGGCGTTCGCGCCGCAGTGTTGGTGCCGCCGGCCTTGGCACGGCCGGGAAGGCACAGCCGGTGCACTTTGCCGATGACCGCGTTTCTGCTGACCCCGCCAAGTTGTGCCGCGATCTGGCTGGCGCTCAGTCCTTCGGCCCAAAGCTTCTTGAGTTTCTCGACCCGCTCGTCTGTCCAGTTCATGCCCTGTCTCCACCTTTTGCGTTGGTGATGGCAGAATCCCTCACCGTTGTCCCGGGAGCTCCGAAACAAGAAACGCTTGATCAATTTTGGTGACTAGTTCCGCCGCATGCAGTCTAGTAATTGATCTTTAACCTAGTGTGAGCCTGACTCCGTGACAAGAGTCGCATGAATCCGGATGAATCGAATTCGTAGTTTTCCCCAACTTGCTGCCCCTGCGTGTCATTTCTGCAATAATGCCTGTTGATGACTGAAAATGCCGCTGTACACCCTTGCTGCATACGCTAAGGGCGCAGTTTTGTTGACATTGCAGCGCGAAAAGGAAATAGTGCCACTCGCCGCCGCAAGGCGGCATTTTTGATTTTTCGGGCCTGGTTTCCTTAGCCGGAGTCATTGCCCGGCAACTTTGATGGAGATCGCGCCATGGCTGAAGCCGCGCCGCTTTATGACACCTATTCTCGTGCCCCGCTGCGGTTCGAGCGAGGCGAGGGCGTATGGCTGGTCACCGAAACTGGCGAGCGATATCTCGATTTCGGCGCCGGCGTCGCCGTCACCTCCGTTGGCCACAGCAATCCGCATGTGGTCGGTGCATTGAAGGAGCAGGCCGACAAGGTCTGGCACCTGTCGAACATCTATGAGATCCCCGGCCAGGAGCGTCTGGCAAAACGGCTGACCGACGCCACTTTCGCCGACAAGGTGTTCTTCACCAACTCAGGCGCCGAGGCGCTCGAATGCGCAATCAAGACGGCGCGCCGCTATCAGTTTTCCAAGGGCCATCCCGAGCGTTTCCATATCATCACCTTCGAAGGCGCCTTCCACGGACGGACGCTGGCGACGATCGCCGCCGGCGGCCAGGAAAAATATCTCGAAGGTTTCGGTCCCAAGGCGCCGGGTTTCGATCAGGTGGCTTTCGGCGACATCGAAGCGGTCCGCGCCGCGATCACCGAGGCGACGGCTGCCATCCTCATCGAGCCCGTGCAGGGCGAGGGCGGCGTCCGTCCTGCCACGCCTGAGTTCATGAAGGCGCTTCGCCAGCTCTGCGACGAGAACGGCCTGCTGTTGATCCTCGACGAGGTTCAGACCGGCGTCGGCCGAACCGGCAAGCTCTTCGCCCATGAATGGTCTGGCATCACCCCCGACATCATGGCTGTCGCCAAGGGCATCGGCGGCGGTTTCCCGCTCGGCGCCTGCCTCGCAACGGCCGAGGCCGCCTCCGGCATGAAGGCCGGCACGCATGGCTCGACCTATGGCGGCAATCCGCTCGCCATGGCCGTCGGCAGCGCCGTGCTCGACATCATCCTTGCCGATGGCTTCCTCCAGCAGGTGCGCGACGTAGCACTTGTCTTCCGCCAGGGCCTCGCCTCGCTGAAGGATCGTTATCCCGACGTGATCGAAGATGTGCGCGGCGAGGGCCTTTTGCTCGGCATCAAGGCTGCCGTTCCCTCAGCCGAACTGCTGCAGGCGATCCGCGCCGCCCATCTGCTCGGCGTGCCTGCCGGCGACAACGTCATCCGCCTTCTTCCGCCGCTCGTGGTCACCGCCGAGGAAGCCCGCGAGGGCCTTGCCCGCGTCGAACGCGCCGCCGAGAGCATTCGCGCCTCCAAGGTCAAGAAGACGGCTTGAAGAGATTGCCGCCTTCGGGCGCAGCACAGGTAAGAAGACGATATGAGCCCTAAACATTTCCTCGATCTTTCGGCGGTCACATCAGCCGATCTCAGAACCATCATGAACGATGCGCTTTCCCGCAAGCAGGCCTTCAAGGCAGGCCAGGGCGACAAGCCGCTCGCCGGCAAGATGCTGGCGATGATCTTCGAGAAGCCGTCGACGCGCACCCGCGTCTCCTTCGACGTCGGCATGCGCCAGCTCGGCGGCGAAACGCTGTTCCTGTCCGGCACCGAGATGCAGCTCGGCCGCGCCGAGACGATCGGCGACACCGCCAAGGTGCTGTCGCGCTATGTCGATGCGATCATGATCCGCACCACCGAGCATTCCAGGCTGCTGGAGCTTGCCCAGCATGCGACCGTGCCCGTGATCAATGCGCTGACGGATGACACCCATCCCTGCCAGATCATGGCCGATATCATGACCTTCGAAGAGCATCGCGGCCCGATCAAGGGCAAGACCATCGCCTGGACCGGCGACGGCAACAATGTGCTGCATTCGCTGGTCGAGGGTGCCGCGCGTTTCGGCTATCGCATGAACATGGCCGTGCCCCTTGGCTCGGAGCCAAAGGATCACTATCTGAACTGGGCCCGCAATGAGGGCGCCGAAATCATGCTTTGCCATGATGCCGACCGTGCGGTCGCCGGCGTCGATTGCGTGGTGACCGATACCTGGGTCTCCATGAATCAGGAACATCGGGCCCGGGGTCACAATGTCTTCCAGCCTTATCAGGTCAACGCGGCCTTGATGGCGAAAGCCGGCAATGATGCATTGTTCATGCATTGCCTGCCCGCCCATCGCGGTGAGGAAGTGACGGATGATGTGATTGACGGTCCGCAGTCCGTGGTCTTCGATGAGGCGGAAAACCGTCTTCATGCGCAGAAGTCCATTCTTGCTTGGTGCCTGGGCGCGATCTGAACCATAATCGGACGTCGAGAGTGAAAGATCTCGCGACCGCGCGAGCGAAGGGCACGCTGGCCCATCGCTCTGAAAACTAGGAGTGAAAGCCATGGCAGAAGCTGCAGCCGCCCTCGGCCAGTTCGATTTCGCCGGCGATGACCATGTCGTCCCTTTCCAGGTGGAGGGGCTGGATGTGCGCGGCCGCGCCGTCCAGCTCGGCCCGATGCTCGATGCGATCCTAGAGCGCCATCATTATCCGGCACCCGTTGCCCGGCTGCTTGCCGAAGTCGTCGTGCTGACGGTGCTGCTTGGTACCTCGCTGAAGTTCGACGGCAAGTTCACGGTGCAGACCAAGGGCGACGGCCCGGTCGATCTTCTCGTCGCCGATTTCTCGACGCCGGAAAATGTCCGCGCCTATGCCCGTTTCGATCAGGCGCTGCTCAACAAGGCAATCGAGGCGGGTGAAACCGAGCCGGAGCAATTGCTCGGCAAGGGCGTGCTCGCCTTCACCATCGACCAGGGCAAGTTCAGTCAGCCCTACCAGGGCATCGTTCCGCTCGACGGCACCACGCTGGAAGAAATTGCCGGCGTCTATTTCCGCCAATCGGAGCAGATCCCGACGCGCGTGCGCCTCGCCGCGGCCGAACTCTTCGATCGCGACGATGCGGGCAAGCCGCGCCATCGCTGGCGGGCCGGCGGCCTCGTCGCCCAGTTCCTGCCGGAAGCGCCGGAGCGCATGCGCCAGCCGGATCTCCACGGCGGCGACGGCGACACCGGCAGCCGCCCGCATGGCGAGGACGATGCCTGGCTCGAAGCCCGTTCGCTGGTCGAGACCATCGACGCCGATGAACTCACCGATCCGCTTGTCGGCACCGAGCGGCTGCTGTTCCGCCTGTTCCACGAACGCGGCGTCCGCGTCTACGAACCGCGCGCCGTCTTCGACCGCTGCAGCTGCTCGCGCGACAAGATCAAGGGCGTGCTGAAGGGCTTCTCGGCCGAGGAGATCGAGGCCAGCCAGGAAGATGGCGAAATCGCCGTGACCTGCGAATTCTGCTCGACCACTTACCGCTTCGAGCCGGCCGAGCTTCAGCCGGCGGAATAGGCGCGGTTCGCGCGAATGGCTGCCCCTCACCCTAACCCTCTCCCCGTAAACGGGGCGAGGGGACGTGCCTTGCGAGAGGTGGGCGAGGAACGGAGATGTCGGCGGCATGGTCCCTTCGCCCCGTTTACGGGGAGAAGGTGGCGGCAGCCGGATGAGGGGCCGGTATCGGCGATCTCGTGGGCCGAGGTGTCGTGCCGCCTGTGGCGTTACACGTCAGTTGAGCACGCGCAGCAGCCCGGGTGAATCCAGCGAGAAGGCGGGGATGTCGACATCGAACATCTCGCCGTCGTCCGTTTCCATCTGGTAATGGCCGAACATCAGCCCTGAGGGCGTGTCGAGCGGGCAGCCGGAGGAATATTCGTAGGTGTCGCCGGGGCTCAGCCGCGGCTGCTCGCCGACGACGCCGGGGCCGGTCACCTCGTCCACCTGGCCGTTCTGGTCGGTGATGTTCCAGTAACGGTTGACCAGCCGAACGGCTATGCCGGAATTGTTGCTGATGACAATCCGGTAACCCCAGACATAGCGGTCGTCTTCCGGATCGGATTGCTCCTCCAGATAGAACGGCTCGACGACTACTTCGATCTCTCTTGTGAGGGCGCGATACATGCCTTGCACCTTAGTCAAGATATGTTACCCGTATCTTATAAGAGGCCCTGTCCGTCAAGAAACGGAACAATTATCATCGCTGAAATGGCTGTGATCCGAAGGCTTTTCGATCGTTAAGCCTAATTGTCAGTGTTAATTCGGTTTCGGAACGCCGCGGCGGGCGAACTTGTTCCCCCCCGGTCTCACCTTGGTGAGATCCGGTCTCACCTTGGGGAGATCTGGCCTCACCCAGTGAGATCTGGGCACGGCCGAACCCCAAGCATGTCGCGCAAAAGTGTGCAGCGGTTTTGCGATAACGACATGCGTAAAAACAAAAACTAAAGCGCGAGGAGCGAATGCGACGCGCTTAGAGGTCCGGCCGCTTATCCCTAGATCAGGCCGAGACCTTGGCAAGTGCCCGCGCGAAATCCTCGATCAGGTCATCGGTATCCTCGATGCCGGCCGACAGGCGGACCGTGCCCGGAGAAATGCCGAGTTCGGCGCGCGCCTCTTCGGTCAGGTTCTTGTGCGTCGTCGTTGCCGGATGGGTGATCAGGCTCTTGCTGTCGCCGAGATTGTTGGAGATCTTGATGATCTCGAGCGCGTTCTGCAGCGCGAAGGCCGCATCCTTGCCGCCCTTCAGCTCGAAGGCGACCAGCGTCGAGCCGCCGGTCATCTGCTTGGCGATGATATCGGCCTGCGGGTGGTCCTTGCGGCCCGGATAAATCACCTTGGCGACCTTGCCTTGCTCGGCCAGGAAGTCGGCGATCTTTGCCGCATTTTCGGTCTGCTGGCGCACGCGCAGCGGCAGCGTCTCGATGCCCTTCAACAGCGTCCAGGCGTTGAACGGCGACATCGCCGGGCCGGTATGGCGGAAATAATCGTGCAGGTTCTCGTCGATCCATTCCTTGTCCGAAAGCACGACGCCGCCGAGGCAGCGGCCCTGGCCGTCAATATGCTTGGTGGCGGAATAGACGACGATATGGGCGCCGAGTTCCAAAGGTTTCTGGAAGAGCGGTGTGGCGAAGACGTTGTCGACGACGACCTTGGCGCCGATCTGGTTGGCGAGCTTGGCAACGCCTGCGATATCGATCACTTCGAGCGTCGGATTGGTCGGGCTTTCCAGGAAGAACACCTTGGTCTTCGGCGTGATCGCTTTTTCCCAGTTCGCCAGATCCCGGCCGTCGATCAGCGTGCAGTCAATGCCGTATTTCGGTGCGAGCGTCTCGACGACCCAGCGGCAGGAACCGAAGAGGGCGCGGGCAGCGACGATATGATCGCCGGCCTTCAACTGGCAAAGGATGGCAGCGGTGACGGCCGCCATGCCGGAAGCCGTGGCGCGGGCGTCTTCAGCACCTTCGAGCATGCACATGCGCTTTTCGAACATGTCGTTGGTGGGGCTGCCATAGCGGGCGTAGATGAAGCCCTCCGTCTCGCCCTTGAAGCGGGCTTCGGCCGCCTCCGACGTCTCGTAGACGAAGCCTTGGGTGAGATAGATTGCCTCGGACGTCTCGCCATATTGCGAACGCAGCGTGCCACCGTGAACGAGTTGGGTTGCCGGGCGCCAGGTCTTGCTCATGCCATCACCTTCACATAACAAAAAAACCGGTCGCAAAAGCAGACCGGTTTCAACCCGGTCTTTTTAGCCACTTGTTTAACGTGGCTGCAAGCCGACCGGCCAAATCACCACGGGATAATTCTGCAATACTGCTGTTAGCTGCTTGCGTCAATTCCCCGAGTTTGGTTTTGTCGGCGGCAAATGATGGATGAGGCATGATGGCTCGCGAAACGGGAATTCTGGCGGATCGCGCGATCTCCGCGCTGTTCGAAACGGGGCGTCTGATCTCCGAGCGGGAGCTGGACCGCGACCAGATCCAGCCGGCAAGCCTCGATCTGCGCTTGGGCGGCAAGGCGTTTCGCGTGCGCGCCAGCTTCATGCCAGGCCCCTCGCATCTGGTGTCCGACAAGCTCGACCGGCTGAGCCTGCACGTGATCGACCTCTCCGAGGGGGCGGTGCTCGAAACCGGCTGCGTCTACATCGTGCCGCTGATGGAGAGCTTAGCGCTGCCGGCTGACATGTCGGCCTCGGCCAATCCGAAGAGCTCGACCGGGCGGCTGGATATCTTCACCCGCGTCATCACCGATTACGCCCAGGAATTCGACAAGATCCCATCAGGCTATTCCGGCCCGCTCTATCTCGAAATCAGCCCGCGCACCTTCCCGATCGTCGTGCGCCGCGGCTCACGCCTGTCGCAGATCCGTTTCCGCGTCGGCCAGGCGCTGCTCGGCGAGCCGGAACTGTTGAAGCTGCACGAGAGCGAGACGCTGGTCGCCAGCAAGCTGCCGAACGTTTCCGGCGGCGGCATCGCCCTGTCGATCGACCTCGCCGGAGACAAGGACGGCCTGATCGGTTATCGCGGCAAACATCACACTGCCGTCGTCGACGTCGACAAGAAGGCCGAGCACGACCTCTTCGATTTCTGGGAACCGCTCCACAGCCGCGGCCGCAACGAGCTGATCCTCGATCCCGATGAGTTCTATATCCTCGTCTCGCGCGAGGCCGTGCACGTGCCGCCGGATTACGCCGCCGAGATGACCCCCTTCGATCCGCTGGTCGGCGAGTTCCGCGTCCATTATGCCGGCTTCTTCGATCCGGGCTTTGGCCATGCGCCGGCCGGCGGCCGCGGCAGCCGCGCCGTGCTCGAAGTGCGCAGCCACGAAGTGCCCTTCATCCTCGAAGACGGCCAGATCGTCGGCCGCCTCGTCTACGAGCATATGCAGGAAAAGCCCGCCAGCCTCTACGGCTCCGGCCTCGGCTCCAACTACCAGGCCCAGGGCCTCAAACTCTCGAAGCACTTCCGCATCTGAGGCGTCGCATCCGACGCGACTTGACAGCCGCCCCTATCTGTTGGAAATCTCGCATCGTCGCGGGTGTAGCTCAATGGTAGAGCAGCAGCTTCCCAAGCTGAATACGAGGGTTCGATTCCCTTCACCCGCTCCACTCACCCTCAAGCCAATTGTTTAGTAGCGTCCACAGACGTCCAATAAACCCATGTAAAATCAGTGGAATAAGAGGTTCCACGCCTCGCGCGCGCGTAGCGAAGTGCAACGAGGTGCAGTGACAGCCAGTAATTTTTTCGGTACAAAACTGCGGTACAAGGCTGCCAACTTAGAGGCCCATACCGTAAATGGCGCTGACAGATGTTCAAATTAGAAATGCCAAAAAATCCGAAAAGCCCTACAAGCTGCCGGATGGAAAAGGCCTTTATCTCTATGTTTCGACGGCCGGTGGTAAGTCATGGAGGATCGACTACGCCTATTTTGGTAAGCGGAAGACGCTGACGCTAGGTGCTTATCCCGCCCTCGGACTTGCCGACGCTCGCACCCGGCGAGATGACGTCAAGAAAAAGCTATCAGAGGGTTTAGATCCGTCGCTGGCAAAAAAGCGAGAACAACTGGCTGCCAAAGCGGCGGCCGGAAACACGTTCGGTCTGATCACCGATGAATTCATCGCGAAGCTGCGCCGTGACAAGCGAGCCGAGCCGACCATCGACAAGAACACGTGGATGTTAAAGGTGCTCGCGAAGAAGCTTTCACCTTATCCAATAACCCAGATTTCGGCGAAAGACGTCTTGGACGTCCTCAACGTGATTGAAAAGAGTGGACGCGTTGAGAGTGCGCTGGCCACTCGTTCAGCAATAGGGCGGGTCTTCCGATTTGCCATAGCAACAGCAAGAGCGGAAAACGACCCGACCTCGGCATTGCGAGGCGCTCTTCAGCGGCATGTGCCCGTAAGCCACCCAGCCCTCACTAGCCGTAAGGAGCTTGGCGGCCTTATGAGAGCAATCTACGGGTATGAGGGCTGGCCGTCGCTTGTCGCAGCGTTAAAAATTCAAGCTCTTTGTTTTGCTCGCCCCGGGGAAACCCGCGCGATGCAATGGTCGGAACTCGATCTTGAAAATGCGGTTTGGACAATTCCTGCTGCAAAAACAAAGATGCGCCGCGAGCATCATGTTCCGCTCTCTCGTCAAGCTATCGAGGTCATCAGATATATGAAGGACGTGTGTGGTGACAAGCCACACGTTTTTCCGTCGATGATGTCTGGAAAGACTTTGCTTTCAGAAAATTCGATGAACTCTGCTCTGCGTCGTATGGGAGTGGGAGGGAATGAGCATACGGCGCATGGCTTTCGTTCATCGGCCAGCAGCATTTTGAATGAATCCGGCAAGTTCAGCCCAGATGCGATTGAAGCTCAACTCGCACATCTGGACACACGGGAAGTGCGGCGAATTTATAACCGTGCGACATATTGGAATGAGCGTGTTCAGATGATGCAATGGTGGGCTGACATGCTCCATGAAGAACGCACAAGCCCTCTGAGCAATGCACAGACGGTCTAGATGTCCTAATTGCCGCGCTGGATTAATTGCTCGAATCCAGACTCAGCAGGGCTTGCCTCAAAGAGACTGGCGTCTATTTGCGCGCCTCTTGCCCAGTTCAAAGACTCAACTTAGGGTGCAGCCGGTCCCAGATCGGTGGCTGCCTTGCATCTGCTATATTGCGACGAGACGAACTTAGAGAAAAAGCCCGGAGAATTCCTAATCTACGGGGGGCTGTTCATTGACGGAACGAAGGCTAAAGACTTTTCGCACGCGGTCGATTCGCTACGACGCAAGCACAAAGTCCCTCCGGATTATCGGCTCAAATTCAATCCTGGACCGCCGGGCTTCACTCAGGATCAGTTCAACGCGCTGAAGCAAGAGCTGATTGAGCTTGCGGCCGGCTTTGATATAGGCCTTATCGCGTACGTAATCCTGCACGACATATCCATCAGTCCCAACTTGGCGAGAAGGAACGGAATCAACACTGTCTGCTACCATTTCGATTGCGTCCTGAACCGCTTGCAAGGTTCCGGCTTGGTACTCATCGACAGGTTCAACGATGAGGGGAACGCGATAGAGGCACACCTACGGGAGAAATTTACCGTTGGGCTGACAGGGATGCCATACGGCGATGGGAATAAACGCTTGGCAAACATTGTTGGCTTTCACTATTCGGCCATTGGGCAGGCCCATCTGCCAAGTCTCGTGGATGTAGTTCTTGGGTCCTTACGGTTTTCGATCAACGCTCACACGCGAAAACGTCCTGAGCAAATTGCCACGGCCGGAAAGTTGCTTGGGCTACTCTCCCCTCTCTTTGTTCGATTCAACCATTCGGCTGCGGTGCCAGAACTTGGATTTCTGTTCAGCCCCAAGGTAGTCAAGGCTGCTAAATACCGAGACAAATACCGAGGCTTGAAGAACTTTCTTGCTGATGCAGGCATCGAGACAGCGCAACAAATAACTGACCAGCGCACCTACTAAACATGTAGGGCGGCGGCGCGTTGTAAACCGGTAGCGGGTCCCATCGGGGGGGTGCCCGGTGACCTTGCCCCGTTGAAATAATCCATTTTGAAGTAAGCTCTGGCCCATTGAGAGGACCAGAGGATGAAGCGCAATCGTTTCACAGACGAACAGATCATCGGCATATTGAAGGAGCACGAGGCAGGCACGCCGGTCTCGGAGCTTTGCCGCAAGCATGGCGTCAGCGATGCCAGCATCTATAAATGGAAGGCCAAGTACGGCGGCATGGAGGTGTCCGAGGCCAAGCGGCTGAAGACGCTTGAGGACGAGAACACGAAGCTGAAGCGGCTTCTGGCGGATGCGATGCTCGACAATGCTGCCTTGAAAGACCTTTTGGGAAAGAAGTGGTGACGCCCGCGGCCAAGCGGAAAGCTGTTGCGCATCTGATGAGCCATCATGAGATGAGCGAACGGCGGGCGTGTAAAGCCATTGGTTTTTGCCGAATGACGGTCCGTTACGAGACCAGGCGCGACGATGATCATGAGCTTCGCGAGCGAATGAAGGCGTTGGCGCATGAACGTCGCCGCTTCGGATATCGACGCATTCATGTGCTGCTCCGGCGGGAGGGTCACCTCGTGAACCACAAGAGGCTCTTCCGGCTCTATCGGGAGGAGAAACTGACGGTGCGCAAGCGCGGCGGTCGCAAGCGAGCGATAGGCACGCGAGCGCCGATGCTGGTGCCGATGGTGGCCAATGATCGCTGGTCGCTAGACTTCGTGTCGGATCAGTTCACCGATGGGCGCAGGTTGCGGATTCTGACCGTCGTCGATGATTGCACGAGGGAGTGCCTGGCGCTCGTCGCCGATACATCGCTTTCCGGTCTTCGCGTCGCACGGGAGCTTGACCGGATTATCGAGGAGCGCGGCAAGCCGAGGATGATCGTCAGCGACAACGGCAGCGAGTTCACCAGCAACGCGATCCTGCAATGGGCGGACCGGACCAAGGTTGACTGGCATTACATTGCACCTGGCAAGCCGATCCAGAACGCTTTTATCGAAAGCTTCAACGGGCGGCTGCGAGACGAGTTCTTGAATGAAACTCTGTTCTCGTCGCTTGCTCACGCCCGGTCTGCGCTTTCAAACTGGCGTAGCGATTACAACGATAAACGCCCGCATTCAGGCCTTGGCTGGCTGACACCGGCCGAATTCGCTCAGACACTCAACCCGCGACGTGATGCGGTGCTGCGCAGCCGAAATGGCTCCGCACCGCAACCCGCCGCTACCGAACCAACAACAGCAACCAAAAACCGCTGGAGCGAACTCAAAACTGGATAAAACTTGGGGGCAAGGTCACCGGGGGGAAATCGCGCGGTCACTGGCACGTAGGAGGCCCCTGAGATGCGTAACCTTATATTTAGTCCGAAAAGTTCGTAAGCGTAAACGGTGCGGCACGGGCAAAATCCGCTGGCACGTAGAGGGACCCCCGGATGCGTGACCCCAAATTTCACTGGGGCCCATCTATCACATCGAGAAGAGATCCTTTTGAGCGCTGTTGGTGGCCACATGACCGCCGCTTGTCCCAACACTCGCTAATGCACCGGCGGCGGCGAGAGTTTCCGATGCCAACAGTGGCCCGTCGCAAACCTGATTCAGTAGATCTCCCTGCCGCTCTTCAAGGGAAACCAGCCTACCCACCACATGAAGCAGATCAAGCAAATCTGTCGTATATTCCGCTATCCAATGGTCGGGCTGAATATGATCAAGCGCGGATGGCGGACGGCGATCTCCGATAATCGGTTTCGACCGATCTAGCCTTCGGTAGCTGAACCATTGGCGCAGTACATTCTTGCCAGAGATCTCGTAATTCCAGACTCGCTCGGGCACATTATCAATGAAGCCACCACCGATCTTTAGGCGTTTTGATGCTGGATCATATTCCATTACGTCCGGAAGGGCCTGAGGGGCACCTGGAATAGCTCCACCTAGCGGGACGAAAGGCCCTTGCCCCTTCGGCAGGCGTGGTGGCCCCGACGGCCGCCCGTTTAGTGGATTAGCGAAGCGCTCACCATAGCAATGCAACCAAATGACTTCTTCCCCGATGGAGAGCGCCTTCTTGAAAACCGCAACATCTGCTGTGATCGGTACGCGCAGTTTAGGACGAACAAGATCAGAAGAGAAGCGCTCGACAAAGGCGGGATGCGCCATTACGGCGGCTAAGTAAGCAAGGACGTCTTCCGGCAAAACTTCGACCCCAAGGGCAGTCGAGAGATAGTCTGTGAAAGCGGGCTTTACATTCGAAGCCGACGCCCCCGCATCTCTCCATAAAGGAAACACACGGCCCCCAAACGACCCTTTATAGTGATGAAGATCAGGTACCTGGCCGCTGAATGAAATTGCAGGACCGGACGTTGGTGAGTGCGCCTCTAAGCAAGTCAAATATACCTGGCGAGTAGAATGCGCTGCCCAGAGCGTGGGATTCGGTCGATTCAGCAGACGGTTGTCCGGAATAATCCACTGTCTATCAAGCGATCTAAAAGCATACCTGACCGGAGCAATCACGGGTGCCGAGTCCTTCGCGACGCTTTCCAATCTTTCTTCGTGGCCCGGTAGGCCTTTGCTTGACGATTTCGTGGAAGTCTTGTCACCATTCTGATGGGGGTGAAACAACGCCTCCCGCTTTTCCGGGTCTTTCTGCTGAGTCAATGCTTTCCAACGCTTCGCCAAAGTTTCCGCGTCGGGAGCGATAACCCAAGTGCGGCCGGGCATCACTCCAGAGCCGTTGTAACTGAACAACTCTTCCACCAACGGGTAGCCACTCCATGCGCCCCGGGACACTGGCAGGAAAGGATCGCGCCAACCTGATGGCCCGTCTGACCAATGCGGACCATTCAGTGCGACTTGTGCCAGCGCCCTGAACTTTTCGTCTCGCTTGCCTTCCGGCAAAGAGTAGAAGCGCATCCTTGCAGGGAGAGACCGGTCCTTGGCAGGCTTCCGAGCGGCGAGCACGATGCACAGAGGCTGCTGTACGCCTTCGAAAATGCGGGTTGGAACATCGGGCTGATGTCCTTCTGGCGAGCAATCGATGACCCAGATTTCAGTGCAGTCGCGTCGCAGATCGTCACGCATTTTCTCAAACCCTGGGCCGTTCAAGAATCCAGCGGCGGTGATGAAACAGACGATCCCTGCGCGGTCGGTCTCGGTCTCACCGGTCGTTTCGGCTACCCCCGAACCAAACACCTTCCACGTCGCCCAGCGCCAGAAATAGATATAGAGGTTCTTTAGGTGTTTCGTGTGCGCACCGACCCCCCATTCCTTTGGGGGAGACCAGCGATCCATCGGGGCCATGCGCCCATCACTGCCCGCTTCAATCCAGCCGCCCCGTCCTTTCGCCTTTTCCTTGTAAGGCGGATTACCAATTACGACGGTGATCGGTTCACCTCTCTTGACGGCATTTGCATCTCGTCGCGACTTACCAATAGGCTGAAGAATCTGAGGCAGACGCTCCTCTTCTGCGTACGGATTGCCGAGGGTGTCGGTGATGAATAGCCTTAAGCCCGGGACTAGCGCGGAATGCGTCAAAGCGTGCATTTCGGCGAGTAAGCGAAGCTGCGCGACGGCAAACGGCCCGAACTGGATTTCGAAGCCTATCAATCGATGTGCTGCAGCGCTAATGGCTTCAGCAACGGCCCCGGGACCTTGATCCTCCTCGATTACTTCCTCAATCTTACGGAGGATGCCCAGAAGAAAGGTCCCGGTACCTACAGCAGGGTCAGCGACAATCACATCTGGAGATGCAAAGCCAGCGCGTCGATCGAACAACTCGGGGCTCCGTAAGGCATCATCAACCAGGCGAACCATAGCGTCGACTACTTCAGGCGGCGTGTAGTATGAACCTGTACGCTTCCGAAGCGCGTTGTCGTAGACTTCTAGAAAATCTTCATAAAAATATAGCCACGCATCAGTATGGCCTTTGCTTAGCGACGACCAATTAACTTCCTCCAGTACCCGCGTAAGCGTCCCAAGTGAGGTCTTAAGAGCATCCTGATTGGCGGTGTCGTCGGTAAGCAATCGCAATGCAGTCCCAATCAACGAGTCTGTCTTGCGAAGCTCGTGAGCTGCATGGTCAATCCCCCCCGCTAAAGAGATATTTTTGGCGCGGGCGACCAGAAGACCAAAGGTCACCGCCTGAGCGTAGCCATCGGCAAATTCTTCATCCGTTGCCTGGGGAAACAACAGGACCCTCCAATCCTTCGCCAGTTCCGTCAGCGCACTACTGCCTCGAGACATCTGCTCAACAACTTCATCCCTAAGGAAACGGCAAAGCCGAGCTGAGATCTCGGCCAACTGTTTAGGGTTGCTTGGCGGAATCGGACGCCACGACAAGAAATCAGCGATAAGTGGCAACAGGGTAGCAGGAGCAGAAAGAGAAGATCCGCTGGCCTCTACATCACCTTGGAGGTAAATAACCGAGCCTCTCAGCTCTCCATCTCTCCAAAGGCTGAACGCATTACCGTCGGTATAAAGGAGATTGGGGAGGGATCTGAGCTTCTTCCACTGGGCTTTATCGTGAGGATCACTGAAGCGTCGGGGGTCAGCACCCTTGCCCGGGGCTTTAACCTCAATAAATCCTACAAGCGCGTTATGGGCGACGACGGCATAATCTGGACGGGTAGCAAGTTCCGCCAAAGAGGACTCGCCCACCAACTCGACGGAGCCTTCGGGAAACTGGCAGATCGCAGCGAGATTCTGCATCAGCGCCTCAAGTGGTGCACGAAGTTGGTCCTCCGCTGCACCCGCAACGGCAATGTTTGAAAGTTTAGACTTGGTGGAAGCTCCAAAGGTGGACAGCGCTCGGGTAAATGGACCGTCAACAGTCAATAATCGTCCCCCCACAGAATCTTAAGCCAAATCAATCTTGCACATTATGGTTGCGCAGGGAGCTTGAGACAAGGCGATGACTCTCACCCGTTTAAATAAAATCAGGCTTAGGGGATACTCGTGGAGACGAACCGACCGCTAACTCGCTTGCTTGCTTTCATACCACTCTTCAATTTTCTCACAAAGCAAGCCCACCCAAGGAGCCCAAAGTAGTGCCCGAGCTTGGCCGTCCGGGGTAAAACTCGGGTGGTCCTCGGCATCAAGCTCCCAGGTTCCCAAGTACTCACCATCTCGTGTAACTACAGAGAAGTCTTCAAGCAGATTTATCTCATAGGGCAGCTTAGATAAGCCTAAAGGCAGCATAGAATCACCCCCTGTAACACGACGACCGCAGCCGCTTCTAAGCCTCTGGCGCTGTGGTTTCAATTCGCCTTTTGACCCACATCCTTACGAGAGCGTCGCGGGCTACCATGACGTTCTAACTAGCTTCTACGGCTTCGCTTGATTAATGAAGGCGCCAACATTTCGGCTGCCCCGTCACGGTTTGCCGCGTCACCGGACGTCCCAAAATCACCGCCAAGCGCTTGAAATCCGGTGCGGCTTCTGGCGTGGGTACTAATTTGGGTACTTCCTGCCCGCGCCGTTTCTGTCATTCCATTGAAGTGTAAGGATTTTTTGTAGAGCTTGGAGATTTGGTGGAGCTAAGCGGGATAGAACCGCTGACCTCCCCTGCCATGTAAGCGCACTCCCAGTTGAGCCGATACAGCCGCACCACTTATTGGGAGAAGCGCGGGGGATGATACATTCGTGGGCTGACATGCTGGACCAGAAGCGGACGAGGGACAATGGAAGCGGGCGGGCTAAAGCTATTCGAAGGATGGCGGTTTGCTCTAGCAATCTCTGGCGGCGCGCGACGTTGACAACGGTCACTTTCGTGTATCGATTGTAGAAAATGCGCCTCAGCACATTGTTTGATTGGAAAAGATAACATGGAAGACAACGACAGCCAGAAGCAGCTCGCGATCGCTATTGCCGTATCTGCGAGTCGAGCCGAGGCTGACGCCCTCCGCAACTGGGCGAAACTGCTGATCGATCTAAAAGATGAGAAGATTTCGGCCGCAGCCAAGGCACGAAGAGCGATTTCGCTGACCGCCTCTAGCAAGGTCATCCTGCCTGCAATGAAGATCATCAGCGGTCAGGCAAAGAAACATGGTTGGGACAACCGAACGTCAACCCAGCGCTTGGGTATAGCAGCTGCGGCGGGGGCTTTTGCCCTGTTTCCTGGAGCGAACGCAGGCATTGCTGCACTCGGTGGCGCTGTCGGCGTGCCCTTGTGGATGGTTTTCGGTGGAGGCTCGATGTTTTTAAAGGTCTTATACGATGAACTGACCAAGCGGCCTGAGGAGCAGGCTTCGGGAGTGCCTTACAAGGTGATCGACGCTGAAAAGCAAGATTGAAGAGCGTCAAGGGCTTGCCCATGAGTTGATATCGCTTCAGAAAACATCGCCAGCAAAGCAGGGTGGCGCGTCTGCGTAATTCAATAGATATGCCAGTGCAATTTTATCGGGCATTCTGGTGTTTTGCGCTGGCAAATAGCGGAATCGCTGCTTAAAGTTTCTGACTTAGTCCCCACCAGTTTGGGCGATCTTCTTTTACCTTTTCTTTCTATGAGGGCTCACTTGGCGACGTCGTTTCAAACTAATCCAGTATCCCTTAGAGATCTCATGCGTGAATGCTACGAGGGCAAGCTGCAATTGCCTGATTTTCAGCGCGGATGGGTTTGGGATCAGGACCGAATAATTGATCTGCTTGCCTCGATCTCCGAGGGGTTTCCCGTGGGCGCTCTAATGACACTGGATGCGTCCGGGGAGGTGTCATTCGCAGTGCGCCCAGTCGAGGGTGCGCCCGCACCGGTCAAGCCTCTTGAGGCGTACCTATTGGATGGCCAGCAGCGAATGACCTCGCTCTATCAGTCGACCTTCTCACAGATGCCGGTGGCCACGCAGACGGCCAAAAAGCAACCGACAAAGGTGCACTTCTATTTCGATATCCAGGCCGCGCTTGATCCCAACGTAGCGCGTTCCGAGGCCGTGATTGCTGTGCCGGAAGACCGGGTCATCCGCGAGAATTTCGGCCGCGACGTGAAGCTCGATCTGTCATGCGAAGAGTATGAATTCGATGCTCTTCATTTTCCGATTGATCGGATCTTCGACGAAAACCGATGGCAGATTTCGGCGGCGCAGTGGATGGCGAGGGATCCCATCGCTCGGCAAGAGAAATGGGAGATGATCAATCGCTTCGCGCAGGAGGTCGTAAACAACTTCACATCCTACCATGTTCCCGTCATCAAATTAGGAAAGGACACGTCGCGTGCAGCCGTGTGCCTGGTCTTCGAGAAGGTCAACACGGGCGGCAAGCCGCTGGACGCATTTGAGCTGGTCACGGCCATGTATGCGTCAGAGGAATTTCATCTGCGGGACGATTGGAAGGCGCGCCGTGAACGATTGATCGCACAGAAGGTTCTAGCGAAGATCGAGCCGGTCGAATTCCTACAGGCCATTTCGCTACTTCACACCAAGGAGCGCCGGAACGAGGCAGTTGCCAAGGGGGCGGAACCGCCGGCGATCAGCGCTACCCGCAACAGCCTCCTACAGGTGCCGCTGGATGCTTATAAGAAGTTGGCCGGTAAGGTCGAGGCGGGCTATGTCGCAGCGGCCAAGTTCCTTCACTCACTGAAGATCTTTAACTCACGCGACCTGCCGTATCAGACGCAACTCGTTCCGCTGGCCGCCATCCTGGCTGAGCTTGGCTCGACTTGGGAAAATGACGCTGTTCGCCAGAAACTGGCCAAATGGTACTGGTGCGGGGTCTTTGGGGAGTTGTACGGCTCAGCGGTTGAAAGCCGCTTCGCGCTCGACATTCGAGACTTTGCGCCTTGGATCAACGGAGGAGCCGAACCGCAGACCGTGCAGCGTGCAAGCTTCGAAGAAAAGCGCCTTCGCACACTTCGCTCACGCCTTTCTGCCGCATACAAGGGCGTCCATGCCCTGCTGATGAAGTCCGGGGCAGAGGATTTCAAATCTGGCCAGCCCTACGTCCAGACAGTCTTCTTCGACGAGAACGTCGATATTCATCACATTTTTCCGGAAGCTTGGTGCAAGAGCGAGAAAATTGAACCGGCGATCTACAACAGCATCGTCAACAAGACCCCGCTGGCATCCGCCACCAACCGTATGCTGGGCGGTGTTGCGCCATCCGCATACCTAGGGCGGCTCCACAAGGGGAACGACAGCAATCCCCCGATTGCTGCTGACCGGTTGTCCGCCATTCTCAAAAGCCATGAGATCGACGAAGCATTGCTGACGTCCGACAATTTCACCGACTTCATGGATGATCGCCGCTCCAAACTGCTGGCCATGATCGAGGCTGCCATGGGCAAAGATGTCGTACGCGAGAACATTCTTCCTATGGGTAGAGAGGACGACTATTACGGGGAGGAGGAGCTAGAAGAAGCAGCCTGACGAGGGCCCAACATCAGGGCCCTTTGCGCCATTCAAATCTTCTCCGGTCTGCATTCCGCCCCCTTCTTTTCATTCAGCATGCCGGTTGCGGTTCCGCGTACCGTCATCTACCGAACAGGGCCGGCGTCAACTCGGCGCAGTACGCCTGTAGAGGGAAAATCCTGCGGGTAGCGGCGCGCTCCCCCAATCCATCGCGATGGCCGCGCTACGGCGGCCGCGCGTCAGAGCGACGTACAACTTCGCCCGGCTCTGGGGCTTCAAGTCGCTCGCGGGGTCGGAGAGCCAGCATCGCATCGGCTCGGTGGGCAGAATAACCACATGGTCGAAACCTCGGCCCTTCGACTCCCCAAAGTCATGGCGGGCGATCGACGATCTACGCCGGTGCTGGTGATCTTGTCGCGCAGCTGCATCGGCCGACCGTCGCCAAGTAGTGAGCGTAGTCGGCCATTTCGAGGATAAAGGCGCCAGAGCCAGCCTTTCCTGTGTGACACTGCCCACACTCACGGCCTTGCTGGCCGGGAAGGCCGGATACAATGACACCGCGCAAGTTACTGCGCTGCTGCGGTGGGAACGGCTTCGAGTCGTCTCGTCGATCTCGATAGGCACCTTCCTGGGAAGCTCATTTCGCAGGAAGCCAGCGATGCCACCATCAGCGTACTTCTGGTAGCGCCGCTCATGGTGGGTAAGGTAGGGGCCGCTTCCAGAACGACGGGTCTGGCTAGCCGCCACAGAATCGGATGAGAGCGGCATACTAACTCGCTTCAAAAGCACCTGAAAAAACTTAAAAAAAGTATTCGTGCATAAGTTGTTGCTCCCAGATAAGATAAAATCGTGCGGAATGAGGGGCTACAATTTTGAAAAAAATCGATTTGCACATCCATACCAAAACTAGCTCTCAAGATCGAGATTTTGTGTTTAGCGAACACAATATTAAGCGGTATGTGCGCGATGCTGAATTGGACTGCATTGCCATTACAAACCACAATCTCTTTGATAGAGAGCAATTTGAGAAAATCAGGTCAGTTCTGGATATCCTTGTTATTCCAGGGATAGAAGTTGATATCGAAAAATTTCACATCTTAGTCTTGGCCGACGGACGAGATTTGGATGGATTTTCTTCCCGATGCGATGAGGTGGCGCGAAAATGGCATACGACTGGATTGCCCCTTCGGCATGAAGAGTTTGAGTCGATTCTGGGCGACCTCCGTCAGTACATCCTTATTCCTCACTATCTGAAGGACCCGAAAATTAGTCCTGAAAGTTTGGAGAGGTTCGGAGGTCATATTCACTGTGGCGAAGTCAGTAGCCCTAAAAAATTCATGGCTTGCCACAAAGACCCTGAGATGCTCGTCCCAGTATTTTTCAGCGACTGCCGAATTAGCGACACCCTTTCCGACCTCCCTACCAAGCAAACATATGTTGATTGTGAGGAGCTAACGTTCGGCACTCTGCGACAAGTTCTAAAGGACAGAGATAAGGTGTCTTTGTCTACCATTGGCGGGAACAGATACTTCCAGATATTTCCCGACGGTCAGAAGCTTTCAACTGGACTGAATGTTGTTTTGGGCGATCGGTCGTCAGGAAAATCTTATACGCTGCAAAGGATATACGATTGGTTTGGAGCCGAGAACACTAGATATATACGACAGTTCGATCTTGTGGCCCGCAATGAAGTGGAAGACGAAAGGAAATTCAAGGATTTTCTAAGTGAAAAAACCAGCCTTTTTTCTCGGGAGTATCTGGCGGATTTGCAAGGAGCGGTTGGCCATATGCTTGAAATCGACCTCAAATCGGACATGGAATCCGTGGAACAATATGTGTCCACGTTACTAAATTATGCACGCGACACAAGTAGGCATGACGCGTTCTCGAAAGCTACGATTTATAATGAGGAACTATTTCAACAAAAAAATCTATCTGGCTTGGAGAATCTAATATCATCGACAAAAAGACTGGTCAGTAACGTTGAGTATAGATTAATAATTGATAAGCACATTCCACAGGCTGCACTAAAGGCGCTGTATGTCGAATTGATGATGACTTACTGCACCCAGAAAGAGAGTAACCTAAAAAAAGACTGGGTAAATACTGTCATTCAAGACATCAAGGCGAGGCTTCAGAGAAAGTCATCCGCGCCTAGTGTGACGGATGTTGACCTTCTGAGAGTCGCAACCAACAAAAGAGGGATAGCCAGATTCGAAGAGCTGGTGAAAGCGGCCCGCAAGGCCAAAATTCCGCTTCGGAAGAAAAAAGGCAGTTTTGAGATTGTTGCTCAGGTCGGCCCATTTATGAGGGTGAGCGAACTTAAAGACCTTTCCAGATCGCAGAAAGGCTTCAGTGCCGCCTTCGAGAAGTACGATAAGCCCTATGAATTCCTGCAGGAGCTCCGAAACATTGGATCTCCAGTTGAAGCTTCTGATTTCAGCAAATATCTGGTCAAGGTTGAATATAAGATTCTCAACAAGGATGGGCTCGTTGCTTCTGGGGGAGAAAGGTCGGAATTTTTCTTGCTAGATAAGATAGAAGGAGCAAGCTCCGCAGATGTCCTGCTCATAGATGAACCAGAATCGTCATTCGACAACCATTTCCTGAAGGCTGAAGTTAATGAAATTATAAAAGAAATGTCCAGAAAGATGCCCGTTGTCGTGGTCACCCACAATAACACCGTAGGAGTTTCGATCCGCCCAGATTACATCCTCTATACTCAGAAAGCAGTAGAGGGCACAGAGATCAAGTGGCGAATTTTCTCCGGGCCTCCAACGAGCAAGAAACTTGTCTCTGCAGATGGATTAGAACTGCAAACAAGGGACATACTTCTTGGAAACTTGGAGGCAGGAGTGAAAACTTACGAAGAGCGGAGTGCGACCTATGCAGATCTTAAAGATTGAAGACGGATCAGGCTATTTTTGGGTGGCGGCTTCGGGTGAGTGGCGCAAAATAGACGAAATTGACAAGGATGGACTGCTTTCACTGTTAGACCTATTTCTTGATGTCGACGCCCAAATGGATTCCCCTGATGAGCACAATCTACGCAACGAAGTGCATAAGATCATTTACGCACATATTTTCCAAAAGCTCTCGTCGCTTTCAGAAAGTAAATCTTCGTTTAAGGACGACAGCGAGAGACTATACTTCGAAGAAATTAAAAAATACGCGTCATCCTGATGCGCTGACTAAAAGGAAACTCCGTTGCAACTCTGTGGACGCAGTCTTCGCCGGTCCTTGTCGCGCAGATCGATGACCGAGCAGATGACCAAGAAGTCTCAGGCTGAGATCGCCCCATGAAACCAGATCGCTGCGAATGACGCTTTCTTCGAGCGCAGTTCACCAGATGAGCGTATCAGCCAACGTAGCGATTTCCCGTGCGCTGGCAAATGGGTCGCCCCTGATGAAGTCCTCGCCCCGAACCGAGCCCGGTCTCGTCGCCGCTGTCCATTTGGGGGCCATTCCCGATATAGCGGCGGCGTGGTCTCCATTGTTCACTCTTGCCGGGCTAAACCTGAAACTCACAGGCGTGTTTTGCCATCAGTCCCCGATGGCGATCTACTGTGATGTGCGAGGGAAGCGGCAACGCTCCGAACTCGCCGACTTTTTGGTAGTTATTGATTTACGGACGAGCCGCTGGACCGGAAGGCGGGCCGTCCTCATTCAAGCCAAAATGGCCGCTCAGGCTGGAACGGCGAATGTCAAGAAGGGATCTGGCTGGACGCAGTTGTCGCTCTACCAGAACTGGCCGCGGTTCGACTTCGAGCAAGCAGCGTATCGGCTGAAATCTGTCGATCTTACACTGGGAGTGGATTCAGACCACTCCGGAAGCTATGGCATAATCGACCGCCACTGGCACCGATCTCATGCTCCGCGATGGACTCAGCTTCCGGCCAATCCGACACCGAAAAAGACAATAGGCTATGCCGAGCTCGGGGACTTCCTTGCGCGGATGGTGGCAGGCCAGTCTGGATATGGTCGGGACGTCGACACATGCGTCAACCCCACTTGGACTGAAGTGGTAGACGCCCTAATGCGGGAGACTTTTTCCAAAACCTTCAGCCACTCGTCGACGCTAGGCAATATCGCAGCACCGAGATCCGTATCGGCCATGGCGTTGTTGGCGGCGCCCGCTGCGGGCTTTGTGGTGTCTGGGGGAACCGGCGGACCGCCAGACGGGCAGTTTTCAGGCATCGAAGACGGTCCGACCGGTATAACTACTCTTCTCATAGAAGTCGCGGCGGGCGAAATTCCTGATCGACCGGATTGGTTATAGGCCGAACCGACTCAGCGCGTCAGTCCCCGGAATCGCAGGCGGGGCACTCGTCGCCGATATCGTTAAGAGCATCGCGCACTGCTGCTTCTGCGCCGTCAGCGGACATACCGTCAAATGGGTTCGCCCGAGCTGAGGCAACGGCCTCCTCAAGTGCACCGATGTCGAGGTAAAGAACTTCTTATTTTTCAACAATTTCATGGTCAGAGGCGGCCAATATTCGATACACCTGCATTCGCGAGCAAGCAGCCCTTCTCGCGATTTCGGAAGCTCCAATTCCGTGATGATGAAGCGTGCGGATTAGCTCGTGGTTCAGGCGAGCCTTACCCCCATGGTACGCTCCAGCTTGTCTTGCGCGGGCAATACCTTCTCGCTGACGCTCTTTAATAAATCGACGCTCCATTTGTGCGACCATGCCGAGGACAGTGAGAATGACGTGCCCCATTTCACCGCGTGTCGACACATGCGGGTCGAGTATCGTCACGAATGCTCCTCGTTGCTCGCACTCGTGAACGATGTTGAGGACATCGCGGGTGTCGCGCCCAAGACGATCCAGCCGCGTGACCACCAACTCGTCACCTTCACGAAGGAACTCGATAATAGTTGCGAGTTCCGTTCGCCCCTCGCGGCTGGCGCCGGAAACCTTTTCTGCGCGGATGATCACGCAGCCCTCACTCTGCAGACGTTGCTGCTGTATTTCGAAATCCTGATCAGCCGTGCTGACCCGGGCATAACCGATTTTCGTCATATGTCACCTCGAACTTTAGGCCCGAGGCTACCTTGTCACAAATGGTCGATGTCAAGATCGATGTGACACTGACCGATGTAACCTCGCCCACGTCACAACCGGCTATACCCCCGCGTGACGCGGCCTTGGCTGCAACTGAAATTAATGTGCAACTGACATGTTGTCAGCAAGTGGAAGGAGCAGTCAGCATTTCACAAAAGTTACGAGAGACTTCGGCGCGTACTAGTGACCTCCGATCTTGTTGTCCCCACGCGTGGCCTCCCCAGCACGGGCAGAACTGTTGCAACGAAAACCGGTTGATGTACATCATCCGCAAAAGTAGGAACCGCCGATCGTAAGGGTTGTTTCCAAAGAAGGAACATTCATATGGAAGCAATTCTTGCATGGCAGCTCGCCATCGCCGCCAGCCTTGTGGCGTCGCGGATCTTGTCGTCGAAAGTAATAATCACGGTGGCGTTGCTCTGGACCGCCTGGACGTTTGTGGCGGTTTGGGTCAATGGGCTAAACTAGGAATAGAGGACGATGCATGACTCAATTAACTGTTGTCATCAGCAACTGTAACAGTGTTGACCGTGCGGAAATCAGCTTGCTGAAAGGCAGCCGCCGCGCATCTTGGTCGGCGGCTCTCTCTACCTCGTCGGCGATGTCCTTGCCGACAACGATACGCCCCCGAAATGAAGGCTGCAAAATGAAAAAAGCCCGGTCGAACCGGGCTTTTTCATTGTGATACAAATCGAGCGATATCAATCAGGCAGCGTTCGAAATCCAGTTCGAAAGAGCCGTCTTCGGCTTTGCGCCAACCGAGATATCTGCAACTTCGCCGCCCTTGAACATCGCAAGCGTCGGAATGGAGCGCACACCGAACTGTGCAGCGAGTTCCGGGTTCTCATCGATATTCAGCTTGGCGACCTTGACCTTGCCTTCCATCTCGACGGCGATTTTTTCGAGGCTCGGAGCAATCATCTTGCACGGGCCGCACCATTCAGCCCAGAAATCGACGACGACGGGTTCTGCTGATTCCAGAACTTCGGACTGGAAATTATTGATATCGACTTTCACGGTAGCCATGGGCTGCTCCTTTATCGGAATTGGGTAACCGCATGTGATGGTGCGGTGCCGAATTTTCAATGTCCGGTATTCACTTTGTCCTGCCCGCTGCAAGCGCCAAACCGAGCGCCTTTTCGCTGAGCGTGAAGAGCGAGGCGTTCTCGGTGTAGACAAGCATGCAATCAATACGCTTACCCGGATAGAGCGGCGCCAGGATCTCGCGATAGATCGCCAGCTGCGCCCGGTGCGCGAAGGGGATAGCCTCTTCGGTTACCGGCGGCACCCGATTGGTCTTGTAGTCAAGAATGACGACGCGATCGGCAAGGACGGCAAGCCGGTCGATACGGCCGGAGACGGCATAGCGCCGGTCTTCGAGCGTCAATGTTCCCATGATCGAGACCTCGGGCTGGGCCTGCGCGCCGAGAACGGCCTGCAGACCTTTCTCGTCCAATAGTTTCAGAACCGAATCGACAAGCTTGCGCCGTTCGCCTTCCGGCCACAACCGAGCCGCCCGTTCGGCATAGCGGCTTGCCGCATCAGGCCGTTCGCCAAGTGGAATTTCGGGAAGCGCCTGCAGCATGCGATGGATCAGCCTGCCCTTCTCCAGTGAACGATCGGTGCGCTCCTTCTTGCCGAACAGCGGCGAAATGACGAGTAGACTGCCCTCGTCTTCATCGATGATCGTGCCCACGCCGGACCGCGGAGCGGATCGCTGAGGTAATTGTCTCGCTGCGCCTTCACTAAGAGAAAAATTCAATGGCGGCGGCAAGGCCTGCTCCAATGCAGCCGGCACGTTTGTTGGCGGCAAATGATTATTGACTGTTGACGGGTTGAACAAATGCATCTAGATCGTCGTGACCGAATTATCCCATCAAAGATGGGTAAACCCGTCAGGAGATAATACATGCCCCAGTCCGTGGATGCACGCCTCAACGAGGCTGACCTTCTTGTCTCGGCACTCGAGAACGAGGGAGTCGAGTACATCTTCGGCGTCCCCGCCGAGGAAAACGTTGACGTAGTCGAGTCGCTGCGCAACTCGAAGATCAAGCTCGTGCTGACCCGCCACGAGCGGGCTGCGACCTTCATGGCCGCCACCTACGGCCAGCTCACCTGCCAGCGGGGCGTCTGCATCGCCCCGAGCATGTATGCAGCGATACGCTATGATGACGGTCAGGCCAGCATGCGCTCTGTAATCCGATCGACCCATTTTAATGGTCTTGACTTCGAGCCGGTTCTTTTAAGCTTGGTGAGTTCGAGAAGAAGGTTCGCCGCGCTTCAGAAGCAAGAACTTGAGGTACCCAGATGCTAGCGCCCGGCGTCTTCCTGTCACGATGGGGACATCTGCACTCTCCCAAAAGAAGGGTACTTTCACAATGGCGCGTACCCGCAGAAGCCATTTCAAAAGACGAGATCACCAGCGTCTATTGTCCAACCGATGGAACGTTCGCCGCGATGACCTTTCAATATCAAAACAACTCGACCTGATACTTGGAAGGACGCGCTAATTCCTGGAGCACGAAGCTGAATAAAACACTGCGGTGAACAAAACATGACCTCTAGTTTAAATGGCGGCTCTGCAGCCCCGTCGATCAAAGTGCAGGACTGGCTGCGCGGCGACCCGCTTTCCAACTTCCAGCTCGATGAGAATCATGGAGTGATGAGATGAAACAGACAATCCGCGACCTCGTCGCCAAATTCGGCAAGCTTCCTGTGTCGATCGACCAAGTTGCCGACGATGCCGATCTTTATGCGGCAGGTCTGACGTCCTTTGCCTCGGTGCAGCTGATGCTTGGCATCGAAGAGGCCTTCGACATCGACTTTCCCGACAATCTCCTGAACCGCAAATCCTTCGCGAGCATCTCGGCCATCGCCAGGACCGTCGATCTCATCCGGGACAGCGGGGAGGTCGCGTGATGAATTTTCCCGTCAAGATCATGCAGGACGCTCTTGTCACAAGGGTAGCCCGGGTCGCCGAAATCGCGGCGAAACACGCGGATACCGTTGATGCGGAGGCCCGCTTCCCTCGGGAAGCCGTCGACGCGATGAAGGCCGAAAGGCTGCTCGGCATCCAGGTGCCGCGCCATTTCGGCGGCGAATCCGCCTCGATCACCGAGATCGCCGAATTGTGCTCGCTGCTCGGCCAGGCCTGCGCCGCGAGCGCCATGGTCTTCGCCATGCACCATATCAAGCTGTCGAGCCTCGTTGAACACGGCGCCTTCTTCGATACGACCTATGCCTTTCGTTTCGGGCCGCCGGCGCATGATGCAACTGTGGCGCGCCTGCGCTCGCTGGCGGACGGCGCCATTCTCGCCGAGAGCTTCCACTTCCCCTGCGGACGGGGGAAGGCGCTGCATGATGCAGGGATCGAAGCATCATTCGGCAGAGACGACGGCGACTGGTTCGTTGACCTCAGGACCGACCGGCTGGCGCAATCGGTGCATATCGATGTCGAAGGCTATCGGGCCGACGACGACTGGTTCCACCTTGCCCCCGGCGCGATGCGGCGCGTGAAGCTCCACGCGCTGTCCGGCGTGGAAAGCGATATTCCGCCTGCGGGCGAGATCAGAAGTCTAGGCAGTTCGCATCGCGTCGCAATCGAGGGCTGACGCCGCTGCGAAGGATGATGCCGATCCATTGGGAAAGACCGTGATTTGAGAACGATATACCGCCTTCTGCGCGCCCATGTTCTGCAGCGGCTGATCCCGCGCTCGCGTCTTGCCTTCAATCCGCGCCAGCCGGTGGAGATCGGGCCGGTTCCTTTGGGACCGGCTCTTTGCCATGTCAGGGGAAGGGAAGGAAAAGAAGGACAAGGACCCTGCCCGCCACGCCGACCCCGTCCCGGTCGGCGGTCCTGCAGGAGCCGGCGGTCAGCCGCAACGGCTTTGCCGTCCTCACTCCATTCTGGCCGTTCCGGTGTGGCGAGCCATTCTGGCCGTTCCGGTGTGGCGAGCGCCTGATCGCTCCTGCCTTCGGACCTCCGCGACGGGGTCGCGATGGCGCGGCCCCCAAAACGGAGGATAGTGACATGAGCAGGAAATCCGAAGGCGAACGCGCCGACATCTATGCGCGGATCACGGATAGGATCGTTGCAGATCTCGGGAAGGGCGTAAAACCCTGGATGAAGCCATGGCACGCGGCTAACACCAATGGCCGGATTACCCGGCCCCCACGCCACAACGGTCAGCCCTATTCGGGCATGAACATTCTCTTGTTATGGTCGGAGGGAATGGCGCGTGCTTCACGTCACCCATGTGGATGACGTTCAAGCAGGCGGTGCGACGTGAAAGTCGCATGAAAGGAGTGACCCATGGGTCCATGAGTAGTGTTCAACTCTGTCGCCGCTTTCCCCATGCGGTGCTGGTAACGGCGCGGTGTGAAGCGGGAATGAAAGCCCAAGATGGAAATGCAGCCAACGCATTTTATCGGGCGAGGCGAAGGTCGGAAGGGCGAACGCGAGTGAATTCTCATTGAAACGCGTCGTGAGGAAGTAAGGCCGTAACCGTTGGTTGATACGGCCGAGCTGAGCAAATGCGAACCGGGGTGCGCTTGGCCCCACCGCGAACACCGCGCCCCGGCGTACAGAGAGCGCCCGACCCGACCGCAGCTCCTTCATGTGGAACACGGAAACCCCGATGGGAACTGGTGATTTCGTCAGTAGGCGGACCGCAAGGGAAGCCGAATGCCCAGCGGGAACAGGAAGACCCAAGATGCGAATGCCGGCAGATCGAAAGATCGGGGAAATCCATAACCCGCCGGATAGGGCGATGCCCGAGCCGAAAGGCTGCTGACGTGGGTCTGGTGAACCGCCCAAAGACGTTGTGATGATTGTTAACCGAGGGAAAAGTTAGGTGCGGAAATCCTCTGCAAACGGAACCAAGGGACAGACCGATTGGAATGCCATCAACTGGCGGCAGGTCAATCGACGCGTTCGCAATCTGAGACAGCGTACCTTCCGGGCGTCCCGTGAGACCTCGCCAAGGTCCGTTCTCTACAGAAACTGATGCTCAGGAGTTACTCGAACACGCTGAAAGGCAGCCTTGAAAAGACGGCCGCCAAGACCAGGAAGGCGGCTTAACGGCCTGCCATCCGAGATTCAGCGCGCCGGAAGCTGTCCGATTTCCTCGCGCTCCGGTGCGGCGATCACTCTGTCAGGGTGCCTCCTGGTCTTGCGCCGAAGGCTGGTTGCAACACGTGCCGAAAACATTCTTTGCGCGCTCGGTGGCTGCGGCTCTTTCTGCACTGCTCAATTCGTTGTATGGCTCCGTTTCGAAAGAGAATTTGCCGGAATCGAATGCCTCCCCTTTGGATTGTTGGGCGACCATGGACCACATGGCCGATGTAGTCATGTCTTTTTGCCCGTAGGCGCTGACGCCGGTCAACAAGGCGGCAAGCTGGGCGCCTCTCAGATTTCCCTGTTCGGTCAGATGCACCGCTTCGTTCAGCCAATCCTTGTAAACGGCGGGATCAACGTCGAAGGCCTTGTTGGCCAGCTTGGCTTCGGCCCGGGCGGCATCTGCGGCGCGGAAATCCTCCAACAAGACAATGCCCTTGGCATTGACATCCCCCGCGGCCGCGGCTTCGCGCAGCAAATCGCCGGAATTCCGGATGTCTTCCGCGGTGACACCGCTGCACTGCACCTCCATCGTGCGAATCTTGAAAGCGGTGGCGGCGACAAGATCTTCGAAGCTCCTGTCGCTGCTTTCTTCCAGTTTTGCGGCGTCGGCCAGATCCTGGTCGTGATTGCTCCTAGATTCGAAATAGTTGGCGCATACCCGCGCCAGCATAGCTGCGCCGTAGGCGGGATGCCCCCCGTAATCCTTGGCCTGCAATGCATATTGCGCCGGGTTCAACAGATCGAATCGAACGGGAGCTTGAGGGTCGGCAGGCAACACCTCGGCCGTTGGTGCAATTTCATCCGACTGGAAAATACAGTAAATGCAATAGACCGCCAAAGCTGTAAGCGATACGAGAAGGACGCGCAGCAATTTCTTTTTGCCTGTTGACATTGAGTAGTAGATCCTCATTTTCCATGGGGTTTGACGCCAGCCCACTGCTTTCAACGGGCCCGCCGAAGATTCGAACGGGCAAATTCAATTCAAGATTTCACGTCGTAACCCAGTTCCTTGACGTTGGCGGACATCGTCTTGCCGTCATTGTTGAAGGCAAGTAGCGCCTGCTCAGCCTCGGCTTGCGCAATGGCCCTGCGACGATCGAGGTCGGCGCAGAGTGTGGACTGCGTGGCGGCCTTGCAGCCGTTTCTGCGGTATTGCCTCATCAGATTCGCCGCCTTGTTCAAGGCGAGCGCGGTATCGCGGTAATTCTTCTCGATGCCCAGAAATGCGTTATTTACTTTTGTCTTGTCGTCGACGATTTCTTTGTAGTTCGGCACATTGTTTCTTTGCGCGTTGTCGATGGCTCTTTGCGCAGCAGGAATTTCGGAATCGATCTTGCTAAGAATTGCCTGCGTCGCCCATCCGCAGGCGCTGGCGGCGGCGATCACGGTCCCGGCCTTGACGATTGCCTTGATGTGCGTCGCAGCTCCGGGCCTGGTGGCCGGCTTCCACGCGGCTACAAAGCCGGCGGCGGTAGAGCCGCAAAGATTGGTGAACAGAGCCCGGGTAAAGGCGCCATTGCTGTCTCCGGTTGCCACGGTAATGACCACATTGGTCAGGCCAATCGCGCTCCAGCCAGCCCAGCCGCGCCAATCGAAATATTCCTTGATCAGATTCGCGGTGGTCCAAAAACCGCTCAGGATCTGGCCATGGTCCGGCGTGACAGCATGCGCCGACCCTGCCAGCAAGCTGCCCGACAACAGGCAGGCACAGGCGATTTTTGAGAACTTCCTCGGTGTTTTTTGCTTACTCATGTTTTTATGTTGCGCTTGATTTTTGAGACGATGAATTAACCCGAAAAATTCGTGGTGGGTTGGCGGAAGTAGTCCAAGCCATTGAAATGACGTAGGAGTTTGTTGCTAAAGCCGATCCGAATCATTTCCCGGAGACCACACCCGCCATGAATGATTGCGGACCGTCATGTCCTCGATCATCCGGCGGCGAAGAGGGCTTATCTCGGCCATCTGGATCTCCTGTCTGAAGGGTGGGTTTGCAACACCCTCATCCTCTCAGCCAGGAGGCTCTTCTCAAAGCCCACCGCAATTGCCGCGGTAGCAGCTTCGTTCAATCCCAAGTGAGTCGCACTCTGCGCTCGCCGGTGTTAGTGCCCAATTGCATGGCGGGCAATTGACCAGATGAAATCCGTCTGCATGGCAACGGCAGCCTGGTCGAGCTTGCCGGGATTGGTCCAGAACCAATTCGGATCCGGCGCGCCATTAGGGCTGCAGGAACCGGATGGATTGGGGCAGAGCGCCGGGATCGGCGGATCGACGAATCCTGCTGGCGTCGTCATTATACCCCTTGCGTTGACGGCGGCACGCGCATGGCAGGTGATGCAGGACGAAGTGTCGGCGAATCCGGCCTCCGTTACCGAATTGCCAAGATGCGTCGGCAAGCCGGTCGCCGAGACGAAGTTGGTCTGGCTGCCCTTCAGGCAGTAATGTTCCCACACGGGTGGAAGGCCTGCAGATCTCATCATGGCTTTCAGTGCGTCGTTCTTTGCGCAGTCGCTGTAGGTCTGATCAAGGGCGTCATTCGCGTCCACGTCGGCGACAACCGCACCATAGGCATCATGGCATCCGGTATAATCGCAACGGCCTGGATTGTTCTGGTGCTCGAACGTCGTCCAGGTCCAGTTTGGCAGCACCTTACTGCTAATATGCATGGCGATTAGCGCGTATTTCTTCCCGTCAGGTGCCTCACTGACATAATAATCGGCGCTATCGACCTCATCGGCGGGTACCCAATCTGCCTTGACTTCCATGGCGCCGACAGGAGCTGAGATCGGCCGGCCGGCATTATAGAAGGATCGCAGACCGGCCTTGGTAAAGAGCTGGTTGCAAACGATGTAATCGAAAGTCGCCTGGTTGCGGCGAACTTCTTCGCTCCCGTCGGGCGACCCATGCGGGACGAGGCCCATCGGAGCCAACTGCTGGAGGGCTGGAAGACTCAGTATTTTTGGGCTGGCCACGGGAGTGGGGATTTCCGCCGCTGCAGCGACCGCACCCGACTGTCCACAGGACGGGTCACCCTTGGCGCCCGGGAAAATTGGGTGCGGGGTGAATGTATCTTCGTTCGAAGCCCATGTTTCGAACAAAACCTTGCCGGGCGTCGCCGCGACGGGAGCAGCGACATAAGCGAGGAAACGCCAGGACGCCTCGTCCGGCCTGTTGATTGCCAGGTTGGCATCGACCGACTGGGCGAAGCCGTCGAGGGCTATGGACGCCAACGTAAAAGCGGCACCCGTTGCAAATAATCTGGAAATCCAGTGCATCTTGTCCTCCAAGCAGGTTCATCAGTCTCCGAGCTTTTTCGGAGGTGATTTTGTATTTTCGTTGCCTATTCGGGGCATCCCGCCGTGGCGCTGAATGCGTTCCGACGTCGTCTCGATTTGATAGCGCGGATACTCCGAATGTGGCATGTATGGCGTCGTGATGGCTTAGTACATGAAGGACGCTTCTAATCCGTCACGGACTAAAACGCAATGCCCTGTGTCAGTCAACAAGCACTTTGCTGCGCCAACAAACTCGCTCAGGGGAAGAATGTTGCCGAGCTCCCCAGTCCCGCAATTTGATCACCTCCAGCAAAGGACAACGGATGGCCCGCGAATACTTCCATTCCCTGACTGGGTCGACGCACCCAGCCTTGCAACGGCACGGCGACACCGATCCATCAACACCAGTGGCTTGTGCAGCGGACAACTCTGGCACCACACAAAGCCGACCTGAGCCGACAAAGCTCAGGCCCAAGACGGAGGCGCCAGACGAAACACGCAGTCAGTTGATGAAGCGCGTCATTACCGGATTCGCAGTCACTTCCTGTTTACTGGTGGCCGCCACCCCATCATTGGCCGCCGCAAACAATGCTTCGTATTCCTCCGACGACGGCAATTTCTTCTTTTTCGCCGGACTCGGCCTCGCCAACATCAAGGCCCACGCATTTGTCTATGACGGCGACCACAAGAACAGCCAGCTGAACTGGGAAAGCAAGGGGATGACCCTTTTCACTGTTGGTGTGGACGCGCAGATTGACAACGACTGGAGCTTGAAGGGCAGCGTCAAAGTCGGCACCGGCGGCACCGGTCACATGGTTGACTACGACTGGGCGAGCCCCGGGCACGATGACTGGAGCCACCGCTCAATCCATCCCCTTACCGAACTCGATCACTATGTCGCCGGAGCGATCCAGTTGGACCGGATCATCTACGGCAACGAGACCAGCAGTATGGCGGTCGGCGCCGGTGTCCAATATACCGACCTCAAGTGGACCGCCTATGGCGGGTCCGGCATCTATACGGAGGAAAGGTTCCGGGATACACCTGTGGCATGGCCAGACTGGGAAAAGAGCATCAGTTACCGGCAACAGATTCCGATTGGCTTCGTCAGCCTGAGCGGCGAACACGTCCTCGGCGATCTTACCATCAGCGGCGGCCTTCAGACCGGCTTGAGTTTCGGCATCAAGTATACCGACGACCATTGGCTGAGGGGTCTCCGGTTTCATGGTGACATTGACCCAGCGCCGACAATCGGCGCAACTTTTGACCTTAACTACGCGGTGACGCCAGCTGCTTCGATCTATCTGTCCGGTTCGTTCGAGCAGGTTTTTCGCAGCCACGGGGACATGCAAATAGACGACACCTCGAAGGGCACATCCTCCGCCTGGGAAAAGGATGCGGTCGGGGCAAACTTTCAGTCGATGTCGATCTCCTTGGGGCTAAAGGCCACGTTTTGACGTGGCAGCGTGACTATTTTCAACAGAAGACTATCGCCGCGCACCAGTCTGACTGTTCCGGGACACAAAGCAGGAACAATGCCGTGGTGGGGATTTTCGGCATTCAATCTCTGTAGATTGCCATCGAGGGCGACAGCTTTGATTTCGCTGTCCAGCCCGGGTCGACCGCTTTCGTGCAAATTGATCGTGGATCGAGCCGGGCGATGGTAAGTCGCAAGCCTTTCGATATGACCGTCGAGAGGACAGGCGATGCTCGACAAAATGCCTCAGGCTTGTTGTCGGGGTGACACATAGCGCCAATATAAGGAAGGGAGCGCAGAACGACCCAACATACTTGTCGGTCTCGTAGACTCATAACGATCTGATCCAAATTCTTACCGATGCCAATTTGATGGCCGATACAATTCCTGCACCGCGGGCCGTTCAGTTACGCTGAGCGGCCTGCTCCGGGCTAGGGCTTTACGGGCGCCGACGCCCGACGCCTTTGGAAAGCAATTCCTCGAAACCGGAGGGAAAGTGAATGTTCCGCACGCGTGGGACGCACGAAAGCCGTCTCGCTCCTAATGCCTTCGCTCGTCGGGCGGCGGCGCTGACGCCGGCTTTATTTCGTGATCATAGGCAGCTCAATCAGATGAGCGGAGGCTGCCCCTCACTTGTTGAAGCATGCCTTAAATTTGGACACTGCCTCGGCCGCGCCTCTCAAATCGACAAGAACCCGTTCGCCGCTTCCGCCCGTTACAGCCATTTCCTTACCCTCTGAAGCTTGATCCAGCAATTCCATCGGCAATTGGCCAAATTCATGCCAACCGAAATAATCACTCTCACCCCCGTCTGAGACGTAGGCCGGCTTGTCATCGACGTGCCATGTCGCTCTGGTTTCACCGCTGAACAAGCTGCTGACGAAACCGATGAGATCCTTGCCGGACGAGCCCATAAAGCCCACCATCACAATTCCATTATGGGTTTGGACAAAGCAGGTGTGGCCCCAATCCTCATCACGAGCATAGAACTCCCAATCCGAGGGGGCAGCCAGAGACTGAGAGCTGGCGGAAGATTGAGCCGGAGGCTGGCCCGCTGGTGAGGCAGCACCAAAAGGCGAGGTGCTTTGCTGGCTGCTGTCGTCCTGTTCGGCTTTGGACTGCATGCCTCTCAGGTCGAGGCCACAACGTTTGAACGCGTCATTCATTTCGAAAGCTTGGAACCGGTCCAGCGCTGGGACGGTCCATAGCGGTTCGTTGCCACTGAATTTGATGGTTAGCGGCTGAGGTTGCCGCGCTGCCAACACGGAATCAAGCATCGAGCCGATTACAACATTATATAGAAGAACAGGCACAGTGGGCACGCCCGAATAGAGTTCTTGCCCGGTGATCGCCTTCATTGGGACCTCGACCATTCCCATCACGGTGTCGGCGGCGACTGTCGTTGTTTGATTGTCTGGAAGTTGCCAACTTTCCTTCCTAACACGAAGAGCTATGGCCACCTCATCGCCGGCTCCAATCATCTTTTCGATGGAGATTGACCTTGCCTCCCACAGCGACGTTCGAAAAGCGCAATAGGGGCGTTCGTTTTGCGTGTCAGGCAAATGCAAAACGACCTCCCAAGGCTTGCCCCTATAGTAGCTCGTCTCGCTCGCTGCCGCGGCGCCTGTCACGGCAAGGAAAGCCGATAGGCCGATGGCAAAAGGCTTTAGGTGATCAAACAGACGCATCGAGCTTCTTCCGCTTTGACGAACGCCACGTGAAAAAGCTCATCACGGCCAGCACCAAGGCGATGAAGCCCCAGATCGTAACGTCGGAGAAGCTGCCCGACGTTGATGCAATGAAGGCAAACGCAGCGGCCAGAGCGAACATGATCGCGCCAACGAGCGGCAGCGCGAACGAGAACGCCCCTGCGATGAAGAACAGCAAGCCAACAAGCATACCTATGGCGCCGGCACCTCCGGTGGCCTTGTCCTGCAGCAGGCCGCTGCCCGCCGTCACCGCGCATGATTGCATCAGCACGAGCAGACCCAAGAAGATGCCAATAATTCCGACTGCTATTTTCATGATTTCCCTCTCGATAGATTCACGACGCAACAGCTCGTGACGTAGTTGCAGTAATATGGGACTGTCAGTCCGTCGATTGTCAAGCCGTGAATATGGCTTTGTTGCCCCATGGACGCGCGACAAACCATCGGCTGGAACTTGCGACGCTTGCGGGTAGCCAAGGGGCTTTCGCAGGAGCGGCTGGCATTGGCCGCCGAAATTGACCGCTCTTACGTCGGCCGCGTCGAGCGCGGCGCAGAAAACGTCACCGTTTCGACGCTTGAGGCTCTGGCGGGAGTGCTCCAAGTGCACGTTTCGGCATTGCTTCAGCATGTAGATGACGCCGCTGCAAAACCTGCTCCGTTGAGGTCTGGACGAAAGCCAAAGACTGGTTGACCGCATCAGTATTCGTCCGCCCGCATGATCGTCAGCACGCGACGCGTGACATGCGGATTGGCGGGGTCTGGTGACCCCATGTCGTAATCCAGGTCGTAATAATCGATCTTCCAGAAATAGCTCACCCCATCCTGTTCGATCGCCCCGAAGTCGTGTTCGTTGTACGGATCATTGCCGGCGTTGAAGTCGTCAAAGCCAACGACGGTCATCAGCAGGACCAATCGTTGGTCATGTGGCAGAGCGCTCACCCGTGGGGTGATGACAACCCTACCAGCGGTCGGATTGCGCCTGAAGGCGTCGTTGAGGGTTCGGATGGTGGCCGCCTTGTCGACGGCCTCCTCTTGATGATTTGCTGAAGTCATGGCGAGGCTCCGCATCGCCCCGCCTCACAGCTTCATGCTTGGATGCAGCAGGGCCACGTCTTCGAGCTTGCGGTTGAACGGCGGCAGGTCGAGGTAATGCCGCCACTGAAGCCGAAGAACGCTGTCGGGCTTCAGCTCGATGACGGTCGCTTCAAACCATCCCTCGAGCGGATCGTCGGTGGCGAGTACCAAACTGCCGACGAGGATATTCGACCAGTCGTCCGGCACATTGCTCGGCGTTGCAGCGTGCCCCTGTTGTGAAACTTCAGCAGGTGCCGCTCGAACCGTTTCCGCCTTTGCACGGTCGGCCTCAGGCAAGTGGGCGGCAAGCTGCTTGTATAGGTCCTGCTTGACGAACGGCACGAAGGCCTTGCCACTGTCGAAGAGCTTTCCCCTAGGCAGCTTCGGCAGCAGCGATCGCACGGCGTCGTTGTCCGCAGAGAGCGCAAGCATTCCCATTAGACTGGCGGCGCGTGAGGCCGGCTGAGCATCGGTGGCGGGAAAGAACGAGGCGTGGGCTTTGCCATTGTCGTCACGGCCGAGGACGATGACGGGGTGGGGCAGTCTGATACCGTTTGCGGCGGTTGTAGTCGAGGGCATATTGATCTCCTAAATGAAAGAGGGGCCCGAAGGCCCCCGATGCGTCGGCAAACCTGTGTTGCAGGTCGCGACTGCCTTGCTTTGTATCAGCGCAACTACAGATTGTCAAATTACGGTTGTTGCAACGCGATTTTGAGCTCGTCTTAGTTGCGGTCGGTGGCCGGTCGCCGGTTGCTCAGTCCGAGAGGTCGAAACACAGGGGATCGCGTAATCTCTTGGGGCGGGGCTGGAGACTCCGAATAACGCTAGCACGCAAAAGAGCGCCGAATGGCGCTCTACCGATGCTTAGTTGACAGCTTCATCGCTCGTCATCATGGCTGTAGATCGAGTTGTGAGAAATAGTCAATTTCCCATAGATCTCCTCTCGCATCTTCGTCAAATACCAACTCTGTTCCATTGTTGGACAAGCCTCGGGATAGAATCCGGCTCCTCAGCGTATGATTTCCATAGTTGAAGGCCATTCGGGCAAGACGCTTTTTGCTTGAAATCACTGTCGGTCGCTCGGGCGTGTCCAACCTTCGCTTCGTGTATCCGAACAGCAGACCCTGCTCAGGAAGAAATCTACTCGCTTCTGCTGAAAGCAAGGGGACAGGCTCCACCTCCTGCGGACCAAGGTCATTGCCGGCAACATGGTATAGCTCTTTACCGAAGTGAGCATGCAGGCTCTCGAACATATCGTAGTCCGTCTCTTCGTTACCACCGGTTAGAGCGAACTCCACGACAACAACTTTCTCACACGCGCTCGCAGGCGAGGTATCTTCGACCAATCCAATCTGGGCAATGCAGCCATATTTCATACTGCCGCGGTTGTCCTGCCGCAGAAATGAGCGGACATAGCCGTCAAGGATCGCGGCGACACCGGAATTAATTTTGTCTATCGGAATGGCCGCAAGTTCAGTTGACGCGTAAGAAAAAGACCGCAGCGCGAAAGCGCTTTTCTGCCAACGCTGCCTGCGAAGGTCCGGCGCTTGTTTGATGCTGTGTAAAAGCATAGTTAGCTTCGAAGCACAAATGGGGCACCGACCCTGCCCGCAAGGCAAACTGTCTTCACATCGCAAGAGAGAAAGCAGGCTGGGCGACAACGGCAAGTTAAGCTCTGCAGCCCCATCGAAGAGGGCATCACGGACGCCGGCGGCGCCAGTAGGAGTCATCATAGTTCACCTTTAGGAATTGAGTAGCAGGTTAGGCAGCAACATGTGATTGGCCCACATGCAAAGCGCGGAAATCTTTTGCCGCGATGAGCCTCCCGCGAGTTTTTCGTGGATGTGATCAAGTAGGCTATCACGCGAATAGAAGGGTTCTGCGGCGTAAAGCCCTCGTTGCCGTGTCCCTTTCAAGCGAGTCTCGCGACGCCCTCAGCAGAGCTCGACGTAAGCCCATTCCAGTTCCGCCAGCGAAAGTTAGTTGCTTCAAGGTACGGCTACCCATCGCACTCATGGCGCGAACGAGGTTAGTCGACCTGATCGGTCTCTTGCGGTTACTCCACCTGCCGGTCGGTTGCTTGATGAACTCACCGGTTCTTGGATCAACTACGGTGCGCATCTTAGGGTAGGCGGTGTATTCTTTGAGAAGGGATTTCGACATGTAGCGTATGCGGCGTCTCCACCCCATTGATTTTGCGGTTGTAGCGGTCAGGTCTATCGCTTGCGGATTTTCTGTGAGCTCATCGAAGAGTCCCGGACGAGCTCACTGTGAGGCGCTGGTCCGGCAGTGCGCATAGGCCCACGGCATGAGTGCGTCGATATCTTTGGCGAGATGACCGTTGGCGAGGCTGATGAAGAGATCTCGCAGGTAGGCGTAGGGTTCGACACCATTCATTTTGCAGCTTCCGATCAGGCTGGCAAAGCGGGCCCAATTTCGGCCACCCTCGTCATGCCCGGCAAACAGCGCGTTGCGGCGGTTCATGGCCGGGCTGCGGATCGCGTTTTCGACCAGGTTTGAATCGATGTCGACGCAGCCGTCATCGAGGAAGAGCCGGAAGCCATCCTGGCGTTTGAGCATATAGGCCATAGCCTGACCGAGGTCGGACTTGCGCGAGACGCGCGCGGCTTGAGCGGACAGCCAGGTGAAGAACTCATCCACCAATGGGCGGGACAGGTGTTGGCGGACAGCCCGGCGATATTCGGGATCACGGCCTCGGATGCCGTCTTCAATCTTGTAAAGAGCGGCGATACGTAACAACGCCTCATCGACGATGGGCGAACCTTTCTTCGGCTTGGCCTTGATCAGTTTTCTGCGGCCATGCGCCCAGCAGAAGGCCAGCTTTAGCGGATCACCGCCCGTGCGGTCCAGCGTGGCGAGGTGCGAGTAGCCACCATAGGCATCGACCTGGATCGTGCCGTTGAAGCCGTCGAGGATTTCTGCGGCATATTCGCCTTTACGCCCAGGCCGGTAGTGGAAGACCACGCCCGTCGGCGCAGAGCCGTTCCAACCGCGATCATCGCGCAAAACAGCCCAGAGATAGCCAGTTTTCGTCGTGCCGCGGCCCGGATCCAACACCGGGGCCGTAGTCTCATCGACATAAAGTCTTGAACTGCCCTGATTCAGGATCATGGCCATGCGGTCTACCACCGGCGCGATCGCAGCACCCGTTCGGCCCATCCAATCGGCCAGGACCGTACGGTCGATCGGCACTCCGTGTCGGGCCATGACTGTCGCCTGACGGTTGAGCGGCATATGTTCGGAATGCTTGGACACGGCGATCTGCGCCAACAGGGCTTCGGTCGGCCAGCTACCTTCCAGCAAATGCGCCGGCGCTCTGGCCTGTACCACGCCCGTGCGGCCCTTGGGACAAGCGTATTTCGGGCGGATCGTGACTATCACCTGATAGCAAGCCGGAATTTGATCGAGCCGTTCCGTCCGATCTTCGCCGATCCGCACCATGTTGCCGCAGCCACAGGGGCAAGCAATGCTGTCGGGCTCGATCACCCGCTCGACCCGCGGCAGGTGCTCAGGCAGCGCGCGCGTCTTGCGCTGTTTGCGAGGGGCGTCCTTGCCGACATCGGGTCCGCTCGCCGCGATCTTTTCCTCAACGAAGGCGATCTGGGCCTGTGTTTCGGCAATCGCCGTCTCCAGGTCCTCCAGCGCCAGTTCCATCTGCGTCGGATCCAGCTTTTCCGATTTCGGCCCGAACTTCGTACGCCGGTAGTCCTGAACCTGGCCCTCAAGCTTCTCGATCAGTTCCTTTAGCTCGGTGATGAAGGCGTCCTTTTCGGCCACCGCCGCCTGCTCATGCTGACGTGCTGCACGCTCCACCGACAGCTCGAACTGCACCGCCGCAAAGGCGTTCAACACCTCGACGGGAAGGTCCGGGAACTGGCTGAGATCGATGGGCTGCGACATGCAGCTTTATAGCAAATCAAGCAGAAAAGCCCAATAAAACAATGCCAAAATCGAGCCGGTGAGTCATCCTGCCGCAGTTGGCGGTGTCACCCGCTGCGCCATCACCCGCCGCCAATCGAGCCCTTCGAACAACGCTTCGTATTGAGCCCGTGACAGCCGCATCGTTCCATCTTGCACCTTCGGCCATGCAAAGCTTCCCTGTTCCAGGATTTTGTAGGTCAGCACCATTCCGGTGCCATCCCATACCAGGATTTTCAAACGATCCCCGCGCTTCGACCGGAAGACCACGGTGACCCCGGAATGCGGATCAAGCTTCAACTCGGTCTGCACCATCAATGCCAGCGCCTGATGGCCACAGCGGAAGTCCACCGGCCGCGTCGCGATCAGGATCGGTAAGCGTTGGCCCGCGACGATCATGCTGTCCCTCGCATCGCCCGCACCAAGGCCGCAACCCGATCAACCGGCACATCGCCGGGAACCCTCACCACGAGGTCTGCGCCTATTTCTACTGTCATAATCCCTGAAGTGATCTCGACCAGCTCCGGAACCGGCGATGCATCGGCAGCCTCCTTCGGTTCCGTTGCGATCGCCAGCGGCACAAAGGCAGGTTCGATAGACCCGTCCTCAATGGCTGGCATCAGTTCGGCAGGCAGCGCCAGAAGACCCTGACGTGCTTGTCGTCGCCAGCAAGAAAGCTGATGCGCAACGAGATCATGACGACGCGCAACGTCAGCGACCCTAACTCCAGGCTGAAGGCTCTCCGCAACAATCCGCGCCTTCACAGCATTGGGCCATCGCCGGTTTCCACGACGAGGCTCGACAATTTCACAGCGCCCAATAAATCCCTCACCATCTGCCATGCCAAATCTCCAGCTCTTGCCGAAAACCTTGTGGCAGATACCTCAATGCTCAGAAACACACGGAATCAATGGGATGTAGGCGGCGCATACCATGTAGCGCACGTAAGACGAAATCGATTCCCTCGCGATCATCTGAAAATGAGCGGCCCGCTTCCCCGGAACAAATGCGTGATGTTCGCGATTGAAATGTCGCCGCCGATCAGAAAGCTCCTTGTGAGACACTGACCATACGAGTGCGTGGGAATGCCAGGATACGAACGGTTGATGATCACCTGCTATGAACGGTATCCGGTAGTAGTAGGCGGCTTCAATCAGGCCAATGTAGTCAAGGTCTCTAAAGAATTGGCCAGCTACTTCCTTGCAAGCCGCCACGTTAAAGGCTGCCGCCTTAGATATCGGAACCGCGTGTTTCCTCACGATAAGAGTAACGAAGAATACTTCATCGATAGCCTTCTCGAGGATGAAAGCTCTGAGTTTGGTGCAAAACAGATCTGCGAACCGGGTCCTAGCAGCTGAGTTTATCGCTTTAAGCGACGATGACGATGAGAGGCTGACGTTTTTCCTGATCGATTGAGTGACGAGGCGCCTTCCACGCCTAGTTAAGGAAAAGGCGAGTAGGCGGTCATTAAGGTGCCGGTGCTGGGCATCGAATTCTATCTTCGATATGCGAAGAGGTTTCATGTTGATAACTCCCTGCCGATAGGCAAGGCTCCGCCACCATGGCAAAAGCCAAGCCTATCTGTCGTGATTGTGGTGGGTTTATTTTCGGTGGGCTGAATACTGTATTACAAGTACAGCTACTTTATCTTTGGTTGCTTCAGCTTTCCGATTGTGACTTTGGCAACTCCACCTTCAAGAGGATAGACTGTTATCCACGCCCTGAAGTGGGCTGCCTTGTTCACGCCGTAGACAGTCCGCATAATTTCTGGAGTGGAGTTGACCACTATGGATCGTGCCGAGTTTTGCCGCATTTTTTCGACGCCTCCTGCCTCGATTATGCGGCTAGGAATCTCATCAGCGGGTACTTTCTCCGTGAAGAGTGGGTGAAGGGCCCTGTAGTATCTGTGAACGGTGCTGTCGGCTTTTTTTCCCTCAAAACCAACCGCTAGCCGCAGAACCGCCCTCAGTGGATCGGTGCGCTTCGGCTTTACCTTGGGATGATCAATCCACTCTTGCGCAGCGCAGAGCGCGTGCCATTCATCGTCGTCTCGTTCGACAATAAGGCCTGCACCATAGACGACTGCAAGCTTGATTGAGAGTGCCCGATCAGTGTTGTGCAACAGATCGCTGATGCCCTGTTTCTGACCGCGCAGGGCAGCAACGACACCTTGGCTATTAAGCTGTTCAAGAGCTTGAGCCATTGCCATCCGAGTCCCGATTGGTGACGAGGCCTCATCCTCGTTGTGAGCGTCGACCTTATTCCTCTCGACACGCTTTTGCTTAATCCAGTGCTTCTTGTGAGCCATCTTAAGCCTCCCCACGATCGATTTTTGCGATAAGGGCTTGGATGTCCTCGGCGCGCCATACCGTTACCCTTGCCGATATTTTACGGGGGGAGGGAAACCTGCCACTCTTCACGCCGGCCCAGAACCCAGATCTGCTGATCGGTAACGGCCCACTAGGGCGCAGGATCTGCTTGAGACGAACGTAGCCGTTCGTGGGAAACGTCTCGTTGATAGGACCAAGTTGGCTTGTTGTTTCCGAAGTTGTTTGTGTCACCTTTGTCTCCGTGGTGTTGTTGAACACGACGAAGATTATGACTGCGATATTGTTTGTTTAAAATTATGTTTGTTTCCATGGACAATCATGCCGGATGTGGACAACAATCACGGCTTTATCCATTGATAAAATTACGAAAAGTTCTCTTAAAACTGGCGAGCTCGGCATCATCTAATTTGGGAGGTGAAAAAGGCGTTATCTTTCCCTCGCCAAGGATCCGGTGGGTCTTTCTCTCGAGCTCCAAGTCGCCCTTCATGCGAGCGAAGATATGAGTCGCCACATATCGAGCGCGACCGACCCATGTTTCAAGATAACTTCTGTGATCTTCATAGGAGAAGAAGCCATCTAGGATGATTTGCAGAAGCGTCCTTCGGTTAATCCTGATCGTTGATGCTGAGTAGAGCAGAGCTAAGGTTTGCTTGTTTTGGCTCCACCTTTGATGCAGGAGTGACCGGGACACGTATTGTTGTGCCGACGGGTCACTCTTCTTCGCATTCTTGAGTTCATCGAGAACGGATACGGCTTTGTTGAGACTTGGCACGAATCTAGATCCCGGACTCCCGAAGCGATCGGTGGCATGATGAAGGTAGGTGATCGCTCGACTTGCAGTATTGATTGTCTTTTCGACGCTTTCGAAGGCATCCCAAAGTTCGTCGAACGAAGGTGCTTCCCCGAAAGCTCTGTGCCCTCCTAGACAATCGTAAACCTCGACCAAAAAATCTGTGCCGGTGAACAGGTACCTAGCTGCGATGTCTTTCTGCACAGTGAAGGAAGTATCAATACTGGCGAGGCTTTCCGCCCTATCCATGTGCGCGACTGCGGCGTGAACGACAAGCGCCTCCCGAACTTCTTTTGAGCGAGGTGCTATTAGCCACCCACCGAACCCGGCTGCCAAAATTGCCTTGTAGCCGGGATAATATTCGTGATCGTCAAGAAGGATCTTTAGTACTACATCCGGTTTGTATCTTCCTACACGTGTAAGCGCGATCGGCCAAAGGTGCTGTCCGTCATTGCGTTGAAATGGGATACTGCCAGGATGGGCGCCGAATCTTTGTTTCAGGGCCTCTACCGCCCTCATGACCTCGGCCATTTCCTCCGACTCAAGGATCTCTGCTATTTCAGCCATCACATGCGCTCCTGTCGCTCACCCAAGAACGGGCGACGATAGGCGACCCCGTACTCATTCTCAACCACCATGCTATGACACATGTCTGGAGCGATTCTGGTTTGTCGAAGGATAGTCTGCGGAGCTATGTGCCTTCGCAAAAAGGAGTGCTTTAGATCAGAAACTTGCCCGCCAAGAACTCGCTCACGCAAGTCCCGTGATGTACGGTGTGGTGAATTTATGCTGACCCGGCTTCAGCATCTCGTGGCATCCGTGCGTCGAGATCTCGTGACCGCTCGGCCGCGATGTCTAGGGGTCTTCCCCTGAATGAGGTTGAATAACGACCGGAATTGCGAGTTGCAGCGCCCCGAAGATGTTTTCGGTATTATCTACGGTATTTTATGCGCAAGAGGTCAGCATGAATATTTAAAACAACGGGTTATCTGTACATATAGATTCCCTTCACCCGCTCCAATTGCCCCGGCCGTTCGTTCGCCGCCTTTTGAAGGCGCTTCGCGATCTTTTATAAAAAGGGTTGCGCGCAGGCATCGGCTCCTACAAGGACACAGATGGCGCCTCGGCCGCGCGCAACCCCTAGCTTCGCCTTTATTTGGTCTTACTGACGCTCGTCTCAATCCTCCCCAATTGAGAACTCACGTAGTCGCCGTGGCGAAGCTTTGCGAATTCGTCGGTGGCTTGTGCCGGTGCGCTCTTGAAAACGTACCATTCACCGTCCGGTTCGCGTTTCTGATAGATCAGGCCGCCCTTCTTGCGGTGGCTGAAGCAGGTGATTGCCGTCGCCGTTCCGGTCCTGGCGTGCCAGTCGGCGTTGAAGCAGAGTTTCCCCGACTCCGTGATGAACCAGCGGCCCATGCCGAAGGACGGCGAGCCATTTTCCCGCGACCAGGCGGTAAAGCGACGCGCCTTTGCGGAGAAGTAGCCGGCGCCGGCTTTCCACATCCAGGAATTCTGGTTGTAGAGCCGATAGATTTCCGCGCTGCTCATCGGCTTTGCGGTCTCGATCCCCGCAGGCTCATTGGTTCCGGCTGCGGACGCGGCCGTGGCGATACCGCTGGTCAGGGCCACGGCCAGGAACATTTTTTGAAGCATGGACATGTTCAGGTTCCTTCTTGTTCAATTGATGCTTTGGCGGACGACCCGCCAGTCGGGGCGGCCATAGCCGTCCGGCCACGGATAGACTTCACGGTCGTTGAAGTAGACAACGGCGCTGAGCGCCGGGAACTGGGGATAGCGTTTCGTTACGCTCTCAGCCCAGTTTCGCACGAAGGAATCGCCGCCTTCGTAGCCGAGTTCGGCAACCATGATGGGCTTGCCGTAACCAGCGACACGGGCGTATCCGGGCGCAAGGTGCTCGGCAAACGTCTGGTCACGGCCAGTCTTGTCCCTGTCGTATTGCTCCAGGCCAAAGACCGAGAGCCCGATGAGATCGACGACATCGTTGCCGGGATAAAAGGCTTGAAGCCCCTCATTGCCCTTCGGTGACCACATGTATTTGGCCGTCTTCAGGTGGACCTTGCAGACCTCCACCATCCGGCGATAGGCCTTGGCATAATCGTCGCCCTGCCAATGCGACCAGGAGAACTGGCTGTCGGTTTCGTCCATTTCCTGTCCCCAGCGAATGATGACCGGACTTTTCAGCTTGGCAGCAGTCGAGCAGACGGCGGCCATGTTCGCATCGCGCGAACCGTCCAGGATGCTATGCAGCAGTTCCTGCGAGGTTTGGCGCCGACCGGTCGACCAGGTCCAGGGCTCGACCGAGATCAGCAGGGTGCGGCCACGCGCTTGCGCATAATCGTCGGCGAGGGCGAGCGTGCGCAGATCGACATCTTCCCAGGGCAGGAAGAGGTGTTCGATCTTCGAATCGGGCGAGGCGCCTAAATCTCCGTGCGGATCATAGGCGCCGAACGTGATCGACTCCTTCGTGACGACCGGCATTTTGGTCGGCGGCGCAATGGACGATGTCGTCATTGCAAGCGGCTGCCCTTCGGCAGAACTGCCCAGAGCGGTCGGCAGGACCGCGACTCCCGACAGCAACAGGCCGGTTAACGACAACAGGGCTATTTTGGATGGGCTATGCATTGTGTATTTCCTCCACGCTCGGCCGCACATCCGGGTGAGCGGCATCCGTTCTCAGTTGGATCTCCTCCGGATCGGAAATCCATCGTGGTTTGAAGAAGATCGTGCGCAGGGCGGTTCCGCCCCGGCCTGCACCGGAGGCGGCGTAGCGCTCTTCGAACAGCTGAAGGCGGCCGCTGCCCCAGGCGAGTGCCTCGGTCGCATCCTTCCCGCGCATGATGGTTGCAGCCCCCGGCAACGCGACGAGCGCAAGAAGCACGGTCGCCATCGCCGGACGGTAGAAACGCGGGGCCGCCGCAACCGTATTTTCCTTCGAATGGCGCCCGACGATGACCAACAGCAGCGCGCAGTAGATTGCCGCGTTCAGGATGGTAAAGAAGTATCCCCCCTTGGAGGCGCCGGCATCGCCGATTGCCAGGGCGGGCAATACCGCCATAAGCGCCAGCACAGCGTAGGGCGCCAGGACACGCACCGGCAGCAGATCGACTTCGGACCGGCCTTTCGGCGTGACGCGGAAATCGACGAAGGAGCCTGTCACAAAATCGTGCACCGCAGCCAGCGTGCCGGCGAGCGCCCAGGGCCAGCGCGCGAAGAGAAAGAGCATGGATTCCCAGCTCAGGATCTTGGCGTCGTAGGGGCGGAACGAGCTGCTGGCGCGCCAGCGGTAAGCCATCACCACGAGAGCGATAGAAAGCGGTGCGAAATGCGCCAGGAAATCGGGATAGGTCACCGTCACGAAGTTCTGGCCGCGCACGAGCGCGATGATCGGCAACGCAAACATGAGCAACATAAAGAACGCAAAAAGCGGATACCAGAGTTGCGAAAAGAGGAACTGGAACTTGAGCCGGGGCGGCAGCCGGCCGACGAGGCTCGGCGAGTACCGCAACAGCACCATGACCAGGCTGCGCGACCACTGGAATTCCTGCGTCACGAGATCGCTGAAGGTTCTGGGGCCGTCACCATGGGCGATGGCATCCAGCGCATGCACACCCCGCCAGCCGCCGGCATTCATCATCAATGTCGTCGAATGGTCTTCAGCCAACTCCGGACCGAGGCCGCCGATCTGTTTGAGGGCGACGGTGCGTACCGCGTAATGCGACCCTATGCACATCGGCGCCAGGCCGCCGTTGTAACCGGCTTGGAGCGAGCCATGCATGCTGGCCTCGGCATAGAGCCTTCCACGTGCCGACCAGCTTTCGGAAGCGTTCTTGTCGCAAATGCTGGGGGCCGAGACATAGCCGACCTTTGGATCGGCGAACGGACGCAGCATGTGGAAGAGATAGTCGGGCGCGGGAACATGATCCGCATCGAGTTGTGCCACGAAATCGTAGCGGCTGTAGCCGTAGTGGTCGTAGAAGAAGGCGAGGTTGCCTTCCTTGCACCGCGTGCGTCGGGGCCACGACGTCCGATGATAATCGGATCGCCCCTTGCGGGTCGAGACGAAGACCCCGTGCCCGGAGCACCAGTCGAGAGTCTCGGGGGAAGGGTCTTCGTCGGCAAGCCAGGTGTCGTGTTCCACGTCCTGGGCAAGCATTGCCAGCAGGGTTTCACTGACGACCGAGAAGGGTTCCGCCGGCGCCTTGGTCACGACCATGGCCACTCGACTGCCTGTCGGCAGGCGCAAGGGGCCGTTCGGTCTTGCCGCCCGATAGAAGACGACGATGAAATAGGCCGGCAGAGCGGTAACCCAGGCAAGAACGAGGCTCACCGTAATCGTGCCGAAAGCATCGACGTGATGGCGCGGCTCCAGCCACCAGATCCAGAAATAGGCGAAGGCGCAGGCCCATACGGCCGCCGAGAACAGATATTCGGTCCGCCGATGTCCGGTCAGAACCGGGACAAGAAGCGGCTCGTGGGAGAGCTCCGGAGCATGCGTCGCTTGGGTAATCGCAAGTTCGGTCACGCGCGCGCCTCCAGTCCGAAGAACGGAGCCGCCGTCCGCACGATGGTTTCGAGGTCGGAATATCGAGGCTGGAAGCAGAGCGTCTCGCGGGCCAGGCTGGCGTCGGCGTAGAGGCTGGGCGGATCGCCCGGCCGGCGTGGATGGATGACGACCGGGACTTCGCGCCCGGTCGTTTCCTGGATCACGCGCAGGACTTCCCTGATGGAAAACCCCCGCCCGGTGCCGAGGTTGACAGCGAGGTTTGCTCCGCCTTTGGCGAGATGGGTGAAGGCCTGAACATGGGCGCGCGCGAGATCTGCGACGTGAATATAGTCCCTTATGCAGGTCCCATCAGGGGTATCGTAATCATCGCCGAATATCTCCAGGTGCGGAATCCGGCCGGCCGCGGCCAGCAGCGCCCGCGGAATGAGATGGGTTTCCGGAACGTGCCATTCGCCAAGCTCGCCGTCCGGATCGGCTCCACAGGCATTGAAGTAACGCAGGGCAACATACCGCAGGCCGTAGGCCGCCGCATAATCGGCGAGCATATGCTCGAAGATCAGCTTGGTCTTGCCGTAGGGATTGATCGGAGCCTTCGGCAACGTCTCATCGATCGGCAGCACTGACGGGACGCCGTATACGGCACAACTCGATGAGAAGATGACGTTCTGAAGCCCCGTCTGCCGGCAGGCATCGATAAGCGACAATGCACCACAGACATTGTTGTTGTAATATTTCGCGGGGTTTTCCACGGACTCGCCGACGTAGGCCGAGGCGGCGAAGTGGATGACGGCAGCGGGAGCATATTTCTCGATGACCTCGATCAGGCATGACGAGTCGAGGACGTCACCTTCGACGAAAGGGCCCCAGCGCACGGACGAACGGTTTCCGGTCGTGAGATTGTCGTAGACGACAGGCTCAATCCCCTCCGAGCGGAGGAGCTTGGCGGTGTGGCTGCCGATATAGCCGGCGCCGCCCGTGACCAGGACCCGGGGCGCATCCATCAGACCGCCTCCAGCTCGCGTGCCGGACGGGTGAGAACGCCATCGAAGTAGTCGATCGTCTGACGCAGGCCGCTCGACAAGTCGATCTTCGGCCGCCAGTCGAGTTCCTGCATGGCAAGCGAAATATCGGGGCGACGCTGACGGGGATCGTCAACCGGCAAAGCGCGATGGATGATTTGCGACCGGGAGCCGGTCAATCCGATCACCTGCTCGGCCAGCTCCCGGATCGTGAATTCGCCCGGATTGCCGAGATTGACAGGCCCCGTCAGCGACGACGGTGAGGCCATCATGCGGACCATGCCGCCGATGAGATCATCGACGAAACAGAACGAGCGGGTCTGCGAACCGTCGCCATATATGGTGATGTCTTGCCCCGTCAGGGCCTGGACGATGAAATTCGAGACGACGCGGCCGTCGTCCGGACGCATCCGCGGGCCGTAGGTGTTGAAGATGCGGATGATCTTGATCTCGACGCCGTGCGTCTTGTGGAAGTCGAAGAACAGCGTCTCGGCGCAGCGCTTGCCCTCGTCATAGCAGGAGCGCGGCCCGAACGAATTGACGTTGCCCCAGTAGCTTTCGACCTGCGGGTGGACGTTCGGGTCGCCGTAGACTTCGGAGGTGGATGCCTGAAGGATACGTGCGCCGGTGCGCGCGGCCAGCTCCAGAAGGTTGAGGGAGCCCAGCACGCAGGTCTTTGTCGTATGGATCGGATCGGCTTGATAATGCGGGGGCGATGCCGGGCAGGCGAGGTTATAGATCTCGTCGACTTCCAGATCGAGCGGGTGGACGATATCGTGGGCGATGACATTGAAGCGATCGACTCGCTTCAGATGGACGATATTGCGCCGCATGCCGGTGGAAAAGTTGTCGAGGCAGATCACCTGGTGTCCGGCGGCCAAAAGCGTCTCGCACAGATGCGATCCGAGGAAACCTGCACCGCCGGTGACAAGAACTCTCTTGGGAGCGTGGTGTATTCCGGATAGACAATTTGCATCACGAGCCGAAGCTTTTACAGAGCGCGCACGAATCCTGCCAAGATAGTTCACGACTACCTCCCGTGTTTTCAGAGTTTGCTATGGGATATTCGATATTTACTTCGACATATCGCGAAACCAAGTCGTTCGATCATGCGAATATTTTATTCGTCCGGTTTTTCTTTTGGAATGAACCGATGCTTATTTAGATACAGCTAAGAAAGGCAATTGTCGTTATCCTCACGTCCTGGAAATTATCGCTCCGTACATTTCAGAGCGAAAAGGAATATGATAAACAACTTATGGAGGAGACTCTTCGGGCACTTCCGCTTTTTCAGACGGAGTTCTGCGGAGATTTCAGCCGCAAAAACAATTGCTTTTCTCAATTTCCATGGCTCGGGTCGGGTTATGCGCTGGAGGAATTGGATGGCTACAGGGTCTGAATCCGACGATGATCCTGCCGCGGAACAGGAACGGCCGGCGCATGTGGAGAGGCGGCGCTGGCCGCGTGGACCGGCCATGCGCAAGGAACGCCCACCCCATGCCTCCCCTGCACTCGAGCCGCTGCGATTCTCGACGCAGGACCTGCCACCGACAGAACAATTCCAGGCCTGGCGGGCACATATGGCGCCGCTCGTGGATGTTCATCTGCCGGAGGGAAAATCACCGGAAGACGGGTTCCTCGCGGAGCAGATCGGCTGGCAGCTCGGCGATATCCTCATCGTCCAGCAGCGCGCGCATGCCCACAGATATATCCGCGATCAGGCCATGCTTCGATCGAGCCCCATCGACCATTGGAACGTGGGCCTGCAGCGCAGCGGCCAGGCCTGGACCGAGGTCAACCGTCGTGTCACCGAGACCGCTGCCGGCGAGATATTTTTCATGTCTCTCGGCAGCCCCTATCGCGGACGGACGACCGATACCGAAGCTTTGCTCGTGTTCCTGCCGTATGAGATGCTGGCTCGCGATGCGAGCCTTCTCCAGAGCGCCGGCAACACGGTTCTTTCGGGCAGCCACGCCGAGTTGCTCACGGGCTATCTCACGGGCCTCGAAACGAACCTCGGGAATCTGACGATAGAGGAAGTGCCCCGGATAATCCAAACCATCGGCGATATGGTCGTTGCGGGCGCCGCATCGTCCACAAGGACTGATACCGGTCAAAACCAGGCCAACATGGGACTGATGGAGCGGGCGCACCGCTACATTCACGTCAATCTCCATTCGGAAAACTTGACACCGGACGTGATGTGCCGCGCGTTGGGGATTTCGCGTACTCGGCTTTACCAGCTGTTTGAGGGGAGTGGAGGCGTGCTCAATTATATTCGCAAGCGGCGATTGCTGCAGGCCTATGCGGATCTCAGCAATTCGGCCGACCACAGGCCGATTTCAGAAATCGCAGAAGCCGCCGGTTTCGAGGTCGCCGCCAATTTTACGCGCGCCTTCATCCACGAATTCGGGCTGAGCCCGCGTGAAACCCGAAGGACGATGGCAACCCAACAGCGGCCGGCTCCGGCCCTCCACTCCACGCGGCGTTCCGGAAAAACGATCGGTGATTGGCTGGCCCTGACGGGTTGATCCGGCTCGGGCTGAAATCCAGACTCGAAGTCCGTTAAGCGGCGATCGACGCGCTTGCCGAAGACACAGCGGACTTGATCCACACCCATGGACCTCCGTTCGCAATTGAGGGAATATTTCCCTTCACCCGCTCCATCCCGCAGACCACGCCGACCAAGCCTAATCCCCGAAGAACCGGATCGGCTTATATTGCCGATGCGCGATGATCAGGCTGCGGTCGGGCTGGATGATATACGTTTCCTCCACCTGCCGGCCGTACTGGTCGATGAAATCGTGCGGGAAGGCGGAGCCGGGGGGTGATTTGGTGAGTTTGGTGCGCGGCTGGCCACTATAGGTGATGCTGCCGGGGATGGGTTCGAGGCCCGGTCCGTCGTAGCTGACGGTGCTGCATCCCGCGAGAACGAGCGTGCCGATGAGGCCGATGATTGCAGGTTTCATGTCCATCCCTCCAATGCCTGAATAATATCACTCTACGCCTCACCGGATAGAGTTCACGACACGAATGCCCATGCCGCGCTTCAATCCTTCGGGAAGCGTCGCCGGGGGCGCCGTGATCGAGTGGCCGGCGGGACGCGACATCCACCTGTTGATATTAGGGTGAAAATCCGGATCCTCCAGCCGCGATGACGCATCCATTGCCGAAATCGGCGTCGTCTGCTAGATCGGCATCGTCGAAAAAGGCAGGATCGGTTGAGGTAAGCCCGATCCCTTCCGTTGGAGCGTCAAGCGCTCTGGCGAAGCTCTGCTCCGTGCCATGGCACGAGAACCCGCGACGTGATCCGCATGAACATGCGGGATCCCGGCGGCGTGCGGAGACGGCAAATAGGCAGTCCCGGGATTTTTTCGAACGGAGACTGTCATGCACTTGAACCATCTCGATTTCCACGTTCCCGATATTGCTGCCACGGCGAATTTCTTCATCCGCCATTTCGGCCTGAGACTTAAGGATATGCGCGGTCAAAACGGCCTCGCGATCCTCGAAGACGATACCGGCCTCGAAATCGTCCTCAGCCACGCAATCGCAAAATTCGGCACCGCCGATCAGGTGGAGATGGGCCGCCAGACCTATCATGTCGGCTTCATCCTGCCCGAAAGGGCGGAGGTCGATGCGGTCCATGGCGGGCTTGTGGCTGCCGGTGCTGATCTGTCCGGTCCGCCGGCCGCCATGCGTGGCGGCTGGCTGTTTTATTGCACGGCGCCCGGAAACATCCTCGTCGAGATCGGCTGGCGGCCGGGTTAGACGATACCCAAAAGCAAAGGCCGGCCGCCGCCGTCCGCCCCTCATCCGGCTGCCGCCACCTTCTCCCCGCAAGCGGGGCGAAGGGGATATGCCGCACCCTCTCGGTTCCCCACAAAACTCTCGCGGGGCAGGTCCCCTCGCCCCGTCAGAACGGGGAGAGGGTTAGGGTGAGGGGCAGCCATCGGCGCGAACCGGGCAGCCGTGCCTCGTGCCGAGGTCGGCTCAGAATTCCGTCCAGTCGGGATCCTGGCTCGGCGATGTGCTGCTGCCGGCGCCGAAGGCGTTGGCGATCTTCTGGCCGAGAGTGCGGGCCGGCGAGGCGGCCGGGCGGGCAATGCCGTCGCGGGCGACGCGGACCGGAGCTGCCCTGGCTGCCGGGCGGGCGGCAGCGCGTGGTGCCGTGGCGATTGGCGCACTCGTGGTGAAGCCGCCGGTGCCGGTCAGCCTGAATTGGCCGAGCAGGTTGTTGAGCGCTGCCGCTTCCGTCGCCAGGTTGTGGCTGGCGGCGGTGGATTCCTCGACCATCGCCGCATTCTGCTGCGTCCCCTGGTCCATGGTGTTGACGGCGGTGTTGATCTCCTGCAGGCCGATCGACTGTTCGCGGGAGGCTTCGGCGATTGCGTGGACGTGCTGGTTGATCTCCTGCACCTCCTGGACGATCGCGTCGAGCGCCTTGCCGGTTTCGCCGACCAGCGAGACGCCGGTCTGCACATGCGAGCCGGAAGTGCTGATCAGCGCCTTGATCTCCTTGGCGGCCTTCGCCGAGCGCTGGGCGAGTTCGCGCACTTCTTGCGCGACGACGGCAAAGCCCTTGCCGGCATCGCCGGCGCGGGCGGCTTCAACGCCTGCATTCAAGGCCAAAAGATTGGTCTGGAAGGCGATGTCGTCGATGACGCCGATGATGTTGGAGATTTCACCCGAGGACTTCTCGATCTGCTGCATGGCGGAGACGGCCTTGCGGACGACCTCGCCGGATTTTTCGGCGCCGAGGCGGGTACGGGCAACGAGCTGGCTCGCCTCCTCGGCGCGCTTGGCGGCGTCGCGCACTGTCGTGGTGATCTCCTCCAGCGCTGCTGCCGTTTCTTCGACGGAGGCCGATTGCTGTTCCGTCCGCTGGGAAAGCTGGTCCGCGGAGGAACGAATCTCGTTGGCGCCTGCGCCGATCGCCCGGGCATTGGCGCCGACCGTATGCATGGTTTCGTTGAGCTTCTCGACCGAGTTGTTGAAATCCTCACGCAGCGCATCGAGATGCGCGACGAAGGGCTCGGCGATATGCGAGGCGAGATCGCCGGCGGCAAGGCGACGCAGGCCGTCGCCGAGTGCGGTGACGGCGCGGTCGAGTTCGGATGCTTCGCGGGCCTTCTGCGCCTCACGGTCGCGGCGCTCGCTGTCGCTGACGTCGCGGTCTGCTTCGGCACGCGCTTCGATCCGGGCGCGCTCGATCGCATTGTCGCGGAAGACCGAAACGGCCTTTGCCATCTGGCCGACTTCGTCGCCGCGGTCGAGGCCGCTGACATCGCTTGTCGTATCGCCCTCGGCAAGCCGCGTCATGCGCTGGCGCAGCTGCATCATCGGGCCGGCGATGCCTATCTGGGCCACGACCACGCTGAAGCCGACGGCAGCGAGAACGGCGATGCCGATCAGAACGAGACAGAAGACGATTCGTTCGTTGACGGAAGCCGAGAGCGCGTCGCCGCCATCGTTGAGCATCGCCATCATCGCATCATTGTTGGCGATCATCTTCGGCGTCAGTGCATCGAGCTTGGCATTGATCAGGGCAACATTCGTCTGAGCGCCGGCGCCGTCCTTGGCTTTGCTCTGTTCGATGATCTTGTTCGCAAGCGTTTCGATCTCATCGATGCCCGCCTGGATTTCATCGATCGCCGGCTTGCGGCTGGGCACCAGCGCCAGCGCCTGCTTCATGCGGTCACGCGCCTGTGGCAGCTTGCTCGGTGTGGCGAGCGCCTTCTGGAATTCGGGCGTATCGGGCTTCATGTCGGCAAGCAGGCTTACCTGCAGCACCGAGGCCACCGCCGATGCGCTGGCGCGCGCGCTCAGCATCGAGGCCTGCGCCTCATGATCGATGAAGGCGCTGTAGGCGGCGTCCGCACGGCGGAACTCGGAAATGACGTAGATCAACCCGGCCATCGTGATCAGCCCGAGCAGCGCTACGACCGATATGATTTTTGTGCGGATTTTCAGATGTTTCAGCATGGAAATGTCACCCGATTGACGGGGCGTGCTCGCGCGCCCGGTGCTTTTGAAATCAATTGTTGCAGAAAAACGCTGCTTCAATATCGCGGATTAGGGATTACGTTTGGGCTGACGCTTGCATCATGCGATCGGCTGGCGGGGTCCGATGTCGTCGCAACAAATAAAGGCGATATTCTTTAATTCCGCGCTAACACGAGGCGGCGGTTGGCTATGATTTTTAGGGGCTGAGAGGTTGCACTTTAACCTAGCGCGTATGAGAGGCACCGAGGATCAAGTCTCGGAGCGCCGGCATTCATATTCCCCGCCACGCATGACTCTGATACATCTTGCCGACGCCGCACGCTTCGCGCTTAACCCAGAGACCACGATCACGATGATGCAATCCAAGCCGGCATCCCTGACTCTGAAGGGTTTTTTCACGCTCGGCCTGTTTTTCGGCGCGCTGCTTTCAAGTTTTGCCGCGTCGGCCCAGCAGGCGGCACCTTCGCTGCCGCTGCTCTTCGATGCGCGCGAACGTCTTGCGAGGCCCGATCTCTCCTCTCTGGTGCGCCTGCGCTTCCTGACGTCGGTCGATTTCCCGCCCTTCAGTTTCACCGATCAGAACGGCAAGCTTTCCGGTTTCAATGTCGACCTCGCCCGCGAAATCTGCAGCGAGTTGGAGATTTCAGACAAGTGCCAGATCCAGGCGCTCCCCTTTGCCGACCTTAGGGATGCGCTCGCCGCCTCACAGGGCGATGCCATCATCGCCGGCCTTGCCGTGACCCCGGAGCTGCGCCGGCAATTCGTCTTCTCCAGGCCTTATCTGATGCTGCCGGCGCGCTTCGTGCGCAATCTCGCCGTGCCGCTTGACGGAAAGACCGCTGCCGCGCTTTCCAGCCATCCGGTCGGCGTCGTCAGGGGGACGGTGCATGAGGCGATGCTGGCCGCCTTTTTCCCCACGCTCAAGGCCGAGCCGTTCGATACGAAGGACGCCCTGCTTGCGGCGCTCAAGGACCGCAAGGTCGATGCCGCTTTTGCCGATGCGCTGCAGCTTTCCTTCTGGGTCTCTTCGCCGGCCTCTGCCAAATGCTGCGCGCTGTTCGACGGCCCCTATCTCTCCGAGCATTTCCTCGGCGAGGGCATGACGATCATGCTGCGGCAGAAGGACAGCGTGCTGACGTCAGCCATCGACCACGCGCTCGCCACGCTGTCGCGCAACGGCCGCCTCCAGGAAATTTATCTGCGGTATTTCCCCTACGGGCTCTATTGAAGCCGCAGTCCAAATTGCTCGCCCTCAGCCCTTGCGGAAGCGGGCAATCGCACTGCGCTCGATCGCCGCGCAGGTGAGCTTGTCGAGGCTGAGCCGGTCACGCAGCAGGCTGAGCAGGCGCAACTCCTCCGCCTTGACCGAGAGATCGGCGGAGGCCACCTCGACGGCCAGCGCATAGGCGGTGTCGTAGAGCTTTGCGGGAAGGGTGTCGCGCACGGTTTCGAGGACGACGTCGAGGCCTTCCGGCCCGGCCAGTAGCGCGGCGCAGTCGCGCGCCACCGAAATCAGCTTGTCGTCATCGAAGTCCCGGAAAACCGGCAGGAATCCGATCAATTGGCCGATCCTTGTCATCTCCCTGTCGTTCATCGTGCTGTCGACAGCGGATGCCATCACCATCACGTAGATCAGCGCATCATGGGCGGAAAGCGGCTTGTTCATCTCTGATTCCTTTTTCGGTCAGCCGAGATTAGGAATTGACGACAGCCATTACAAGGGATCGGCCCGATGCGGGCTGTCCGACCGCTGTCGCGGCCGCCGGTTTAATTGCGGCGCGGATCATCGCCGTAGAGGCCTTTTCCCGCCTGCCTGGCCTTTTCGGCGGCGGATGTAAGCGGCGAACCCGCTGTCGGTTCCGCCCAGCCGTTTTCGGCGAGCCATGAGCCGAGATCCTCCGAGCCCAGCCGGCAGGCAGTCGTGACAGTTTCCTTCCATTCCACCGTCTCGAGATCGCAGCTGACGCTGCGGTTGCGCAACAGCAGGCGCACCGCCGTCTTTGCCATCATGCCGCAGGGCCATTGCCGGCCCGACGGCCCGCATATCCTGTCGACCGGCGTCGGCACGATGCCGGCAAGCTGAAGCCGGCGCCCACCAAAGGAAAGAATGCCGGCATTTTCGACCATCGGTCGCACCAGTTCGATCGCCTTTTCCGCAGCCGGACGCGCTGTTTGCCCGGCCGCCGTTTCCGCTTCTTGCGGCATATCGGCCGGTTTGGACGCCACGCTGTTCCCTGGGAGCGGAGCGGATGGAGCAGCCGGCTCCGCTGACCGGGCAATCATTTCGGCACGCTCGTCCGACATAGCCGCGGGTTCGCGGGCATCCGCCGGTGCGGTCGCCGTGTCCTCCGCGGACGCCGTCTCTTCACCGGCCGTGCCGCCGCCAAGCCTTGCTTCGCCTGCCAGCAGCAGGCCGGCCACCACCGCCATCCCCGTGATACCTGTGATGAAGGCGGCAGGGCGCATGGAATATCTTCCTATTGGCTGGCCCAGATGATGCGGGCGATCCAGTCGATGTCGGAAAGCTCGAGGGTGCGGTTGGGATGTTCGGGATTGAGCGACATCAGCTCGATCGACCGCGGGCTCTGGCGCAGCAGCACCTTGGCCATCACCTCACCCTCGTTTGTGCGCACGACGACGCGGTCGTTGCGGCGCACCTGTGCCCCCGGCTCGACGATCAGCACGTCGCCGTCGCGGTAGAGCGGCATCATGCTCTCGCCCTGCACCTCCAGCGCATAGACGCCGGCTTTCTGTGCCGGGGCCGCCGGAAATTCCACCACGTCCCAGCCCTGGCCGGCCGGAAAACCGCCATCGTCGAAGAAACCGCCTGCTCCCGCCTGGGCGAAGCCGAGCAGCGGAATAGAGCCGCCCTGCTGGGGAAACGCGCTTTCCTGCTGCCCGGCCGGCTGTTTGGAAAGATCGGCATCCGGCCGCATGAAGGCCAGAAGCTCCTCCATGCTTGCCCCTGTGGCATCGAGCACCTTGGCGATCGATTCCGTCGAAGGCCAGCGCAGCCGCCCGTCGGCAGAAAGCCGTTTCGATTTGTTGAAGGAGGTCGGGTCGAGGCCGGCGCGGCGCGCAAGTCCGGATGGCGTCAGCTCGTGCCGTTCGGCAAGCCTGTCGAGCGCTTCCCAAATCTGGTCGTGTGACAGCATGCGCGCGATTCCGTCGCGGCTGATTTCAACGCCGCGCTTCAACCCGGCGGAATATTAATCGACCGTGCCCTCTGAGTAAAGATGAAAGAGGAATAAAATCCTGTTTCCAAAGGGAAATGTATCGCTCAGGCAACCATCGCCATATTGATCTTGCCGAGCTGGATGACGGCCTGCGTCCGGCTGTCGACGTCGAGTTTCAACAGGATCGCCGAGACATGCGCCTTGATCGTCGCCTCGGAGACGCCGAGTTCGTAGGCGATCTGCTTGTTCAGCAGTCCCTCGCCAAGCATGGTCAGCACCCGGCTCTGCTGCGGCGTCAGCGTATGCAGGCGGTGGATCAGGTCGGCGACATCGGGATCCTGCTCCTGCCCGTCGCGATAACTTTCCGGCGTGGCGATGTCGCCGGCAAGCACCGTCTGGATGCTGCGGCGAATATCCTCGATACCGGAGGATTTCGAAATGAAGCCGGAGGCACCGAGTTCCAGCGCCCGGCGGATCGTCGTCGCATCGTCGGTCGCCGAGACGATGACGATCGGCAGGCTGGCGAATTCGGAGCGCAGCGCCATCAGGCCGGAAAAGCCGCTGACCCCGGGCATGGCGAGATCGAGCAGCATCAGGTCGGCATCCGCATGGGCGCCGGCGGCCCGGCGCGCGGCGGCGAAATCGCCGGCCTCGACGATCGACTGCCGGCCTTCCATGCCGATCACCGCCTGGCGCAGCGCGTCACGGAAAAGCGGATGATCGTCCGCAATGATGATGGTCTGTTCCTGCATCGAAAACTCCCTCCCAAGAGCCCGATCATGCCGGCATGTGCCTCCGCCCCTCCGCGTTGCATACCGGCTTGCTCATAGTGACTATATCAGATCAGGTCTTCTGCGGAAGGGGATTGGTGTTTTCCTCGGCCTGAAACTCCTTCACCATCCCCATGAAACTCTTCATCATCCGCTCCATGATGCTGATCGAACGGTCGACCTCGGCGTCGCTCGGCAATGCGCGCTGGATGACACCGCCCTGTTCGAGCGCCGTCACCCGCTTTGCCAGCCGGTCGAGTTCGTCCTCATAGGCCGCCCGCTCGTCGGCTGCCATCCGGCAGACGAGGGCGCCGTCCTTGTCCTGGCAGATCGACATGGCTCCGGTCTGCCGGTCGAGCCGGACGAAATGGTCGCCGCTCTTCTCCAGCTGGAAACGGCTTGCATCAGCTTCGACGGCCGCCGCGGCCAACGGCATCAGAAAAACGCCAAGTGTGATAACGAATGCCTTCATCGTCTCATCCTCCGGATTTTGCTTGTGGCTGTCCCGTTTTTCGGCGCCGAGGCGTGGACATCGCCGCCTCTTTCCGGCAAAGCCCTCGTGACCGAGGAACAGCCTATCGTGAGGCCATGATGACCCTGACACCGACCCTTTACAAGATCGTGACGGAAACGCTCTGGCAGCAAGCCAGACAAACCGGCACTTTTCATGGCGCCGGCATCGATCTCAAGGACGGCTTCATCCATTTCTCGACGGCGAAGCAGGTGAAGCAGACCGCCGCCCTGCATTTTGCCGGCCAGTCCGGTCTGCTGCTAATTGCCGTCGATGGCAGCCGCTTCGCCGACAAGCTGGTCTTCGAGCCCTCGCGCGGCGGCGATCTTTTCCCGCACCTCTACGCCGATCTGCCGCTTGCCGCCGTGCTCTGGGAGGCGCCGCTGCCGCTCGACGAAGCCGGCGCCCATATCTTCCCGGAGCTCGCGCCATGATCGATCCCTTCAAGCGTCTCGCCCGCAAGGGTCTCTTCCTGTTCGATCCGGAAACCGCGCACGGCATGTCGGTCGCCGCCTTAAAATCCGGCCTCGTGCCGGCCTGCCAGCTGACGCCCGATCCGCGCCTGCGCCAGACCGTTGCCGGCCTTACCTTCGAAAATCCGCTCGGCATGGCCGCCGGCTACGACAAGAATGCCGAAGTGCCGGAGGCGCTGTTGAAGCTCGGCTTCGGCTTTACCGAGATCGGCACGGTGACGCCGAAGCCGCAATCGGGCAATCCGCGCCCGCGCATCTTCCGCCTGGTGGAGGATGAAGGCGTCATCAACCGTCTCGGCTTCAACAATGAAGGCCATGATGCCGCCTTCGGGCGCCTCGCCGCGCTGAGGGGCGGTGGCATGATCGGCGTCAATATCGGCGCCAACAAGGACAGCGAAGACCGCATCGCCGACTATGTCGCCGGCATCCGGCGCTTTTATTCCGTCGCGCGTTATTTCACCGCCAACATCTCCTCGCCGAACACGCCGGGCCTGCGCGACCTGCAGGGGCGCGAAAGCCTTGCTGTGCTGCTGTCATCAGTGCTTGCGGCGCGCGACGAGATGGCGGCGGCATCCGGCCGGAAGATCCCGGTCTTTTTGAAGATCGCCCCCGATCTGACCGAGGAAGGCATGGACGATATCGCCGCGGAAGTGCTTTCGCATGCGCTTGATGGCCTGATCGTCTCCAACACCACGCTGTCGCGCGACGGACTTAAGGATCAGCGCCAGGCGAAGGAGGCGGGTGGTCTCTCCGGTGTGCCGCTTTTCGAAAAGTCGACGGCGGTGCTCGCCAGGATGCGCAAGCGCGTCGGCCCGGCCTTGCCGATCATCGGCGTCGGCGGCGTCTCCTCGGCCGAAACCGCATTGGAGAAGATCAGGGCGGGCGCCGATCTCGTCCAGCTCTATTCCTGCATGGTCTATGAAGGCCCCGGCCTGGCCGGCGATATCGTCCGCGGCCTCTCGAAACTCCTGGACCGCGAAAAGGCCGCCTCGATCCGCGACCTGCGCGATACCAGGCTGGATTATTGGGCGGCGCGAAAGGTCTGATTGGCCCGCGGCTTGACGAGCATCGCCAGGAAGAAGCCGCGAAAGAGCAGGAAGGCGTTCATCGCCAGCCACAGGCCGTGATTGCCGAAGAGCGGCACGAAGACCGCGAGCATCAGGAGATAACCAGCGAAGGATATCAGCATCCGGTTGCGCATGTCGGCCGACCACGTCGCGCCGATGAAGACCCCGTCCATCAGGAAGGCGAGTGCGCCGGTCAGTCCGGTGATCGCTGCCCAGGGCAGATAGGTTTCGGCCGCCTGCCGAACCTCTGGTGAAGTCGTCAGCACCGAGATCAGCCAGGGGCCGGCGAGGAAGAAGAAGGCCGAGCCGAGCGCCGCCAGCCCGAAGGACCAGAAGATCGTCAGCTTCAGCCCGCGGTCGAAAGCCGGCCGGTAGCGCGCGCCGATTGCCCGGCCGATGATCTGTTCGGCGGCATTGGCAAGCCCGTCGAGATAATAGCCTGACAGCAGGAAGAAATTCATCACCACGGCATTCGCGGCAAGCGTCACTGCGCCGAAGCTGGTGCCGATCCGCGTCATGATGGTGAAGGCGCCGATCAGCACGAAGGTGCGGATCAGGATGTCGCGATTGAGCGCGAAAAGCTCAGCCAGCCGGTGCCGGGAAAAGACCTCGGACCATGTCGGCCGGGCTGCTTTACCGAAGCCACGCAGCACGATGACAAGCCCGGCGAGCGTGCCGGCCGTTTCGCCGGCCATCGTTCCCCAGGCGACCCCCGCTACGCCCCAATCGAGCGTCAGGCCGAGATAGATGGAAAGCAGGATGTTGATGCCGTTGATGATCGCCTGCAGCAGCAGTCCGATCTTGCCCTGTCCGCGCCCGAGCACGAAGCCGAGGATGGCATAATTTGCCAGTGCCGCGGGTGCTGCCAGCATGCGGATCGAGAAATAGGTGCTGGTCGCCTCGGCGATCGCGCCTTCCGCCCCCATCAGCCTCAACCCCGCCGCCATCAGCAGCGGCGAAAGACAGAGCAGCGCCAACCCGCAGCCGAGCGCCGAAATCATCGCTCGGGAAAAGACGGCCTGCTGCTCGTGCTGGTCGTGACGGCCATAGGCCTGCGCCGTCAGCCCGGTCGTCGAGGCACGCAGGAAGTTGAAGCTGCCGAGGATCAGATCGAAGAGCATCGCGCCGATCGCCAGCCCGGCCAGCGCTTCGGCATTGCCCATGCGGCCGACGACGGCGGTGTTCGTCAGCCCGAGCAGCGGCGTCGTCATGAAGCCGAGCGTCATCGGAATGGCGATCGACAGCACCATCAGGTGCGTCACGTCGAATGCAAGCGCGTTGTGATTGCTGCGTGTATCCATGCCGGCCTCGTCGCGGCAGCGCCACGCGTCGTTTCAGACGCGCAAAAGACGCTGCATCACTTGAACTGCTGCAGGCGGAATCACCTCAGCTGGAAAGCACCATGGCCCAATAGGGCAGGTTCCTGGAAGATGTATTATGGGCGACGGCAACGCCAAGGCCGCCATAACGACCGAGCATGTTTTCCAGGTGATGCGGCGAGTTGATCCAGGCCGTCACCACGGCATCGACGCTCTGCTGGCCGGAGGCGATGTTTTCCGCCGCCGGCAGCCGCACACCGCTCGCCTTGACCCGCGCGCCAAAACTGTCGGTCATGCCCATGAGATGCGCCATCTTGCCGGCGCTCGCCATGCGTTTCGCCTGGAACAGGGCGGCAGTACTCGCCGCCGGATCGACGGCAAGCGGCGGCAGCCCGTTTTTGGCCCTGAGTTGGTTGACGAGCGGCAGCACGCTCGCCGTCTCGTCTTCGCCCTCCGACGGCGTGCCGGCCATCCGCGGGGTCGTGGTGCAGCCGGCGATGCCGGCGGCGAGCGCAAGTCCGGAAAGGCGCAGCAGGCCGCGCCTGGAAAGATCGATGGATGTCATGTTACCGGCGGTAGCTGAAAAGACGAAGAATGATGAAGAGCGGGATGACGATCGTCGCGCCGAGGATCAGATAGTCGCCGACGCGCCCGAGGGCCGAGAAGCCGCGGTACCAGATCTCCAGGATGAAATCGCGTATGCCGTAGATGATGCCCCACGGCGTCAGGCCGAAGACGGTCATGACGAAACCGACGATCAGCGACACCACGATAAGCTTTATCAATGTGCGGCCGATTGAATCGCCGAGGAACCTGTTCGCCTGATCGGACATAAGCCATCTCCTGTTTGCCCTTGGAATAAGGTCGCGGCGCGACGCCCGCAAGCCCTTTCCGGAATTGGCCGCTTCGCCTCTGAAATAGGACTTGAGTTTTTTTGTGGCCGCCGCCAGATGCGGGCCGACGCATGTCGCGCAAAAGTGTGCAGCGGTTTTGCGGCAACGACATGCGTAAAAGAGAGAGTTGATAGGTCAATTCATGCAGCCCCACCAGCTTTCCTCCGGCGACGTCATTGCCGACCGCCGCGCCGACTACGCCAGGATGCTCGAAGAAGGCGGTGAGCCGGAAGCGGCCGCCGAGCTGATGGAGCAGGCTCTCGAGCTCGTGCCTGGCTGGGCCGCCGGCTGGTATCGCCTCGCCACCTACCTGGAAAAGGCGGGCAGGGCGGATGCCGCGATCGAGGCCTATCGCAAGACGCTTGCCCTCGATCCGGAAGACATTTTCGGCGCAACCCTCAAGCTCGCCCTTCTTGGCGACGCGGCCATGCCCGACCGGCCGCCGAGCCGCTATGTCGAGCGCCTCTTCGACGACTATGCCGACCGTTTCGAATCAGCACTTGTCGAAAAGCTCGACTACAGCGTCCCGCAGAAGCTTGCAGTGCTCATCGCCTCCACCGGCAGGCGCTACGAACGCGCCGTCGATCTCGGCTGCGGCACCGGCCTGCTCGGCCCTGAGATCCGTGCCAATGTCGGTTACCTCGAAGGCTTCGACCTCTCGCAGAACATGCTGGCGAAAGCTGCCGAGAAACGGATCTATGACAGTCTCGTTCAGGCCGATCTCTCGCTCACACCCGATCTCTCCGGCCTCTTTGCCGATGCAGCGCGCCATCGCGCCGACCTGGTGACGGCAGCCGACGTACTGATGTATCTCGGCAATCTCGAGAGTGTCTTTGCCATCGTCGGAGAACTCGCTGCATCAGGCGCCGACATCGCCTTTTCCGTCGAGGATGCCGGTGACGGCGAGGGCTTCCATCTCGCCCCGTCGCTGCGTTATGCCCATTCGGAAACCTATGTCAGGATGCTTCTTGCCCGTCACGGGCTGGAAATCCTGAAGACCGTCAAATCGGTCATTCGCAAAGATGGCGGAAAACCGGTTTCCGGCATTCTGTTCCTTACGCAAAAACCCGCGTGAGCGAACATTTCTTGCGATGTTCTTATAGGTCAGTATTGCTTACCTATTTCGCTTGATCGGAAGACGGAAAAACCCGATACTGCACCACATCGGCAGAGAGCCCGGCAATATTACGCCGAGGCGCTCGGGCTCCTTTCATGATCCAAAATTCCGCCGCGCCGGGTTTTCCCAAGCGCGTTCTTGAACTCGTCTGCCGTGGAGACTGGCGACATGACACAGCTCATCAATGCCCTTGGCTTCTGGAATACGACTGCGACGCGCCACACCCCGATCGAAGACGTGCAGGGCATATTCTCCGGCAGCCTCGTTGCCGCTCTCGGCCTCTATGTGCTCGCCAGCGCCGGCCTTCTGACCGGCAGCACGGCCGGCGTGGCCTTTCTCCTGCATTATGCCTTCGGCGCCAATTTCGGTCTCGCCTTCTTCCTGCTCAACCTGCCGTTCTTCTATCTCTCCTGGAAGCGACTCGGCATGGCCTTCACCATCAAGACCTTCATCGCCATCGGCCTGACGTCGGTGCTTGCCGATGTGCAGTCGCGCTTCTTGTCCATTTCAAGCATTCATCCGGCCTGGGCAGCACTTCTCGGCGGCCTGCTGCTCGGCTTCGGCCTGCTGGCGCTCTATCGCCACCGTGCCAGCCTCGGCGGTGTCGGCATTCTCGGCATCTATCTGCAGGAGCGTTTCGGCATCCGCGCCGGCCTCGTCCAGCTCGCCATCGACATGTGCGTGCTCGCCGCCGCCTTCTTCGTCACCACGCCGCCTGTCGTCTTCTATTCGGTGCTCGGCGCCGTCGTCCTCAATCTCTTCGTCGCCATCAATCACCGCGCTGATCGCTACATCGCGCTTTAGTTTTATGCATGTCGTTATCGCAAAACCGCCGCACACTTTTGCGCGACATGCTCTAACGTTACAAAACGGTAAGTCATTCTAAACAAAACGTAACTTGCCTGTGATCGGTCGCGGCGCGAAACTCATCTCGCGCCGGATTTGATGAGGTGAACTATGTCAGATTTGGAAAAACTTGTGAGACGCCGTATGCAGGAAGAATACGCCAAGGGCGCTTCCGCAGAAGAAATTTCGAAAGTCGTCCGCGACCTATTCAACAGCATCGACCTCTCGGGCAATCGGTTTGACGCCGTTGCCGTACGGGCCACCAGGGATCACGAGTGACCCGATATTCGACCGACCCGAGATTTTCGGGTCGGTTGCCAGGATGAATTCCCTGCAAGCGGATTTCGATTAGGCTGCCTTTTGCGCCGCATCGAGCGGATGCTGTGAGCGGAAGCCGACGGCAAGCCGGTTCCAGATGTTGATGGCGCCGATTGCCACCGTGATCTTCGTCATTTCTTCCTCGGAAAAATGCGCCTTCAGCGTCTCGTAGTCGGCATCCGGCGCGCCTGTCTTGGCGATATTGGTCACGGAATCCACCCAGCCGAGCAGCGCCCGTTCGCGGGCGTCATAGACCGGCGATTCCCGCCAGACGCACATCAGGTTGATCCATTGTTCGGAAAGCCCATCGTGGCGGGCTTCCTTCACATGCATGTCGACGCAATAGGCACAGCCGTTGATCTGCGAAGCGCGCAGCTTGATCAGGTGGATGAAGCGGCGCTCCAGCCCGGAGGACTGGACATATTGCTCGAGCGCGGCGACCGCCTTGTAGGCATCGGGAGCGGCTTTGGCGAAGTTGAAACGTGGTTGCATGCTCTTTCTCCTTTGTTGGTGGCTCAACGAGCCGTCTTGCGTTCATGGATTTCAAGGAAGGCGCAGCCTCTAGCTGCGATCGATCCGTCGTCGACGGCGGCAAGTTCGATGCCGAGATCGGCAATGCTCGTCTTGGCGAGTTCGGCGCGATAGACCCGTTCGGCTTTCAGCATCGCCGCGTTGATGGTGCAGGGCTGGGCGAACAAGCGATCGGACACCGGGTTCGGTCCGCGCTGGCGGATTTCAGCGCAGCGGAACGCCGGTGCAGACCCCTCGACCGCGAGCACGATGTCGAGCAGCGAAATCTCCTTCGGCGCTTTTGCCAACCGATATCCGCCCTTCGGCCCCGGTACGGTATCGAGGATGCCGGCGCCCGACAGCGCCTGCAGATGCTTCAGCAGATAGCTTGTCGAGACGCCGTGGAATTCTGCCAGCGCGGCGGCCGAAAGCACGCTGCCTTCGGAGAGGCCGGAAAGCATCGCAACGCTGTGAATGGCCTGCTCGACCCCATCGCCCATCTTCATGCACTCGGCCTCCTCAATTCGTGGATAAAAAATATCCACGATTATGCCGGCTGTCAAGAGGTGTCCTCGCTGCTGCCACTTGCCTTTATCCTGACCGCGGCTAGAAGACGGAAACGCCGACAGGGGAACAACATGGCATCCAACGCTTTCGTAGGCCTTCTGAATTCCAGCGCCGAGCGTCACTCGCTCTTCGACGACGCCCAGGGCATCGTCGCCGGCAGCATGCTCGCCGTGCTCGGCGTAACGCTTCTCTCCGGCGCGGGGCTGCTTGCCGGCGGCACGGCGGGCCTTGCCTTCCTCGCCCATTATGCGACGGGCTTCAGCTTCGGCCTCTGCTTCTTTGCCGTGAACCTGCCCTTCTATTATCTCGCCTTCCGCCGCTTGGGCGCCGCCTTTACCATCAAGACCTTCGCCGCCATCGCGCTCACCTCGGTCCTGTCGGAATTCGTCTCGGGCTTCATCAGCATGGCGCATGTCGATCCTATCGCCGGTGCGCTCTTCGGCGGCCTCGTCATCGGCGCCGGCATGCTGGCGCTCTTCCGCCACCGCGCCAGCCTCGGCGGCATCGGCATTCTCGCCCTCTATATCCAGGATCGCTTCGGCTGGCGCGCCGGCTTCGTCCAGCTCGGCTTCGACGGCATCATCCTGGCGCTCTCCTTCTTCGTCGCAAGCCCCTTCATCATCGCCTGCTCGGTGCTCGGTGCGATCGTTCTCAACCTCACGATCGCCATCAACCACCGCAAGGACCGCTATATCGCCATGTAAAGGCTCGCGGCTCTTCTTTTTCCCCTGCATTTCACTACCTTCCAGGCGTGGACCAGATCGATTCCGAAGCCCGTACCCTGCTGCCTGCCGCCTTTACCCGCTGGTTTGCGGAAAAGGGCTGGCGACCGCGCGCCCATCAGCTGGAGCTGCTTGCCCGCGCCGAGGCCGGCGAAAGTACGCTGCTGATTGCGCCGACCGGTGCCGGCAAGACGCTCGCCGGTTTCCTGCCCTCGCTCACCGATCTCACCCGCCGCGGCAAGATCCCGCCCGGCTCCGTCTTCACCGGCATCCACACGCTCTATGTCTCGCCGCTGAAGGCGCTGGCCATCGATATCGAGCGCAATCTGATGAAGCCGGTCGAGGAGATGGGCCTGCCCGTCACCGTCGAAAACCGCACCGGCGATACGCCGAACGCCAAGCGCCAGCGCCAGAAGCTCAACCCGCCGGATATTCTGCTGACGACGCCGGAACAGGTCGCCCTGCTTCTGGCAAACCGGGAGGCCGAGCGGTTCTTCAAGGACCTGAAATATATCGTCCTCGACGAGCTGCATTCGCTGGTCACCTCCAAGCGCGGCCATATGCTTTCGCTCGGCCTAGCGCGTCTCCGCCGCCTTGCCCCCGGCCTCAAGACCATCGGCCTGTCGGCCACCGTCGCCGAACCCATGGATCTGCAGAAATGGCTGGTCGGCCAGCAAGAGGGTAGCGAACATCATGCCGGCCTCGTTGTCGTCGAAGGCGGCGCCAAACCCGATATCTCGATCCTGTCGACCGAAGAGCGCATTCCCTGGTCCGGCCATTCCGCCCGGTATGCCATTCCCGACGTGTACCGCCAGCTTGTCGAACACCGCACGACACTGCTCTTCGTCAACACCCGCAGCCAGGCGGAAATGCTTTTCCAGGCGCTCTGGACGATCAATGACGACAACCTGCCGATCGCGCTCCATCACGGCTCGCTTGATGTCGCCCAGCGCCGCAAGGTCGAGGCGGCGATGGCCGAAAACCGGCTGCGCGCCGTCGTCGCCACCTCCACCCTCGATCTCGGCATCGACTGGGGCGATGTCGATCTCGTCATCCATGTCGGCGCGCCGAAGGGCGCCTCGCGTCTTGCCCAGCGCATCGGCCGCGCCAACCATCGCATGGACGAGCCCTCGAAGGCGATCCTCGTACCGGCCAACCGTTTCGAGGTCATGGAGTGCCAGGCCGCCCTCGACGCCAATTATATCGGGGCGCAGGACACCCCGCCGGTCGGCCGCGGCGCGCTCGACGTGCTCGCCCAGCATGTGCTCGGCATGGCCTGCGCCGAACCTTTCGACATGCTGGAGCTCTATGATGAAATCATCAGCGCCTCGCCCTATGCCGATCTGAGCTGGGAGACCTTCGAGCGCATCGTCGATTTCGTTGCGACCGGCGGTTATGCGCTCCGCACCTATGAGCGCTACGCCCGTATCCGCAAGACCGCGGAAGGTCGCTGGCGCGTCTCCAATCCGGCTGTCGCCCAGCAATACCGTCTCAACCTCGGCACCATCGTCGAAAGCCCGATGCTGAATATCCGCATGGTCAAGCGCGGCGAGGGCGGCAGGATCGGCCGCGGCGGCGCCACGTTGGGAAAGGTCGAGGAATATTTCCTCGAGCAGTTGTCGCCGGGCGATACCTTCGTCTTCTCCGGCAAGGTGTTGCGCTTCGAGGGCATCCGCGAAAATGAGTGCCTGGCGTCGCAGGCCTTTTCGCTCGATCCGAAGATCCCCTCCTATAATGGCGGCAAGTTTCCGCTGTCGACCTATCTCGCCGAGCAGGTGCGGGCGATGATCGCCGATCCCGATCGCTGGCGCCACCTGCCGGATCAGGTGCGCGACTGGCTGTCGCTGCAGGACGACAAGTCGATGCTGCCGAAGCGCGACGAGTTCCTGATCGAAACCTTCCCGCGCGGCAGCCGCGCCTATATGGTCGCTTATCCCTTCGAAGGCCGTCTCGCCCACCAGACGCTCGGCATGCTGCTGACCCGCCGGCTAGAGCGGACAGGTGCCAAGCCCCTCGGTTTCGTCGCCACCGATTATTCGCTGGCCATCTGGGGCCTCGAGGATATGGGACTGATGATCCGCAATGGCCGGCTCAATCTCTCCGACCTCTTCGACGAGGACATGCTCGGCGACGATCTCGAAGCCTGGCTGGATGAATCCTTCCTGTTGAAGCGCACCTTCCGCAATTGCGCCGTGATTGCAGGCTTGATCGAACGCCGCCATCCGGGCAAGGAAAAGAGCGGCCGCCAGATCACCGTCTCCGCCGATTTGATTTATGACGTGCTGCGCAGCCACGAGCCGGATCACATCCTCTTGCAGGCGACGCGGCAGGATGCGGCGACGGGGCTTTTGGATATTGGCCGTCTTGGCGATATGCTGCGGCGAATCAGGGGCCACATCACCCACCGCGCTCTCGACCATATTTCCCCGCTCGCCGTGCCGGTGATGCTGGAAATCGGACGCGAGGCGGTGCCGGGCGAGGCCCATGATGCACTGTTGGCCGAGGCGGCGGACGATCTGATCGCCGAAGCTCTGGCATGATGACGACTAGGAAAAACGACTGTGATGAACCGCCTGGCGCTGGCGCGCGACATATCGGGACTGGCCGCGACATCAGGCGTCGAAACGGCAGTCCATGGCATCGCTGCCGTCTGCGACCCGCTCGGCGCCCTCTATCTGCCCGATGCCGGCCTGCTCGTCGTCTCGGACCTGCATCTGGAAAAGGGCGCAGCCTTTGCCCGCCGCGGCATGATGCTGCCGCCTTACGATACGCTGGCGACGCTGACCGTTCTTGCCGCCGTCATCTCACGTTACGATCCGAAGCTCGTCATCTCGCTCGGCGACAATTTCCACGACCGCATCGGTTCCAAGCATCTGCCGGAGAATTTCCGCGCCCTGATCGTCGCGATGGCGCAGGGCCGCGAATGGATCTGGATCAATGGCAACCATGATCCGGATGGCATCGTCGATCTGCCGGGCACATCCGCCGACGAGATGCATTATGCCGGCCTGACCTTCCGGCACGAGCCGAGGAACGGCTTGCAGAGCGGCGAGATCGCCGGCCACCTGCACCCGTCGGCGACCGTGCGCCGCCGCGACAAATCCGTCCGCCGCCCGTGCTTTGCCACTGACGGCGCCCGTCTGCTGATGCCGGCCTTCGGCCTCATGAGCGGCGGTCTGGATCTCGGCCATCAGGCGATGAAGGGCCTGTTCGACAAGGCTTTTCTGGTGGCGCATCTGCTCGGCAAGGACCGGATTTATTCTGTCAGGTACGGGAATTTGTGGGGGTAGTGCCCTTCATATTTGGACGGCACCGCCTAAACTCAATCGCACTCCTGCAACTGCCGCTGATATGTCCCTGCCATCCGCGCAAACTTCTGCGCCGTCTGCTGCAACTGCCTGTTCGAGCGCCAGTCGCCGCGTTTGTACCCCGTCGGACCGGAATAATAGGCAAGGTAAAGATTATAGGCATCGTTCAACGGAATGCCGGTCTCCACGCTGTTCTGGTAGTGATACCAGCCGATGAAATCGATCGCGTCGGCGAAGTTCGCCCGCCGCGCGGTCCAGTTCCCCGTCTGCGACTGGTAGTGGTCCCAGGTCCCGTCGAGTGCCTGCGAATAGCCGTAGGCCGTCGAAGGCCGGGTCCAGGGAATGAAGCCGAACAGCTTGGTGCGCGGCGGCCGCGCATAGGGCTGGAAGCCGGATTCGGTGTACATCGTCGCCATCAGGATCGGCACGGGCACGCCATATTTCTTCTCCGTCCGCTCGGCGGCACTCTGCCAGCTGGAGAAGAGCCCGTCGCGCTCGTCGAAGACGGCACAGATGTTCCTCGTCTGCTTCGGCGCCGTCGCGCAGCCGGCAAGCAGCGCGAGACCCACGGCCGTCAGGACGATACGAGTACGCATGACAAAACCTCTCGTTTCCGAGAGATTACTAACTCGTAAATGTTAAAAACCGGTTTTTAGTCGAATGCGAACTTCCCCGGCTGCCTCCTTGTGCGGCCAGGGATCGATACCCTGGCCTGACCATCGGACGGCATCCCATCCACTACGCTTTGACGGGCTCGTAGCGCAGGATCACCGCGCCGCCCTCCGTCGTCGAGGATTCGATGAGCTTCAGTGGCACCTGGCCCTCTGCCTGTTTGAAAAGCGGATTGCCGCCGCCGAGGATCACCGGCACCAGGCAAACCCTGATTTCGTCGATAAGCCCCGCTTTCAGCAGGCTGTCGGCAAGTTCGGCGCTGCCGAAGATGAAGATCGTCTTGCCGTCCTCCTGCTTCAGCCTCGTCAGTTCGGGGATCGGATCGTTGACGACACGGGCATTGTTCCAGCCGGGCTCGCTCATCGTCCGCGACACGGCGATCTTGGCGATGCCGTTCATATAGGCCTTGATCTCACCTTCGCCCTCGGCGGTCGGCCAGTAGGAGGCCATGCCCTCATAGGTCTTGCGGCCAAACACCAGCAGATCGCCTTCCCTGCCGAACTGTTCGGCATAGCGCTGCAGCTCAGGTCCCCAGGCGAAATTGTGGAAGTCGATATCCCAAGGCTTCGTGCCTTCGAAATAACCATCGAGCGTCATCAGGTTCCAGACAACAAGCTTTCTCATTTCCATCCTCCTTCTGAATTGCCACCCATCAAAACTGGTTGCGTTTAACAACTGGTTGAAAGTTAAGCTGACTGATAGCAGAATGCAAGCGGTTTTTTTGGAGCAGAACATTCGGGCAAGCAGCTGCTCCCGCAGGCTTCGTGCTCAGCGCCTTGCCGAGCCTATTTTCGGGAAGAAATTTTGAGCGCCTTGGCTGTGGATCAGTCCTTGCGGAAGATCAGGCTGGCACCCCAGCCGGTGATGACGGCGAGCAGTACGGCCGCAAAGCCGTAGAGGATCGGCTGCTCATGCGCCGCATCGGTGATCGTCTGCTCGATGCCGGTCTTGATGACCCGCAGCGGCAACGATTTTTCGGTGACGAAAAGCCCGCTCTTGAACAGATAGGCGCGCACGGTGTGCACGCCGTTCGGAATGTTTGCCGGCAGGCGCAGGCTCGCCTTGAAGAGGTTGGAGGAAACGAACCGCACGCCACTCGGGTTGCGGTCGTAGAGCCCGTCACCCTGCTGCAGTCGCCGGAAGGCGTCGCGGAACTCGCCGAGATTGCTGCCGTCGCCGACGAAGCCGACCGGTGTCAGCGGAATGTGGTCGATGCCGATCCCCTGATCGGTCAGCTCGAGCGGCGTCGTCAGATCGTCGATCATGCGCGAGCTCGACATCGAATAGGAATGCGGCACCGCTTCGAAGGTCATCGAGCGGGTGTTGACCCAAATGCCGAAGACGCGTTCCTTCCTGCGTACTGTCGCATCCTCGCGCGGGCCCTCCAGCACCACGACCACGTCATACTGGCCAATGGCGAGCAGCAGCTGGTCGGTATTCGAGAGCGCCCCGAAGATGGTCAGATCCGCTCCGTGGAAATCCGAGGTGATGGCGATTTCGCTGGTCGACGTGCCGATTTCCAGCCCTTCACGCACCGCTTCCGTTGCTTGCCCCGGCAACCACTGCGCTCCGGCAGAGGCCGGCAGCAGGCAAAGCAATGCGATGACAGCGGCAGCCAGGCGCATCAATTGCCCGCTCCCATCACCACCGAATAGACGTCGGCCGGCGTCACCACCAGCGCGATCGCAAGACGCACGCCGACGGCGAGCACCAGCAGGCCGAGCAGGGCGCGCAGCTGTTCGCCGCGCAGTTTTTGGCCGACGCGCACGCCGTATTGCGCCCCGATGACACCCGCCACCATCAGAATGAAGGCGAGCACGATGTCGACGGAAAAGTTCGTCGCCGCCTGCACGATCGTCGTATAGGCGGTCACGAAGATGATCTGGAACAGCGAGGTGCCGACGACGACATTGGTCGGGATACGCAGCAGGTAGATCATCGCCGGCACCATGATGAACCCGCCGCCGACACCCATGATCGAGGTGAGGATGCCGATCGCAAAGCCGAGTGCCACGATCGGAATGACGCTGAGAAAGATCTTCGATTTCTTGAAGCGCACCTTCAGCGGCAGCTTGTGCACCCAGTGCTGGTGACCGGGCTTGCGCGGTGCGGGCGGCTCGTTGCGCGCTGCCCGCCGCATGGCATTGATGCTTTCGAGCAGCATCAGTCCGCCGACCGTGCCGAGGAAGATCACATACATCAGCGAGATGATGAGATCGAGCTGGCCGATGGCGCGCAGCAGCGAGAAGATCCAGATGCCGACCGTCGCACCCGCAAGGCCGCCGACCAGCAGCACCGTGCCGAGCTTGACGTCGAGCGAGCCGCGCCGGAAATGCGAGATCGCGCCAGATATCGACGACGCCACCACCTGGTTGGCGCCGGTCGCGACGGCGACGACGGGGGGATGTTGTAAAAGATCAACAGCGGCGTGATGAGAAAACCGCCGCCGACGCCGAACATTCCAGACAGGAATCCGACGGCCGCCCCCATGCCGAGAATGATGAAGATGTTCACCGACAATTCTGCGATGGGCAGATAGATTGTCACAGCCGACCCCGAATGATGACCGCCCCTGCCGGGCGGTTTCTTGTCACGTCCCCGTTCGAATGCGCACCATACTGTGAAATCGTTGCCAGAGGCTTTCGATCGGCCCCGTGATTAGCCATAGAGATTGACGGAGAGATCGGTGGCAGAGGATTCGCCGGATGCGCGGATCGATATGTCCGGGCATAATCCGGCTTTTTTCAGGTTTTGTGACAGGCGAGGGCAAAATTGAAAAAAGCCTTTCGGCATAGGGCCGCCAGGCATTTTTCATCGCTGGGAACAAAGAGGTGATCCTGCGTCAATGCGACGCGGGACTCAGATTGCCTTGCTGCCCTGTTTGTTGCGTTCGAGCAGCGCCTTCACGGTCGCATCGGTCACCTTCCCATCCGGCTCCTGGCCGACGGACTTCTGGAAGTTCTTGATCGCCGTCACGGTCTTCGCGCCCATTTCGCCGTCCGGCACGCCGGCGTCGAAGCCGTTATTGTTGAGGATCGCCTGGATGTTGCGGATCGCCTTTTTCATGTCGACGCTCGCCGTCTTCGCGCCGGTGCCTGCCCATTCGTCGGGGATGTCGATGGCGTTCGTGCGGTGGTCGACCGGCTCCGCCTTCCAGAGATCGGCCTTGGCGCGCGCCCGTTCGAGCTGGTCGGGTTTCATGGCTTTGGCCACTTCGTCGCGCTTCTGCGCCGCATCCTTGTCGCCGCCCTTGGCGGCGATCGCAAACCACTTGTAGGACTCTTCGAGATCCGCCGGAACCCCGTTGCCGCGTGCGCAGAGGATTGCCAGGTTGAACTGGCTGTCGGTGATGCCGAGGTTCGCTGCCTTGGTGAACCACGAGGCGGCCGTCGCATAATCCTGCTGGCCGAGCGCGCCGGAGGCGTAGAGCACGGCGAGATTGTGCATGGCGCTGGCATTGCCCTGGTTGGCCGCCTGTTCGTAGAAGCCCTTCGCCTTGGCGATGTCGCGTTCGACGCCGTTGCCCTTCTCGTACATGCTGCCGAGCCGGTATTCGGCCGGCGCAAAGCCCTTGTGGGCCGCAAGCTGGTACCAGCTCGCTGCCTGCTTCTGATCGACCGTCATGCCGTTGCGGCCGTCGGAATAGCGCGCGCCGATCTCGAACAGCGCCAGCGCATCGCCGCTGCTCGCCGCATCGGCAAGCGATTTCGGCTGGACGGTTTCGGGAATGGTGATGGCAGCCTGCGGTGCGGGTGCGGGAACGAAGCCCGATGTCTCCTGTGCCGCGCCCGACGGACCGGGAGGGGCAAGGGTCGCTGCCCCTTCGCCGTCAAGCGGCGCCACGTCGGTCAGATGCTCGCCGGCGTCAGGTGGGGTTGCTTCCGGCTGCGTCTGTTCGGCGGCGGGCGGTACAGCATCCGCTGCCGGAGCGGTCGTTCCGAGAGAGGCGGCATCCGGCTGGGCAGGTGTCGCGTCAGGCAAGGCCGGCGACGGATTTTCGGCGCCAGTCAGCGCCGAGACTTCTGCTGGCGGCTGCGGCGCGCTCTCGCCACTTGTCAGCGTTCGGGCCAGCGGAAAGGCCATGATCGCGAGCAGCACGGCGCCGACCGCCAGCAGGATCGGCCGCCGGTAGCGCGAAAAGGCGCTGGTCTTGCCGGTCTTGTCAGAAGCCTTGCCGATCTTATCGGCAGTCGCGCCCTTCTTCTCGGCCTTGCCGGCTGCCTGCTTCGGATTGGCATCCACCTCCATCGCGGCCGCCTGCGCCGCACGGCGCGCGGCAGCGATATAATCGGCGCGATCGGTTTCGCCGGCCGGTTTGCCGCGTGCCGCACTCTGGCTGGCGCGAACCCGTTCAAGGATCTTCTTCACGTCAGGTGCGCCCGAGCCCGGCTCGAGCAGTTCGTTTGCCGCATCGGTCGGCACCACGTCGGTGGGATCGATCGACGGCGCGGGGTCGATCATCGGACGTTCGGTCGCCCGGCTCTCGGCTTTCTTGCCGGGCAGCAGCCGCTTGCCGAGGCTGGCGAGCAGGCTGGCCTTCGCCGGGGCCTGTGCCGCTGTCGCTGCTTCCGTCGTCTTGGTCGCCGCTTCGATGGCGATCGCGCTCGTTCCGCTCATGGCGGTGGCTTGCGCCGGGGCGGCAGCTTCGGCGGCGACCTCGGCCGTGCGGATAACAGGAGAAGCCTTCGCGATCGGGGCAGGGGCCGGCGTCCTGTTCAGCTCCGCTTCGGCCACCATCAGCGCATAGGGATCGACATCGAAATCGACGTCGGCGATCGGCATCTGCGCGGCCGGCCGCCCGCGATCTTCCATGCCGTCGAGCCGATCGGCGATATGCACCAGCGTCTCGTGCAGCGCCTGGAAAGTCTTGTGCGTGCGTTCCTCGCTGTCGCGGCTGAGATCCTCGAGGTGGCGAAGATCCTCGGCCAGCGCCGTCAGCGCCGACATGTCGGCGGCGGGCATGACACCCTGCGGGCCGCCATGGCGCGAATAGGCTTCGACGACGGCCTCTGCCGCCTGGCGTGCGGCCTCGATGATATATTCATCGCTCGTCGCCATGTAATCTTCGATGGCGCCCATGCGCTGGTCGAGTTCGGGGGTATTACAGCGCTTTCGCGCGGCGCGCTCATCAGCGCCGAAAGATTGGCGATCTGGTCTTCGAGGTTCTTCAGCGCCCGCGGATCGGTCGGCGCTGCCGATGTGCTCTCTTCCAGCCGGGCGGCAATGTCGCTCAGCCGTCCTTCGAGACGCAGGAAGGCGCCGTCGTCGACTACCGCGGCCGGTGCCGGCGCCTGCTGCTGATGGGCCATCTCGTCGATGCGCCGGGCGAGATGGTCGAGCCGCTGGGCCAGTACATCGTTGACGGCGCCGTTCTCAAGCGCGTCGATCTTGCGGGAAATGTCGGAAAGCGTGCCGGTGAGATCGGCCTGCGGCGCAGTCTCCTGCGTGCGCTCTAGCAGATAGGAAAGATGTTCCAGCCGTTCGTCGAGCCGCGACGTCGATTCCGCCTTCGTCAGTTCCTCGACGCGTCCCGTCAGCGCCTCCAGCCGCATCGCCAGCTCGTCGGCCGGGTTCACGCGGCTGGCCGCATCATGGCTCATCAGGTCGATCTGGTCGGCGAGCGCCGCAAGCCGGCTTTCCAGCCGCTGCATCAGACCCGGATCATTTGCAGTGGCGGTGCGGCCGCTTGCCGCGATTGCCCGGCTGATCTCGTCGAGCCGCATGTCCATGGCCGCGAACTGCTCGGACATGACCCGGTCGTGCGGCTGGATCATATTGCCGAAATGCTCCATCGCCGTGGCGATCGAGATGAGCTTGTCTTCCAGCGCCCGAACAGCCGGGCTTTCGCCCATGCCGCCTATATGGCGCTTGATATCGTCGAGCCGATAGGCGAGCGAAACGAGCTCTTCCTGCAACCCCTCGGTATCGAGCGCCGCAAGCCGGTTTTCGAAACCGTCCCAGCGATTTTCCAAATGGCGCAGCGAATCTTCGCGCGCCAGCCCGTCCATCAATGAGCGCAGCTCTTCGAAATCCTCGCGAAGGCCCGTGGCCTCCGGTGCGGCGGAGCGGCCGGTCAGTTGCGTGATGCTCTGGGCCAGGCGGCCCATGTCCGCGCGTATGTCGTCGGCGAAGCGGCCGTCTCCGGCGTTTGTCTTGATTTCGCGCAGCTCGGCGCGCAGCGCGTTCATTTCGCGGGTGACGCCCTCGGAAATGTCGCGCTTCAGGTCCTGCCGCAGATTTACGAGCGCCTGGGCGATCTCCGTCATCGTGTCGTCGCCGGCGCGGAAGGCGGGTGCCGGCACTGGGGCAGCGGCGCGCGGCGCAGGTTCACGAAGCTGCGGAGCCTGCTCGCGTGCATAGGGCCGCTCGCGGCCGGCTTCAAGCGCGCGCTGGCGTTGACGAATTTCGGCGAGCGGATCCGGCCGCGGCTCGGGCAGGGCTTTTGCTGGCCGGGGAGCATGGGAAGCGGCATAAGGATCGCGCTCGGCCGTTGCCGCGCGCGGCCGCTGTTCGCGCCCGCTGCCCATCAGCCCTTCGATGCGCGCCTCCAGCCCTTCGATCGTGCGGTTCAGCGCATCGAGCGAGGTCCTGTCGGACTGTCGGGAAGGATTTGATCGCGATCCGTTCATCTTCTTGCTCGCTTCGACTGCTCGACCCCTCGTCAGAGCTCGATCGTTGGCTTTTCGTCTGCTGCCCGCTTTACGCGGGCCTGAGCGCACCATTCATAAGACGATAGTCAATTAGACTTTCCTCAAGCTGAACGATGTAGCGGCATCCTAAGGGAACGCGAGACGGGGGAAAGGATGCGGATCACTACTGCTCAATCCGCACCTTTCACGAAACGTGGTAAACAAGCCGTTAATGCCGATGGGAATTTTTTAACGTTTGTGTTCCAAACGCCGTTTTTGGTGGCAATTGCCCCCGAACGCGTCATATCGAATTGCCGCTCGCGCGCTCAGCCCGGCCTGGATATTGCAGCTCGATCTTCACGCCTTTAGGGCCATAGACGAAGACCTGGCCGAGATCGGTGTCGGGAATATCGTAATATTCGTAGCGATAGCCGCCCGCCAGCAGGGCTCAGAAGCTCTCCGTCCAGGGCCGGACTTCCACCTCCAGCGACCATGCGCTGCGGTGCTGGCGAAGCACATCGATATAGGTCTGGGCGATCGCATCCGGCAGCAGCGTGCCATCCGGCTTCTCCACCCGGTCCGGCCGGATCTGCGAGCGCACCGCGCCGTCGATGACAAAATGCGCGACATGGATGCCCATCGGCCCGAGTTCGCGGGCGGCACTCTGGGCAAGGCCGCGCAGCGCGAACTTGCCCATCGCGAAGGGGGCCGATTGCGCAAAGCCCTTCACGCTTGCCGACGCGCCGGTGATGAGGATGGCGCCGCGGCCGCGCGGGATCATCCGTCGCGCCGCCTGCTGCACCACCAGGAAACCGCCGAAAGCAGTGGTCGCAATCGCCTTCTCGACCTCGGCGGGATCGAGTTCGGCCAGTGGGCCGCGCTGACGGGCGCTGGCGTTGAAGATCACCACGTCAGGCCCGCCGATTGCGGCGGCGGCCTCTTCGAACAGTGCTGCGACGCTCGCCGGCTGCGAGACGTCGGCGGTAAAGGCGCTGGCGTCCGTTTCATCGACCAGCGCCTGGAGTTTTTCGATATTGCGGGCGGCGAGCCCGACCTTGACGCCCTGCGCCGACAGTTGCCGGGCAAGCGATGCGCTGATGCCGGAGCCCGCGCCGACAATCAGCGCGCTCTCATAGGGAAAGTCGGTCATGATGTCTTCCTCGATGGATCGTCCCACAGACTTAGGACGTCGGAACGACCTGCGCTACTGCCCGGCCGACACTTCGTTCTGCGATGGACAAGGAAGATGACATGGCGTCTGCTCCTCCAGCGGTTCATCGCGGCGGATTCGTGCTCTCGAATTTTTAAGAAAAGACGGCACAAGCGCAAAATTTGACGTTTACGCAAACGTCAATATTTTGTAAGACAGTGGCAAGGCCGTCGCGATCCGGTCAGTCGAATGGGAGGAATTTGAGAGATGCCAGTCTACAAGGCCCCGGTGAACGATACGCTTTTCGTCCTGAACGACGTACTGGGTCTCGAGCGCTACAACAATCTGCCGGGTTTTGCCGACGCGACCCCCGATATGATCGAAGCGATCCTCGGCGAGGCCGGAAGGGTTGCCGAAGAAGCTCTCTTTCCGCTGAATTATTCCGGCGATCAGGAAGGCTGCACGCGTCACGACGATGCCAGCGTCTCGACGCCGAAGGGCTTCAAGGAGGCTTATAAAGCCTATCGCGAAGGCGGCTGGATCGGCCTTGCGGTGCCGGAGGAATTCGGCGGTCAGGGGCTTCCCTATACGCTGCATACCGCCGTCGGCGAATATACCTCGGCCGCCAACATGTCGCTGATGATGTATCCGGGCCTGACGCAGGGCGCGATCGCGGCACTCCTCGTCCACGGTTCCGCCGAGCAGAAGGCCACCTATCTGCCGAAGATGGTGGACGGCACGTGGTCCGGCACCATGAACCTGACCGAGCCGCATTGCGGCACCGATCTCGGCATGCTGCGCACCAAGGCGGTGCCGCAGGCTGACGGCAGCTACAAGATCTCCGGCCAGAAGATCTTCATCTCCGCCGGCGAGCACGACCTGACCGACAATATCGTCCATCTGGTGCTGGCCCGCATCGAGGGTGCGCCCGAGGGCACCAAGGGCATCTCGCTCTTCATCGTTCCGAAATTCCTCGTTGGCAAGGACGGCGCGCCGGGCGCCCGCAACGCTGTCTCCTGCGGCGCCATCGAGCACAAGATGGGCATCCACGCCAACGCCACCTGCGTGATGAATTACGACGAGGCGACCGGCTTCCTGATCGGCGCCGAAAACCGCGGCCTCAACGCCATGTTCGTGATGATGAACGAGGCCCGCCTGATGGTCGGCCTGCAGGGCATCGCCATTTCCGAGATCGCCTATCAGAACGCCGCCAGCTATGCCCGCGACCGCATCCAGGGCCGCTCGCTGTCCGGTCCCAAGGCGCCGGACAAGAAGGCCGATCCGATCATCGTCCATCCGGATATTCGCCGCACGCTGATGACCATCCGCGCCTTCAACGAGGCCGGCCGCGCCTTCCTGCTCTGGACCGCGCTCAAGTCCGATATCGCCCACCGCGCTAGCGACGAGAAGGAGCGCCAGACGGCCGACGATATTCTCGGCCTTGTCACCCCGATCCTCAAGGGTGTGATGACCGACAAGGGCTTCGATCATGCCGTCATGGCCCAGCAGGTCTTCGGCGGCCACGGCTATATCGAAGAGCACGGCATGAGCCAGTATGTGCGCGATGCCCGCATCGCCATGATCTATGAAGGCGCCAACGGCATTCAGGCGCTCGATCTCGTTGGCCGCAAGCTCGCCTTGAACGGCGGCCGCGCCGCCATGGCCCTCTTCAAGGAGATCGGTGATTTCTGCGAGGAGAACCGCGAGAATGAAAAGCTCTCCTTCTTCACCAAGCATCTGAAGAAGGGCTTGAACGACGTCCAGGGCGCGACCATGTGGTTCATGCAGAACGCCATGGCCAAACCCGACAATGCCGGCGCCGGCTCGACCGACTACATGCACCTCTTCGGCCTCGTCATTCTCGGCTATATGTGGGCAAAGATGGCGAAAGCCGCCGAAGACGGCCTTGCATCCGGCGATGCCGCCCGCGAGGATTACCTGAGGAGCAAGCTGGTGACCGCCCGCTTCTTCATGGAACGCCTGATGCCGGAAACCGCGCTTCGCAAGGCCCGCATCGAAGCCGGCGCCGACACGATGATGGAACTGGCCGCCGAAGCGTTTTGAGCCGGTTCTCCCTCCCCCTTGTGGGGAGGGCTGGGGAGGGGTCTTATCTCCTCCTTCCAAGATTTGAGGCAAGATAGATTGCCGCCAGGGAGATGAGACAATGACCGAGGTTTTCATTTACGACCACGTGCGTACGCCGCGCGGCCGCGGCAAGAAGGATGGTGCCCTGCATGAAGTGCCTTCCGTCCGCCTCGCGGCAAAGACGCTGGAGGCGATCCGCGATCGCAATGGGCTCGATACGGAAACGGTCGACGACATCATCATGGGCTGCGTCGATCCGGTCATGGATGCCGGCGCCGTCATCCCCAAGGCCGCCGCCTTCGAAGCCGGTTACTCCACGAAGGCGCCCGGCATGCAGATCTCCCGCTTCTGCGCCTCCGGCCTCGATGCCGTCAATTTCGGTGCCGGCAAGATCGCGCAAGGGGCCGACGACATTGTCATCGCGGGCGGTGTCGAAAGCATGTCCCGCGTCGGCCTCGGCATGTCCGGCGGCGCCTGGTTCATGGACCCTTCCGTGAATTTCCCGGCCTATTTCATGCCGCAGGGCGTCTCGGCCGATCTGATCGCCACCAAATACGGCTTCAGCAGAACCGATGTCGACGCTTACGCGGTCGAGAGCCAGAAGCGTGCCGCCCATGCCTGGGAAAAGGGCTGGTTCGACAAGTCGGTCATCCCGGTCAAGGACCAGAACGGCCTGACGATCCTGGCAAAGGACGAGCATATGCGCCCCGGCACCGATATGCAGGCGCTCGCCTCCCTCAATCCGTCCTTCCAGATGCCGGGCGAGATGGGCGGCTTCGAGGCCGTCGGCATCCAGGCCCATCCTGAGATCGAGCGCATCAACTATGTCCATCATGCCGGCAATTCCTCCGGCATCGTCGATGGCGCCAGCGTCGTTCTGCTCGGCTCGAAGGCCGGCGGTGAGAGCATGGGCAAGAAGCCGCGCGCCCGCATCAAGGCTTTCGCCAATATCGGCTCCGATCCGGCCCTGATGCTGACCGGGCCCGTCGACGTCACCGAGAAACTGTTGAAACGATCAGGCATGGGCCTTGCCGACATCGATCTCTTCGAACTCAACGAGGCCTTCGCTGCCGTGGTGCTGCGCTACATGCAGGCCTTCGACATCGACCATGACAGGATCAACGTCAATGGCGGCGCCATCGCCATGGGCCATCCACTCGGCGCCACCGGCGCGATGATCCTCGGCACTGTGCTCGACGAACTTGAACGCCGCGACCTCAACACCGCGCTGGTGACGCTCTGCATCGGCGCCGGCATGGGCACGGCAACGGTTATCGAGAGGGTCTGACGATGGGCTTCAACACCGGCACGATCGAAACCGAATATGCCGCGGTCACCGAACACTGGTCGCCCCGCGTCATCGCCGATCTCAACGGCCAGAGCGTCAAGCTCGCCAAGGTTAAGGGCCAGCTCACTTGGCATTCCCACCGCGACGAGGACGAGCTTTTCCTCATCTGGAAGGGGTCGCTGACCATCGAATATCGTGACCGCCCGCATGTGCATCTGAAGGCCGGTGATTTTCATGTCGTGCCGAAGGGTGTCGAGCATAATCCGGTTGCTGAGGAGGAATGCTGGATCGTGCTTTTCGAGCCGTCGCAGACCAAGCATACCGGCGATGTCGTCACCGAAAAGACGAAGACCTTAGACGCGCAGCGCAGCCATTTGCCGGCCTGATCGGGGAGGAAACCCAATGACCTACACCAATTTCACGCTCGAAACCGACGCCGACGGCATCACTCTCGTCACCTGGGACATGCCCGGCAAATCGATGAACGTCTTTACTGCCGAGGTGATGGCCGAACTCGACGCGATCATCGACGCCACGACCGCCGATGCGGCCGTCAAGGGCGCCGTTTTCACCTCGGGTAAATCCTCCTTCTCCGGCGGCGCCGATCTGTCGATGATCAAGTCGATGTTCAGTTCCTACCAGGAGGAGAAGGCAAAGAGCCCCGAGACGGCCGTGCAGAACCTCTTCGGTCTGGTCGGCCGCATGAGCGGCCTGTTCCGCAAGCTCGAAACATCGGGCAAGCCCTGGGTGTCCGCCATCAACGGCACCTGCATGGGCGGCGCTTTCGAACTATCGCTCGCCTGCCACGGCCGCGTCGCCTCCAATGCCAAGAGCGTCAAGATCGCGCTGCCCGAAGTCAAGGTCGGTATCTTCCCCGGCGCCGGCGGCACGCAGCGTGTACCACGGCTGGCAAACGCCCAGGATGCGCTGCAGATGATGACCACCGGCCAGTCGCTGACCGGCTTCCGCGCCAAGGCGATGAACCTCGTGCATCAGGTGGTCGAGCCGGATCAGCTTATCCCGGCCGCCAAGCAGATGATCAAGGATGGCCTGAAGCCGGTCGCCCCCTGGGATGAGAAGGGCTTCAAGGCGCCGGGCGGCGGCATCTGGACGCCGGCCTCCGCCCAGCTCTGGCCGGCAGCCCCGGCGATCCTGCGCAGGGAAACATCGGGCAATTACCCGGCAGCGCTTGCCATCCTGAAATGCGTCTACGAAGGCCTGCAGGTGCCTTTCGACACCGGCCTGAAGATCGAGCAGCGTTATTTCACCGAGGTGCTGCAGACCCGCGAAGCCTTCTCGATGATCCGCTCGCTGTTCATCTCCATGCAGGAGCTCGGCAAGGGCGCCCGCCGCCCGGCAGGTCACGCGAAGACCGAGCTGAAACATGTCGGCGTCGTCGGCGCCGGCTTCATGGGCGCCTCGATCGCCTATGTCACGGCTGCCGCCGGCATCCCGGTGACGCTGATTGATCGCGACATCGAAGCGGCGACCAAGGGCAAGACAGTCTCGGAAGGCCTGGTCAAGGATTCCGTCGGTAAGGGACGTCTTACGCAAGATGAGGCTGCTGCATTGCTCTCCCGCATCACACCCTCGGCAGACTATGCCGACCTCGCCAATGCCGATCTCGTCATCGAGGCGGTGTTCGAGGATCGCGAGGTGAAGAAAGCGGTCATCGAGGCGGTCGAAGCCGTGCTGCCGGAAGGTGCGATCTTCGCCTCCAATACCTCGACCCTGCCGATCTCAGGTCTCGCCAGGAATTCGAAACGCCCCGCCGATTTCATCGGCATCCACTTCTTCTCGCCTGTCGAGAAGATGATGCTGACCGAGGTCATCGTCGGAAACGACACCGGCGACAGGGCGCTGGCCGTTGCTCTTGATTATGTCGCGGCCATCAGGAAGACGCCGATCGTCGTCAACGACACCCGCGGCTTCTTCGTCAATCGCTGCGTGCTGCGCTACATGTCGGAAAGCTACGACATGCTGATCGAGGGTGTGCCGCCTGTCATGATCGAGAATGCCGCCAAGATGGCCGGCATGCCCGTGGGACCGTTGGCGCTGAACGATGAGGTCGCCATCGACCTCTCGCTGAAGATCCTCAAGGCGACGGTCGCCGATCTCGGCGAAAAAGCCATCGACCCCAGGCATATGGAACTCATCTCCCGCATGGTGGAAAAGGAGGGCCGTTTCGGCCGCAAGAATTCCAAGGGCTTCTATGACTATCCACCGAAACCAGCGAAGAAGTCCCTCTGGCCCGACCTCAAGACCCTCTACCCGCAGAAGCAGGCGGACGAGGTTGACGTTAATGTCCTGAAGCAACGTTTCCTCGTCACCATCGCGCTGGAAGCCGCCCGCACTGTGGAGGAGGGCATCGTCACCGATCCGCGCGAGGCGGATGTCGGTTCGATCCTGGGCTTTGGCTTCGCGCCCTATACCGGCGGCGCGCTGAGCTATATCGACGGGATGGGCGCGAAGGCTTTCGTGGAATTGGCGGAAAAGTTAGCTGCTGCTTACGGAAACCACTTCAACCCGACGCCGCTGCTGAAGGACATGGCCGCCAGGGGCGAGACGTTCTACGGCCGGTTCGACCCCTATGCGAAGGTTGGGAAGGCGGCTTAGGCCGCCTTTAAAGCTGCAGCTCTTGCCGGGGTTCAAACGTTGAATGGGCAGGTGGCGATGGCAATCTGAACCGCAAGCAACCCACGCCTCGCTGTCACCCGGATCGGACCGCCCATGCAACCGTCAACCGACATCCTCGCCTTTGCCGATCCGATGGAGTGGGAATCCTGGCTCTGCCTGCATCACGCGGCGTCGACCGGCGCCTGGCTGAAGATCGGTAAGAAAAATCCGAAACGAACTCTCATCACCATCGATGAGGCGCTGGATGTGGCGCTCTGTTACGGCTGGATTGACAGCCAGCGCAAGGGGTTTGACGCGCATTCCTACCTGCAGCGTTATTCGCCCCGGCGCGCCAAAAGTCCGTGGTCCAAGCTCAATGTCGATCGTGTCGCAGCACTCGCAGCAACCGGGCGCATGCGGCCCGCGGGCCTTGCCGAAGTCGCTGCCGCCAAAGCCGACGGACGATGGGCTGTCGCCTACGCTCCGCAACGCGATGCCGGCCTGCCGGACGATCTGGCGGCGGCGCTCGCTGAGAACGTTGCCGCCGGCGCTGCCTTTGCGCGGCTCGACAAGACCGGCCAATATGCAATCGTCCTGCCGCTCCTGAAGGCTACCACCCCGGAAGTGCGGGTCGCCCGCCTCGGCAAGGCGATCACCAGGTTGGCGCAGGCCGAATAGACGGTATTTCAGCTTCTGCAAAAATTTCGCCCTCGGTTTTCCGCGCTACGCGGCAGGCAAAGATCTGTCCGCGGTGTCTGAAACGTCACCGATTTCCCGAGCCGCGGCCTTGTCACGGACACAATTTCCGATTACATATCCGCGCATCGATCTTGCTAGATGAACTTTGAAACGGCCTCGTGTCGTTCCTGGCGAACTTCCTCCAAAATCGGTTTTCATCGCCGCTCGACATTTATCCGAGCTGCATTCTTCTATGAACGATTCGAAAAGGATATCGTCATGAGCACTGGTACCGTAAAGTGGTTCAACGCAACCAAGGGCTTCGGCTTCATTCAGCCGGATGACGGCGCAGCCGACGTTTTCGTCCACATCTCCGCCGTTGAACGCGCTGGCATGCGCGATCTCAAGGATGGCCAGAAGCTGTCTTACGAGCTCGTCCGCGACAACAAGTCCGGCAAGATGTCGGCAGACCGCCTCCAGGCGGCCTGAGTCTTCAAGGCTCTAAATATCATCTCCGGATCGTGACCACGGATGTACTGGCACGGTTCGTTGAGATAGCAGGGAAGGTCGGGTTCACCCGGCCTTTTTTTGTATCTGGTTGGCTGATGCCGTGCCCTTTCCCGAGAAATGCGTCCGCGACACCCCCCTCTGCCCTGCCGGGCATCTCCCCCACAAGGAAGGAGATTGGATGGGCGCGATGGTTTTCCCAAACAACTGGCCGTCATATGAATCGTAAATTGAGGGTGAGGCATGGCTTTGTCCAGCCGATAGATGGGTAACAGATTGAACCGGATAGATGGGTTACAGTTCTCCCCCTTGTAAACCAGTGTCCGCCCCTGCGCCGGCTGGTCGGGGTTGCAGGGCGCTGGGGCGGACAAGCCGCTTGGTCTTCCTGTCGATGATGCCGAGCGGATGGGCATGGAAGCGTAGCGTCCAGATGCCCGCTTCATTCTCCTCGATCGCCACGACCTCGCCGGCCAGCGCTGCTGCGACATAGACGAGGTCGCCGTTCCATTTGATCTCGCCATTGGAGCGCACCCGGCGCACCGCCGCCTCGGCCGGATAGTCCGGTTCAGGCAGGCGGTCGGGCAGGCGCCGCAGTGACGGTCGGTAATGATCAGCAGGCACGTCCATAGCGAGCGCCTCGTGTGGACGCTCGGCGTTGTAATTCTGGCGAAATGCGTCAAAGACCGCCTGCTGCGCGGCATGGTCGACCTCCGGCGCCATGGCCAGCGGCAGCATCGTCAGATGGAAGCGTTCGTGGCGGCCGTTCTGCTGCGGTTTGCCCGGCTGGATGCGCTCCAGGCCGATGCCGAGCTTGATGAACCGCACAGCAAGCGTCGTCAGCCCGGTGACGCCAATCGCCGCGAAGGGCGAACCGTTGTCGCTGCGAAAGCGCTCCGGCAGTCCGTGCTCGGCAAACAGCCGCTCGAACACCGGCCAGGCCTCTGCCTCGGCCGGCGTCGCGCAGGCTTGCAGCGCCAGCAGAAAGCGGCTCGCCGTATCCATCACCGTCAGTGGCTCGCAGCGCCGCCCATCGCGGGTCCGGAACCAGCCCTTGTAATCGGCGCTCCACACCGCATTGGGCCCGTTGGCCGGTGCGAACGGGCCGCAACCAGCCGCCCGCCAGCGATGCCGCCGGCGCCCGACCAGCCCGTGGCGCTTCAGGATCTCGCCTATCGTCGAGGCCGCCGGCCAGCAAAGCTGCGGCGCCGACCGCTTCAGCCGCGCCAGCACCTTCTTCGGCCCCCACTGCGGATTCGCCTCCTTCTCCGCCACGATCCGCGCCACCAGCTCCGCCGCCGTTGCCCGCCCGTGCTCAAGCGGCGCCCGCGGCAGGTCGATAAGCCCCGCAGGCCCGAGCGCCCGATACCGCTCCAACCATTTGTAGCCCGTCTTGCGCGATATCCCGTAGGCAGCACACAGCGCCGTCATCGTCTCCTCGCCCGCAAGACATTCCCCAACAAAGCGCAGCCGCTCGTCCATGATGCCAGTCTCTCTCCAAACCATCGCCGGGTCCTCCCGGCTGTCAGAGAACTGTCACCTATGTAAACGGTCCGTTCTGTTACCTATCTATCCGGGTCGGACAGCTTCTTGCCAATCTCCCCACCTGTGGGGGAGATGCCCGGCAGGGCAGAGGGGGGCGCTCACGGCACGACCTTAAAGAATCTTTCGCACCGCCAAACTGAATTTGGCGCTGGCGACAACAAGTCCCGCAAGACAGCAAAGCCCTTCAACCGCCTGCCGCCTCGCCACCCTCCAGCATCTCCATAACCCGCGCCATCACCGCCCGTGCCGCATCGAGTTCGGCTGACGTGAACGCAGCGCCGAGCTCGTCGGCCCAACCGGCTTGCGCGATCTCGATGACACCGAGCCGCGCGGCCCCTTCTTCCGTCAGCCGCACCAGCTTGGCGCGCTGGTGCTGCGGGTTGTCGGCATAGGCGATCAGGCCTTCACCCTCCAGCACGTCCGCAAGCCGCTGCACGCCCTGGCGGGCGAGGCCGAGCGCGCGGGCGATCTGCGCCACCGACATGCCGCCGCGCCGTGCCGCGGCCAGCACCTGCCAGCGGGCGCTCGTCTGTCCCGCCGGCTTTGCCAACTGGTCGCCCGCCGCCGTCAGATGACCGGCGAGGCGAAGGGCGGTGATTGCGAAAGCGGAAAAGGCATCCCCCTCCATCGTCCGCTCCGGTCGATTTTGTTTGACAACATGTTGTCTATTTTGTATTTCATCCATAATGACAACATATTGTCATATCTGGATACTGAAGGCAACGCCGAGGGAGGAGAGCGCCATGAAGAAAACTTACAAGGGAAGCTGCCATTGCGGCAAAGTGCATTATGAGGTGGATATGGACCTCGAGGAGGGTACCGGCCGCTGCAATTGTTCGATCTGCGCCAAGCGCCGCTATTGGGGCGCCAACGTCAAGCCGGAGGATTTCCGGCTGATGTGCGACCAGGCGGAAATGTCCGACTACCAGTTCAATACCATGAGCGGTCATCACCGCTTCTGCCGCACCTGCGGTGTGCCGGCCTTCGGCGACGGTTATGTCGAAGCGATCGGCGGCGCATACGTCTCGATCAACATCGCCTGCCTCGACGATATCACCCCTGAGGAACTGGCAGCACTGCCGGTCCGTTACTCCGACGGCAGGCACGATGCCTGGTGGAACGAGCCGACGGTGACGAGTTATCTCTAGAGCATGATGCCGAAAAGTGTGAGCGGTTTTCGGACGACATCATGCTCAGCTCGAAGTCGATGTCGGATCCTCGTCCTCCCCTTCGTCCTCTGTCCATAACGCAGAAGGAGAACGATCGTGAAAGACGAAGCGAATGCCAGGATCGAGGAAGAGGCGATCATCGCCATGCTGATGATGCGCGCCAAGGCGTTGGGCGAAAAAAACGCCAAGGATGCGCTTTCCTACGAGACCGAGGATGAGATCGAATTTTCGCTGGCGCCGCCGCTGGTCTACTACGGCAAGGACGAGGCGGGCCTGCAGGCCTGGTTCGATACCTGGGAAGGCCCGATCGGCGGCGATGTGCGCGATGCCAGGCTGACGGTTGGTGAGGATGTGGCTTTCTGGAGCGGCCTCACGCGCATGACCGGGACCAAGACCGACGGCGCAGCCGTCGATCTGTGGTTCCGCCAGACCCTCGGCCTCGTCAAGCAGGATGGCCGCTGGCTGGTTGCCCACCAGCACGCCTCGGTGCCCTTCGCCATGGATGGCAGCGGCCGGGCGCTGCTCGATCTCAAGCCGTGAAGTGTCAGGCAGCACTCCCCGCGACCTTCCGCCGGTCGGCGCGAATGCTCACCAATCCGACGCCCATCAAAAGCAGGATCGCCGTCGCATAGATATCCGTCGTCAATGCGTAACCGGCCGACTTTGCCAGGAACCCGGCCAGGATCGCCGGCAGGCTGAAGGCGAGGTAGCTCTGGACGTAGAAGGCCGACAGCAGTCCGGCCCGCTCGTCCGGTTTGGCGAGCGGCATAATGGTGCCGATCGAACCGAGGAAATTGGTGCCGAAACCGGCGCCGGTGAAAATCGTGCCGATCAGCAGCAGCGGCACATTGGCGAGATGCACGCCGGCAACGACGGTCAGGATGCCGATCGCCTTGG